>NZ_JBIWAF010000042.1:0-36205 GCF_044759925.1 Pseudomonas sp. NPDC099000
GGAATAGGATTTTCGCATCATCATGCACACCTCAGATTTGGGCGCCATCATAGCGCCCTATTGATGTGTCCAAATTCATTAGGCCAGATCAGGCTGCTCGCGATTGCGGTGGGTCATCCAGAATAGATGTCGAATGACACACCGCAATCGCGAGCAGGCTCACTCCTACAGGGGGAACCATTACCCACTCAGGCCGCGCGCTCGTCTCCGGGATTGCGCTCGAAGTAACGCTTGTACTCACGGCTGAACTGCGACGTGCTCTGATACCCCACCCGATGCGCCACCTGCGCCACGCCCAAGCCCTCGGCGAGCAACAACTGCTGCGCCTTGAGCAATCGAAGACGCTTCAAATACTGCACCGGCGACAACAAGGTGCTGCGCTTGAAATGCTCATGAAACGTCGACGCACTCATGTTCGCGCAACTGGCCAGGGTTTCCACATTCAACGGCTCGGTGAAATGCCCGTGCAGATGGTTGAGCGAAGCTGCAATCCGCGCGAATTGCCCCTGCTGTTCCACCAGTGCGCGCAACACATCGGCTTGCGGACCGCGCAACGCGACGAACAACAACTCACGCAAACGCGCCTGCCCCATGATCTGGCATTCCAGCGGATCGTGCAGGCAACGCAACAGCCGCTCCACGCAACCGCGCATCGCATCGTCGAGCACCGCCGACGTCATGGATTCGAGTGTTTGCGCAGGAACCGTGCGCCCCGGCACCAACCCCATGGCCAACACCAACTCGCCGAGCAGCACCCGATCAATGGCAATGGAAACTCCGAGCATCGGCCCGTCCGGCGCTGAAAACGTCTCGCACTCAAACGGCACCGGCAATGCCTGGATCAGATAATGCCCGGCGCCGTACTCAAGCGTACGCGGCCCCAGATACGCCAGTTTGCTGCCTTGGGCGATGATCACCAGGCTCGGCTCATAAATCTGCGGACCACGTGCCACATCGCAACTGGCCCGCAAAACCTGCACACCCGGCAACGCCGTAGCGGCGAAACCATCGCGAGTGGTCAGGGGCTCAATCAGCGAAACCAGCGTGGCATTGGCATCGAGATGACGGGTCAACAACATGGGGAGTTCTTCACAGAAAAAGTCGTGGAAAAAGGGATGAAAGCATCATCGCAGGTCTGATGGCCAATGCGACCTATTGAAGGCTGATGCCGGAGGATTAGGCATGACACCCGGAGGAATCGCCATGGCCGGTGACAGATACGGCGCCCAGAATGCCCCACCTCACCTGTCACTGTTTTTGCGAGGTTCATCATGTACACCGCCATCGGATACGCCGCCCAGTCGGCCACCACTCCCCTCGCCCCCGTGAAATTCGAACGTCGCAGCCCTCGGGCCGACGACGTGGCAATCGATATTCTTTACTGCGGCGTCTGCCATTCCGACATCCATCAGGCACGCAACGAGTGGGGCATTGCCGTTTACCCACTGATGCCCGGCCACGAGATCGTAGGCAAAGTTACCGCCATCGGTGCGAATGTCACCCAGCACAAAGTCGGCGATCTGGTCGGCGTTGGCTGCATGGTTGATTCCTGCCGCAGCTGCGAAGCTTGCCAGTCGAACCTCGAGCAGTACTGCCTCGAAGGTCCGACCATGACCTACGCCACCCCGGACCGCGTCGATGGCAGCAACACCATGGGCGGCTATTCCGACAGCATCGTGGTCAGCGAACATTTCGTGGTGCACATTCCCGAGAAACTCGACCTGGCCAGCGCTGCGCCGATCCTGTGTGCTGGCATCACCACCTACTCGCCGCTCAAGCACTACGGCGTGAAGGCCGGCGACAAGGTCGGGATTCTCGGCATGGGCGGCCTCGGCCACATGGGCATCAAGTTCGCCAAGGCGATGGGCGCCGAAGTCACGCTGTTCACCCGCTCGGCGAGCAAGGCTGAAGAAGGTCGTCGCCAGGGTGCGGACCACGTGATCGTCTCCACGGATGCCGAACAGATGAAGGCTGCAGCGGGCCATTTCGACTTCCTGCTGGACACCATTCCAGTGCAGCACGACCTCAATCCCTACCTCGACACCCTGCGTTTCGATGGCGTGCACATTCTGGTCGGGCTGATCGAACCGGTCGATCCACCAGTCCACGCCGGCAAACTGGTGATGAGCCGTCGCGTGTTGGCCGGCTCGCTGATCGGCGGCATTGCCGAAACCCAGGAAGTGCTGGATTTCTGCGCCGAGCACAACATCACTTGCGACATCGAAATGCTCGACATCCGCCAGATCAACGAGGCTTACGCCCGCATGATCGCCGGTGATGTGAAGTATCGCTTCGTCATCGACATGGCGACGCTGAAAGTCTAATCAAACCTTCGCGCCAAGCTCCGCCGACAGCCGGGCTGTGACCCCTTTGATCAGGGGAATCAGCTCGGCCATTTTTTCCAGCGGCATGTACGGCACGGTGCTGGCGATGCTGATGCCGGCGACGATGCGCTTGCTGGCATCGCGGATCGGTGCTGCCACACAGCGGATCGACGGCTCGTTGTCTTCCAGGTCGAAGGCGTAACCGCCGGCCACGTACTCGATCATGCGCTGCTGAAACTGCTCCCAGGACTGCTCCGGGTGCAGCGGCCAAAACTGATTTTTCCCACCTGCTGGCAGGCTGACTTCGTACAGCCGTTGCCATTCTTTCTGCGAGTCATCCAGCATCAACGCCTTACCGATCCCGGTGCGCGCCAACGGCATGCGATGGCCGACCCGCGAACGCATTTCCGGGCCATTGCGCCCCGGATTCTTGTGCAGGTACAACACCTCGTCGCCTTCACGAATCGCCAGGTGAATGGTGTCGCCGGTCAACGCCGACAACTCATCCAGATACGGCCCGGCCAGGGTCACCAGGGGCAACTCTTCACGCGCCTGGAAACCCAGTTCGATCAGCTTCGGCCCCAACAGATAACCGACTTGCGGCACCACACGCAGATAACGCTCGTCCACCAGGCAACTGGCCAGACGATGAGTGGTGCTGCGCGTGGTGCCGATCAGCCGGGCGATTTCCTTGAGATCGCGGGCGCCACTGGCCACGGCCTGAACCACACCCAGACCACGAAGCAGTGTCTGGGTGCCGGTCGGTGCGGCGTCCTTGGCGATTTTTGGGGCGTCTTCCTGCATATCCAGCCTTTACCGTTGAGCGAGTGAACGGGTGGCATTATGGTCGCCCGCATGCCGCAACTACAACTTGATACGCTCGACTTTGCCGACCAGCAAGATGTAGGAAAGCGCGCCGATCAACGCCAGAACCGAGATATAGGTGATCGCCGGGGCAAACGAATCACCGGTGGCGAGGAAACCGATGACGATCGGCGTGGTAATCGCCGACAGGTTGCCAATGAAGTTGAACACCCCACCGGTCAATCCGAGCAACCGCGCCGGAGCGAGCGTTGACACCAGCGACCAGGTGATCGAAGCCAGCCCGTTACCGAAGAACGCCAACGCGAGAAAGGCAATGACCAGCGGTGTCGACTCGACGAAGTTGGCGCCGATGATCGAGGTGGAAATCAGCAGGCCGCCAATGATCGGCAACTTGCGGGCGAAACCCACGGTGTAGCCGCGGCGGATCAGGAAATCGGAGAAGAACCCGGAACACAGCACGCCGATGAAAGCGGCGAGAAACGGCAGCGACGCCAACAGGCCGGACTTGATGAAGTCCATGCCACGGTACTTCACCAGGTAGGTCGGGAACCACGTCAGGAAAAACCACAACGTCGAGTTGAGGCAGAACTGACCGAGGTAGATGCCCCACAACTTGCGCTTGGTCAGCACGATGCCGAGGTCGATCCAGCTGAATTTGGCTTTGACCTTGGCTTGTTCAGCCTGGATATCCACCAGCCCGCCACCTTCGCGAATCAGCTCGATTTCGGCGTCATTGGCGCCTTTGAAATCCCGTGGCTCGCGATACACCGCGTACCAGATGACCGCCCAGAGAATGCCCACCGCACCGGTACTGACAAACACCATGTGCCAGCCATATTGATGCTGCAGCCAGGCCAACACCGGCGTCAGGAACGCCAGACCGACGAACTGCCCGGAGGTATAGAAACCGATGGCCGTGGCGCGTTCGCGCTCGGGGAACCAGGTGGTGACCACCCGGCTGTTGATCGGATACGCCGGCGCTTCCAGTGCACCGACTGCCATGCGCAATACGAACAGTGCGATGAAGCTGGCAGCGAAGCCGAGCATGACGGTGGCGATCGACCATAGCAGCAGCGCGACGCTGTAGAGAATGCGCGGAGGAACCCGATCCACCAGCCAGCCACCGGGGATTTGCATGGCGGCGTAGGTCCAGCCGAATGCCGAGAAAATCAGCCCGACGTGGATCGGGTCGATGCCCAGTTCGCTGGTCAGCGCCGGGGCGGCGATAGACAGGTTGCTGCGGTCCAGGTAGTTGATCACCACGGTGATGAACAGCAACACCATGATGAAAAAACGCTTGCGGCTGGGTGCCACCAACGACGCCTGCCCGGTAAGGGTTTGCGGTTGCATGGGGAATGCCTCTTCTTATGTTTATTGAGGTCGTGAAAACTTGCGCAGAACCCTGTGGGAGCGGGCTTGCCCGCGATGGCGGCAGCACATTCGGCATTGACGTTACTGACAGGACGCTATCGCGGGCAAGCCCGCTCCCACAGGGACTTGTAGTGAGTCAGAGGTCGATCACCACTCAGCAAAACTGCCATCGGCATGGCGCCAGATCGGGTTGCGCCAGCGGTGGCCGACAGCCGCGCGTTCGATCACGTATTCCTCGTTGATCTCGATGCCCAAGCCCGGGCCGTTCGGGATCTTCACGAAGCCTTTGTCGTAGTCGAACACTCGCGGATCTTTCACGTAATCGAGCAGGTCGTTGCTCTCGTTGTAATGGATGCCCAGGCTCTGCTCCTGGATGAACGCGTTGTAGCAAACCGCGTCCAGTTGCAGGCACGCCGCCAGGGCAATCGGGCCCAACGGGCAATGCAGCGCCAGCGCCACGTCATAGGCTTCGGCCATGTTGGCGATCTTGCGGGTTTCGGTGATGCCGCCGGCGTGGGACGCGTCCGGCTGGATGATGTCGACGTAACCTTCGCTCAGCACGCGCTTGAAATCCCAGCGCGAAAACAAACGCTCGCCAAGGGCAATCGGGGTGCTGGTCAGCGGCGCCAGTTCCTTCAGCGCTTCGTAGTTTTCGCTGAGCACCGGTTCTTCGATGAACATCAGTTTGTACGGGTCGAGTTCCTTCATCAGCACCTTGGCCATGGGTTTGTGCACCCGGCCATGGAAGTCCACACCGATGCCGACGTTCGGGCCCACCGCATCACGCACAGCGGCAACGTTGGCCAGGGCCAGGTCGACTTTCTCGAAGGAATCGAGGAATTGCAACTCTTCGGTGCCGTTCATTTTCACCGCAGTGAAACCACGCTCGACCGCTTCTTTCGCCGCACGAGCGGTGTCCGCCGGGCGGTCGCCGCCAATCCACGAATACACGCGAATCTTGTCGCGCACTTGGCCACCGAGCAGGTCGCTGACTGACACACCCAAGGCCTTGCCCTTGATGTCCCACAACGCCTGATCGATACCGGCCAGCGCGCTCATGTGGATCGCGCCGCCCCGGTAGAAGCCGCCGCGGTACAGCACGGTCCAGATGTCTTCGATGTTGCGTGGGTCTTTGCCGATCAGGTAGTCGGACAATTCTTCAACGGCAGCCGCCACGGTGTGCGCGCGGCCTTCGACCACGGGCTCGCCCCAGCCGGTCACGCCTTCGTCGGTTTCGACCTTGAGGAAGCACCAGCGTGGCGGAACGATGAAGGTGGTGAGTTTGGTGATTTTCATCTTTTTGTCTCTCTTATAGATGCAGCGCTCGCAGCGCCAAAAAGTCTTAGCGAAGGGCTTTCCAGGCAGCCACGTAGGCCTTGGCGTTCACCGCCACTTCCTCAGGCGTCATGCCCGGTTTGAACAACCCGGAACCCAGTCCGAAGCCTTTGACGCCAGCGTCGATAAACACCTGCATGTTGTCCGGTGTAATACCGCCGACCGGCGCCAGAATCGTTCCCGCAGGCAGCACCGCGAGCCAGGCTTTGACGACTGCCGGCCCCATCTGCTCGGCCGGGAACATCTTCAGCACGTCCGCCCCTTCGGCCAATGCGGCGAAGGCTTCGGTCGGCGTGGCAACGCCCGGCGACAGAAACAGCCCAGCCGCCTTCGCTGCGCGCAACACTTTGGGATCGCTGTGCGGCATGACGATCACCTGACCGCCCGCCGCTTTCACTTGCTCGACCTGTTCCGGCGTCAGCACCGTACCGGCGCCGATCAGGCATTCGGCGGGCAAGGTACTGCGCAGGATGCGGATGCTTTCATAAGGTTCGGGGGAATTGAGCGGCACCTCGATGACGCGAAATCCGGCGGCGTAAAGGACTTCGCCGATGGCGGCCGCTTCCTGCGGGCGCAGGCCACGCAGGATCGCGATCAGACCGTTTTTCGCCAGTGCTTGCTTAAGCATGTCAGACCTCCAGTCAGGTTTAACGGGGTGGGTGTGCGGCGATCAGTCCGGCGGCGACCGCCAACTGCCACAACCCGCGTTCGGTGGCTTGTTCGGCCAGGGTCACACGGGCAAAACCGCAGGCGTCGAGGGCCCGGCTGTAGCGGGCACAGAGTTGGGAATTACCAATGAGGATGATCGACGGCAGATGAACGCTATTGCGTCGGCGCCGCTGAACGTTCGCCAGCGCTGACAGCTCATGGCCGATCAGCAGGCCGGACAAGTAATCGGGTTGCGCGGTCGCGCTGAGTTCACCCGTCAACCCGAGGCTGCGGGCACTGAACAATGTCGACAGTGGTCCGATCTCGCCCTCCGCCGACAACGCCACTTGCACACCCCGATCAAACGCCTGGCCATCGAAGGACGCGCCCTTTTGCTGGGTGCGCCCGAGAATGCTGTGTTCGCTGAGCACGGCGAAGATCTCGCCGGTCATGAAGGTGTCGAAATGCACGATGCAACCGCCGGCCACTTCCACCCATTTCGAATGGCTGCCCGGCAGGCCAATCAACAGATCACGGCCCTGGTCGATCGGCAGATTCTGCAAGACACCGAGTACTTGGGTTTCTTCGCCGCGCATCACGTTCGGCAAGCGCGAACGCTGAATCACGCCCGGCACGATGTGCACATCGACACCACGAAGACTGCGAATGGTTTGTAGGGAAGTTCCGAGATTGGCGACGTTCGCCGGCGTGTCGCAGTAGGCCGCCTCGCGCCAGCCCTGTGCACTGCCGACCATGCCGCAGGCAATCACCGGCAAATCCGGCTGCGCGTCGAGCCAGTCACCGCACGCCTCGTCGAAGGCCAGTTCAAAACCGTCGGCACATGCCTCGCCGTTGATGATTCGCGGCGTCCGGGGCAGTTGCATGATCCCGGACGACAGCGAACGCTGTTCCAGCACCTGGCCACCCGCGGCGAGTTTGTAAGCACGTAATGAGGTCGTCCCCCAATCGAGCGCGATCAATTGCGCCAGCATCGCTTCACCTGTTTTGTTTATTGGCAGTGAGTGAGCTGGACTATAAACCCGGATGCGCAGAAATCTCAATATATAAATATCACTCCCATATATTGGGATCTACGCAAAAAAAATATCGCAGCCTCCGATGACGTCTGCATATCGAGGCAGGCGCTGCCGATGGCTGCGATATTTAACAGGCCTTGCTGGAGATCAGTTGCCCTCGGCAAACTCGCGCAACACCGCCCCATCCATCCGATACCGCACCCACTCTTCCTGCGGCTGCGCACCCAGCGACTTATAAAACTCGATCGCCGGTTTGTTCCAGTCCAGCACACTCCACTCGAAGCGTCCGCAGTCATTGGCGCAGGCGATTTTCGCCAGGTGGCGCAGCAAGGTTTTACCGGCACCGCCGCCGCGCTGGTCGGGGGTGATGTAGAGGTCTTCGAGGTACAGGCAGTTGCTGCCGAGCCAGGTGGAATAGCTGAAGAAGAACACCGCGAAGCCGATCGGTAGGCCGTCGCGCAGGCAGATCAGGCCGTGGGCGGTGGCGCCTTCGCTGAACAGGCTGCGTTCGATGTCGGCGACGCTGGCGATGACTTCGTGGCGGGCACGTTCATAGTCGGCCAGTTCAGTGATGAACCCGAGTATTTGCAGTGCATCGCTGGGGGTCGCCGGGCGGATCTCGATCGTCATGGACGGGCCTTTGTCGAAAGTTGAAAACGCCATACTAAGTCGGCGCTCGCCACATGGGAAATCTTACGGCGGGTGGCTTTTGTGGCGAGGGGGTTTGCCCCCGTTGGACTGCGCAGCAGTCCTGATATCCTCAACGCTGACTATCTGGAAGATTACGATGACCTTGCTGGGGTTGCTGCGCAACCAAACGGGGGCAAGCCCCCTCGCCACAAAAGCTCCCTCGCCACATAAGCGCGTTCACTTAACAGGATGTTTATGACCATTGATGCTTTTGCGCCGCTGCAAATCCTCGCTGCGCAGCTACTCCCCCATGCGCTGGAACCCTCGGAAGACGGCGCCCACGATTTGTCCCATCTGCAACGGGTGTGGCACAACGTGCGCACGCTTCATGCTGATGAAGGTGGCGAGCTTGAAGTGTTGATGGCGGCGGTGCTTTTGCATGATTGCGTAGCGGTGGAGAAGAACTCGCCGTTGCGCTCGCAGGCTTCACGCCTGGCCGCCGAAAAGGCGTCTGCCGTGTTGGCAAACATGGATTGGCCAAGCACAAGAATCAGTGCGGTCGCCCACGCCATTGAAGCCCACAGTTTTTCCGCCAACATCACCCCAACCTCGCTCGAAGCGAAGATCATGCAGGACGCCGACCGTCTCGACTCCCTCGGCATGCTCGGCGTCGCGCGCACGTTTTACATTGCCGGGCGCATGGGCAGCGCATTGTACGACCCGCAAGACCCGGAAGCGAAAGCGCGGGACTACGATGACAAACGCTTTTGCCTCGATCACTTCCAGACCAAGCTGCTGCACCTGGCGGACGGTTTCCAGACGATCAGCGGCCAACGCCTCGCGCGCATCAGGCATGAGCGCTTGAAGGGTTTTATGGAGCTATTCAAGGAAGAAATCGGCATCCCCTGAGCGCATTACTCCGGCCGGCGCTAACCCTGGCATCGATAACCTCGGACCTAACAATGTCGATGTGCATGGTAGATAGAGGGATTGCGCCTTTATCGGGTCAAGGAACCGCGTTATGTCTACCGCACCGCTCCACGTCTCAAGCAGATTGTTTGGCCTGTTTTGCCTCGCCAGTTACTTGCTGTCGCTGTCCTACGGCTCGACGTTTTTGTTGTCGCTGTTGATCGGCTCACGGGGCGGCAACGAACACGATGCCGGCAGTGTGATTTCGGCGGCGATGCTCAGCACGTTTGCGGCGGTGATTGTCTCCGGGCACCTGTCCGATCTGCTCGGCGCGGCGCGTTCGATTGCGCTGTTTGGCGTGTTGTTGGTGGCAGCCAGCCTGGGCTTCGCGTTGACACCGGGCTTCGGCCATCTGTTGCTGTTTTTCGGACTGTTGCTGGGACTGGGTTGGGGCGTGTTTTACACCTTGGGGCCGATTATCGTTGCGAGCCTGGTCACGCCCGCCCAACGCGCAAAGTATTTCGCCCTGCTGTCGGGCAGCATGATGACCGGGATCGGCAGCGGTCCGCTGTTGGGCCGCGCGGCCAGTGCCCTCGGTTATCCCGTCACCGCTGCCTTTTACCTCGCCGCGTTGGCCAGCCTGATGGGTGTGTTGCTGTTTTGGCGGCTGCATTCACAGCTGAAAAAAACGCCCTCGCCTACCGCCGCTGTCGCACGCATTTCCTGGCGTGCGACGACTCAGGTGCTGTCGTCCAGGGCAGTGTTCCCGATCATCATGGTCGGCCTCGGCGGGTGCGTATTCGGTGGCCTGTCGAGCTTTCAAACCAGTTACGCAGCGTCTCGGTCGCTGGACTACTCGCTGTTCTTTTTCGGCTTCATGGGCGCGGCGATCAGCAGCCGGATGTTGATCGCCGGTGTCGTGGTCAAGCGCGACCCGTTGCGGGCGTCTTGCCTGCTGTCGGGCGTGATGATGGGGTCGATTGTGCTGTTCGGCTTCGTGGTCGACAGCGAATTCAGCTACGTGTTGGCGGCGATGATGCTCGGGGTCGGTTACGGGCTGACGTACTCGGTGATCAATGGTCTGGCGGCGAACGAAGCACCGCACGGCACCACTTCGCAATCGTTGTTGCTGTTCAGCCTGTCGTACTTCATCGGTGTGTTCGGCTTTCCGTTGCTGGCCGGGAAGATCATCGTCGAACACGGGATGACGACACTTCTACTCACAGTTCTCGCCGTAGGGCTGTTGAACTGGCTGATCACCGTGGGCCGCTTGATCTGGCGCCGGGTCGTCAGCGCCAAATCGCTTCAGCAGGCCTGAACCGTTCGTCGCTCATCAGGCACCAATCCAAATCGGGGGCGGACCAATATCAGGTAAGGACTCTAATAGAATGGAGACGACACCATGATCACGTCCCGCTTGACTGCCCTCGCTCTCGCCACGCTGTTGTCCTCTGCCGCTTTCGCGGCGACCACCGCCACCGGTACCGGCCCGACCAACCCGGCCGAAGGTCAAAAAAACCCGACGACCCAAGGCTCTCCCGGCATGAACACCAATGGCACGGGCGTCGACAGCAGCGTGCCTGCATCCACGGGCACCGACCCACGGACTCAGGGCAACGATGCGGGCCGTCAAGGCGGAATGAACCTGCCGGACACGCAGACACCGGATAACGCCGGCGCCGGCATGGGCTCGAAAACCACCACCGGTGGCTCGGGTTCCGAAGGCGGCGCCAGCCAATAGTTCGCCCATGCGAGTTGCACCTATCCACATCCATGAAGAGGTACCCATGAACGTCGATAAAAACCTTGAGAAAGAAGTCCTGACCCGTCTGTTGCACGCCCATCCAGGTGGCTTGGGCAAGGAGGTCCTGGACAATTACCGGGGGGAGAAAGTCGTGGCCAGCACCCTCGCCACGCTGCAGGATCGCGGGCTAATTCAGCACGGGCATGTGACCTGCAACGAGGCCGGCGAACACTCGCTGCAACTGCCGATCAAACTCAGCGCGGCTGGGGTTGAGGCGGCGCGAAAGCTGGACGTTTAGCAAGATGAATCAGGTCGCAGTCGTGCGTGGCTGCGACCGTTTGACCGACTCTACAAGCAGCAGGAGAAATCCCTTCAGAATCTCCAGTGATTTTTCTGGCCCCTTCGCGGGCAAGCCTCGCTCCTACAGGGGATTTGCGAACAACACAAATCCCCTGTAGGAGCGAGGCTTGCCCGCGAAGACGTCAGTCTCAGACACTAAATGTCTTCCTGATCAACTCATCCACTTCGGCAGTACCCGGCGAAGTCGCCGGCCCCCACCGAGTGACCGCCAACGCCGCAGCCGCATTCGCCCGCCGCGCCGCCTCACCCGCCGACAACCCTTGCGCCAATCCGGCCAGAAACACCCCGGCATGGGCATCGCCGGCACCATTGCTGTCCACCGCTTCTACCTTGAAACCGGGCACATGCTGACGGTCACCGCGCTGACTGATCCAGCACCCTTGCGGCCCATCGCGGACCACCATCAACACCTCGGCTGGCAGATGAGCGGTTAGCCTGTCCAGCGCCTCGGTGATGTCCGACGCCCCGGTAAACCGTAGCGCTTCGACACTGTTGCTGGTCCACACATCAATGCGCGGCAATAACATCTGCATCAACGGCGCATCCGGCGAATCCACCAACGGGCCAGGATCGAACACCACGTTGACCGCGTTCGGCAAACCCAGCACCCAGTCCACCAGCGCCTGGGCCTTGCCGGTATGCAGCAGGCTGTAGCCGCTGACGTAAACGTAGTCACCCGCATCGGCCGGCACGTTCGCCAGGTCCTCGGCCGTCAATTCGCCCTCGGCGCCGATGTAGGAAATGAAACTGCGTTCGGCCGACGCATCGGTCACCGCAACGCACAGCCCCGTGTCCCGTTCAGCCTTGTGCGCGATGCCGATCCGGATGCCTTCCGTCTTCATCGCCTCACGGGCCAGGTCGCCGAAACGACCGGTGCCATGACGACCGAGGTAGACCACAGGCAAACCGTTCCGCTGGGCGGCGGCCATCACGTTAAACCCTCCGCCGGCTTCGAAACTGGCGGACTGCGCCAGCACGTCACCGCCCGGTTGAGGCAATTTATCCACGGCCATGACCAGGTCGATGATGACCTGGCCGGTGTGCAGCAATCTAGGCATGAGCGTTCTCAGTCATTGCGGCACGACGATCCCTGGCCCCACCGAGTACAAAATAAATTCCGCCGGCCACCAGGAACGTCACGATCCAGCCGAGGCCGTTATGGCCCAGCCAAGAGTCGGACAGGAAACCGCGGAACCAGACGTTTTGTTCGGTGGTGCCAATGGTGGTGAAGCTGAAACCCAGCACGATCGCCAGCGCCCACGCACCAAACGCGCGCCATTCGATGCCGCCGTTGTACCAGTAGGCGCTGCTCGGGCTGACGTCCAGCAGGTCTTTGGGGCTGTAGTAGTGACGATGGATCAAGTCAACGACGAAGATCCCGACCCACGCCGTGATCGGCACTGCCAGCAACGAAATGAAGGTAATGAACGGGCCATAGAAACTGTCGGCGATCAGCATGAAGTAGATCGAACCGGCAAAGATCGCGACGATGTCGACCACCACGGCGTACACGCGCTTGACCTTGAGGCCGAGGGTCAGCGTGGTCAGACCGGCGGAATAAACCGACAGGTTGTTCGACAGCAGCAAGCCGCCGAACGCGGTGATCAGGTACGGCACGGCCATCCAGGTCGGCAGCATGTCGCGGATCGCGATGATCGGGTCAGTGGCCGAGGCCAGGTCATTATTGCCCACCGACAGCAGGCCGCCGAGGGTGATCAGCAGCACCAGCGGAATCCCCGCACCGAAGGCCGCCGACGCCACCAGGCGCACGGCTTTGACGCTGCGGTGCTGGTAGCGCGACATGTCGGCGCCGGCGTTGGCCCAGCCGATCCCGGTGCCGGCAGCCATGGTGCCGACGCCGATGATCATCGCGCTCAGCGGCGCAGGCGTGGCGTTGAACACCGCGCTCCAGTCGATGGTGGCGCAAAGGAAGCCGCCGACCAGAATGTTCAGCGCACCGAACACGTAAGTGGCCCACTTCTGGATCACCAGCAACGTGGCGTGACCGAGGCCAGACACCGATAAGGTCAGCAGCACGAAAATTGCGATGAAGATCAGGGTCAACACCGGCGCGCTTTTGGCTTCCACCGGCGAACCGAACAGTATCGAGCACAGCGACAGCAACACGAAGGCGGCGGTGGTGGTGTTGACGGTTTCCCAGCCCAGCCGCGACATCAGCGAGACCAGGGTCGGGCCGATGTTGCCGCGCACACCGAAGATGGCGCGCGACAGTGTCAGGCTCGGCGCCCGACCACGGCGACCGGCGATGGAGATGATCCCGACCACCGCGAAAGAACCCGCGGCGCCGAGGATCGCGACGATGATCGCCTGCCAGATCGCCAACCCGCGAAACGCCACCAGCGTGGCACCCAGCGGCAGGCCGAGGATGGAAATGTTGGCCGCGAACCAGACCCAGAACAGTTGCAGCGGATGACCGTTGCACTCCGCTTCCGGCACCGGTTCGATGCCTCGGGTTTCCAGTTGCCCGGCGCTTTGCCCGGTGTTCGATGAACTCATGAAAAATGCTCCTGTTGCCTTTGTTGTGGTTGTGGGCAATGACGGAAGACGAAACTGCATCCCGGCGATCCTGGCCGTATTCGTGCTTTCCATTGCGGGGTTATCAATTCAAATAGGCGGCGCGCCTATCGCGAGCAAGCTCGCTCCCACAGGTACCGCAGGGTTTGCACTATCCCTGTGGGAGCGGGCTTGCCCGCGATGGCGTCAGTACGATCAACGCAAAGCCAAAAGCCCTTTTACCAAAGGCTCCAGCTCCAGATCATTAACAGTCTTGACCTGCTCGATCATCGCCGCCGGCCAACTGCCAAGACCCAGACAGGCCCCAAGCATCGCGCCGAGAATCGCAGCGATGGTATCGGTGTCACCGCCCAGGCTCGCGGCCATGCACAGCGCTTCGAAGGCGTTCATTTCACCGACGGCCACTTGTTGGGCCAGGGCAAAAGAGACCACCACCGATTCCTGCGAAGCCACCGACGTGCCAATCACGTCGTACAGCAGATCCGCCAGCAACGCTTGGTCACTATCGACGCTGATGGTCCGTGCCCAACTGATGCGCGAGGCAATCCGTCCGCCCGCCACCCAGTGGCCGTGGCTTTCAGCTTGCTGAGCGATTTGCTGGCCGAGGTTCAAGGCCTCGCCCAAATCCATGCCGTTGATGCCGGCCGAAACCACCGCCGCCACCGCCGCCGCACTGGAAATCCCCAGCGTGGTGTTGTGGGTGACCTGGCAGGCTTGTACGACGGCCCTGATAAAACGTTCAGGGTGGGCGACATCCGCGGCGATGCCCACCGGCGTGATGCGCATCGCCGCGCCATTGGTGGTGCCGTAGCGACCTGCCTCTTCCGGCGAGTGGCCGGCGAGGATCATCTCGATTGCGCGTTTGGTCGAAGGCCCGAGCAAGTCTTGCGAGCCCTTGGCCTGCATCCCGGCTTCCCATTCGATCAGCCGTTGAGCGAGCACAGCCGGTTCGATCCAGCCCTCACCGTCCACCAACAATTGACCGACCAGAATGGCCTGTTCGGTGTCGTCGGTGATCGAGCCCTTGGGCATGTTGGCGGCAATCGGTTGATCGGGGCCGGCGTCTTGCAGATCGGTGATCGCACCGAAGCGCGCCTTGATCTCGGCACGGCCCAAGGATTGCGTCGGCATGCCCAGCGCATCGCCCAGAGCGAGTCCGTAGAACGCGCCGAGCGCACGGTCGAGCGCGGTCATTTGGATTCTCCAAACTGCAGGTGCAGGCGAAAGTGCACTGGGTCGAGCAGGCTTTCGACCTGTTCCATGAAACGGTTTTGCCGGTCGTAGGTGGTGCGCAAGGCTTTGAGGAATACCGTGCCGACCGGGCGACCGAGCAACTCGGCGTCTTCGGCGTTCAAGGGTTCTGCGCCAATCCATTGATCGCCGCGTTCGCCGATGTAGCCGTAGGCAGCCAGGGTGATGGTCAGGGAATTGTCGATCAGGCCGACACGCGGCAGGCTTTCCAGGCCTCCGGTGGCGGGCATCAATGAGCGTTCGAGAGAAACCAGCTTGCCGTCGGTGGAGCGGCGGCGCCGGTCGAGGGTGATGAACTGGTCAGTGCCCAAGCGTGACAGCAGATCAGGCCGCGTGACGGCCTCCAGCCGCAGCACTTCGGTATTGATCAGCGCCCCGCTGTCGGCCAGCGCTTGCGCCCAGCCACTGCGTTGATCGAGCACCACACCGTCGAAGGTGACGATGGAGCCCACGCCGCTTTGGGTCGCGATGTAGTTGCGTCGTTTCAACTCGGCCAGGGCCTCGCGCAGCGTGCCGCGGCTGACTTTGAATTCTTGAGCCAACTGATGCTCGCCCGGCAACAGAAAGCCGTCCTCCATGAGGCCACTTTCGATGCGCCGGATGAGTTCGTCGACCACCCGTTGTTTCTTGTCAAATCGTACCTGTCTAATCATGTACAAAGTGATAACCGAAACGGGCTGGGGCGGGCAAGGATTATTTAAGGGAGGTGACGGGAGGTGTGGGTATCAATGATCGTTCCCACGCTCTGCGTGGGAATGCAGCCCGGGACGCTCCGCGTCCCTGCCGAAGCGGACGCGGAGCGTCCATTGAGGCATTCCCACGCAGAGCGTGGGAACGATCAACAGCGCAAATCTCAGCGTTGTTTGAGGCGGTCAATCACGACGGCCAACAGCAGGATCGAACCCCGAATCACGTACTGGTAGAAGGTATCAATGTTCTTCAGGTTCATCGCATTCTCGATAATCGCCAGAATCAACACCCCGGCAATCACATGCCGGATCATGCCGATCCCGCCGCTCAGCGACACCCCGCCCAGTACGCACGCCGAGATCACCGTCAGCTCGAAACCCTGGCCGATCATCGGCTGCCCGGAGGTCATGCGCGACGCCAGAATCACTCCGGCCAACGCGCCAATCACACCGTGCACGGCAAAGATGATGATCTTGGTCCGGTCAACGTTCACCCCGGCCAGCAATGCCGCTTCCTGGTTACCGCCGATAGCCATCGTGTTGCGCCCGTAGGTGGTGTAATTCAGCAGCCAGCCAAAAAACAGGAAGCACACGATGGTGATCAGGATCGGCACCGGCACGCCAAACAACTGGCCGTTACCGAAGACGAAGAACGACTCCTGCGACACGCCGACCGCTTTGCCGTTGGCGAAAATGTAAGCCAGGCCACGAACAATCTGCATGGTCGCCAGGGTGGTAATCAACGCGTTCACCCGAAGCTTGGCGATCACGATGCCGTTGATCAGGCCGACAATCAGCCCCATCACCAGCGCCGCACTCACGCCGAGAAAAACACTGTCGGTGTCGCGCATCACCACCGCCGCGACCACGCCGGCACAGGCAATCACCGAACCCACCGACAAATCGAAGTGCCCGGACGCCAGGCAATACAGCATGGTGCAAGCCGCAATTCCGGTCGTCGAAATCGCCAGACCCAGACCGCGCATGTTCAGTGGCGACAGGAAGTTGTCGATCAGCAGCGTACACAGCACGAAGATCCCGACGGCCGCCATCAGCATTACCCAGTCATCGAGAAAGCGCCGCAGGTCCAGAGGTTTGCGCGCAGTGGGCAGAGCGTTGTTTTGGATGGTCATAGTCACCTCTCAGTTCGCCACGCCGTCAGCGCGTTGGCGCGGCAAAGCCAGTTGCAGCAGGTTGGATTCATTGGCCTGCGCGCGAGACAACTCGCCGCGCATGGCGCCTTCGCAGAGCACCAGGATGCGGTCGGAAATGCCCATCACTTCCATCAGGTCGCTGGAGACCACGATCACCGCGATGCCGCTGGCGGCCAGGTTGTGGATGATCTGGTAGATCTCGGCTTTGGCTCCGATGTCGATGCCGCGAGTGGGCTCGTCCAGTAGCAGGACTTTCATCGGCATCGACAGCCAGCGACCGAGAATGGCCTTCTGCTGATTGCCGCCGGACAGGTACATGATTTTCTGCTCGGCACTGGGCGTCTTCACTTTCAGCGCCTTGATCTGCTTGTCGGCGTTGCCCTTTTCCCACAGGCCGCGCAACAGGCAGCCGAAGGTGGAATGGGCACCGCGTGCGCTGATATTGATGTTCTCGGCGACACTGGCCAGCGGCAGGATGCCCTCCTTCTTGCGGTCTTCGGGACACAGCAGAATCCCGGCCGCGATGGCATCGCGGGGGGAGCGCAGTTTCACCTCATGACCACGAAGCTCCAGGCGTCCGGCGGTGTTGCGCGTCAGCCCGCTGAGCATCCGGAACAGCTCGGTACGCCCCGCGCCCACCAGGCCGAACAGCCCGAGAATCTCGCCCTTGTGCACCTCGAAACTCACCGGTTCACGCAACCCCGGCCCGAGCAAACCGTCAACCTTGAGCGCGACGGCGCCCCGCTGGCGACTGCGGTAATCGTAGATGTCCTGAATGTCGCGACCGACCATGCACGTCACCAGCTGGTCGTGGGTCAGCTCGCTCATGTCCTCGAAGGTGCGCACGTAGCGGCCGTCCTTGAACACCGTCACTGCGTTGCAGATGCGGAACACTTCTTCCATGCGATGGGACACGTAAAGCACCACTTTGCCTTCGTCACGCAGGCGTCCGATGATCGCCATCAAGCGATCGATTTCCCGTGCCGACAGGCTGCTGGTGGGTTCGTCGAAGGCAATCACATGCGCGCCACGGGACAGCGCCTTGGCGATTTCCACCAACTGTCGCTGACCGAGGGACAGGCGCCCTACTTTCTCTTGCGGATCGATTTCATCGGCCAGGCCTTTGAGGCAGGTCAGCGCTTGCTGACGCAACGCGCCACGATTGATCAGGCCGAAACTGGCCGGCAGATGCCCGAGGAACAGGTTCTCCGCGACGGTCATTTCCGGCACCAGGTGCAGCTCTTGGTGGATCACCGCTACGCGGCTGGCGATGCTGTCGGCGGTGGACTTGAAGACCATCGTCTGCTCGCCGATCTGCAGGTCGCCGCTGCTTGGCGTGTAGGCACCGCCGAGGATTTTCAGCAGGGTCGACTTGCCGGCGCCGTTCTCGCCCATCAAGGCGTGAACCTGCCCGGGACGCGCGACGAAGCTGATGCCATCCAGCGCCTTCACCCCGGGAAAGGTCTTGCCGATCCCGTTGAAGCGCAGGCTGCCGCCGACGCTGTGCTCATGTGTCTGTACTTGCGCGTGCATAAAACCACCTCATCACACAGATCAGGCGGCCCCGTCGCCAGGGCCGCCGATGAAATCAACCAGCCCTCAGTTCCACAGGCCGATTTTTTCCAGTTCCTGCTTGAAGTTCTCGCGAGTGATGAGTGTCACGTCGTCCATCGCGGTGTATTTCGGTGGCTCTTTGCCGGTGGTGACCCACTCGAACATCATGCTGGCGGTGTTGTAGCCCTCGATGTGCGGGCTTGGCAGCATCGAACCGAAGAAACCGCTGTTGGCTTTCTTCAGCTCGCCGATGGCGTCGGTGCCGTTGATGCCGATGCCGATCACGTTGGCCGCAGCGAATCCGGCGCTTTCGGTGGCCCGCACGCCGCCCAGCACGGTGTTGTCGTTCATGCCGCCGATGATCAGGTTTTTCGCCGCGCCCGGCAGTTTCACCAGGGCCGAGTTGGTCGCGTCCATGCTGCCCGGCACGTCGAGGGTTTTCAGGGCCGAGAACAGGATGTGGTCCTTTGGCATTCCGGCATCTTCCAGCGCTTTGACCGAACCGTCGGTGCGCTTCTTGCCGGTGTCGAGTTCATTGAAGGTGTTGATCACCGCGTAGGTGTCTTTCCAGTCCCAGCCGCGTTTTTTCGCTTCGGTGGCCATTGCCGCGCCCTGCTTCTGCCCGACTTCGAACGCCGCCATGCCGAGGTACGGAACGTCTTCCATGAACTTGCCATTGGCATCGACGAAACGGTCATCGACGGCGATGACTTTCAAACCGTTGAGTTTGGCTTTGGCCATGATCGCCGGGCCGAGGGATACGTCTGGCGGACAGATCACGAAGCCCTTGGCGCCGTTGGCGGCGAGGCTGTCGATAGCCGAGAGGGTTTTCTCGCCGTCAGGCACGGCGATCTTGATCACGGTGAAGCCCTTCTCTTTCCCGGCCTTCTCGGCGAATGCCCATTCGGTCTGGAACCAGGGCTCTTCCGCCTGCTTGACCAGGAAGCCGATTTTCACTTCCTCGGCCGCCAGCAGCGTACTGCTCAGGCTGACCGCAGTGACCGCTAAAGCGGCACAGCACAGGGAACGGATCCCACGACGACGATTCATAAGCTGACTCCTTGTTATTTTTTTTGAGCGTTATTTTGAAAGCCGGTACTGCAAATAGTCATATCGTATGATGATTGGATTTCAAACGGAGTTCCGCATCTGAAAGCCGTTTTGCTCAGTCGTGATACATGACCGAGCGACCACCATCGATGGTGATGCACGAGGCATTGATGAACGGCGCTTCATCGCTGGCCAGGAATACGGCAGTCATGGCCACTTCCATCGGTTGCCCGATACGACGCGGCGGATGCAGGTCGAAGGCCCGCTGACGTTCGGCATGGTGGTCGGCAAAACCGTTCCAGTAATCGACGTTCAATTGGGTTTCGATGTAGCCCGGCGCGATTGCATTCACACGAACGCCCTTTGGTGCATATTCAATGCCCAGCGCACGGGTCAGCCCGAGCAAGCCGTGCTTGGCCAACGGGTACGGAAAGCAGCCCGGGATGATGTGGGTGGAATGGGTCGAGGCGATGTTGATGATGCCTTGCTCGATCATTTGCGGCAGCACGGCCTTGTTTTTCAGGCGCTCACCTTTGGGCGGTTCGGGCACGGCTGGCAAGGAAAGAGGCTCAGCCATGGATCAAGCCCCCCTTTTGCAGGCACGACAAAAGCCGGGCATCTGTCGATGTCCGGTCAAAAGTCTTTTTGGAAAATCGCTGCATCACTTCACCTGTTTTGTTTTTTTAAGTGTGAGTGCGTGTAACTGATGGCCGACTATAAACCCGACCACCAAACAATCTCAATATATAATTTTACATCCCATATTTTGGGATTCATCCAGCGAAGCGTGTACAGGGCTTCCCGGGTACATCGACGCGAATCGACAGCAGCGCACCGTCCAGCGGATGGTTGAGCGGGCTCGCGGCGCTGGTGATGTACAGGGTTTTCAAGTCTTCGCCGCCGAACACGCAACTGGTGGGGCGGCTGACCGGCAGTTCGATCACGCAGTCGACATAGCCGTCCGGGGTCAGCCTGATCAGGCAACTGCCGTCCCAGCGGGCGTTCCAGATGAAACCCTGGGCATCCATCGCCGAGCCATCCGGGCCACCCCGATCGTGGGGGCCGAACCAGACATACGCCGTGTCCAGGTTGCCATCGGTGTGGACGAAATAGCGGTACAAGGTTTTGTCCAGGCTGTCGGCGAAAAACAGCGTGGTTTCGTCCTCGCTCCACAGCAAGGTGTTGGGAATGCCCAGCCCGCGAAGCAGCGGCGTGACCCGGGCATCGCGGTCGATGCGAAACAGGCCGCCGGAGCGTCGCACGATGGGCAAGTCTTCGCCCTGCTCGCCGATGTTGTTTTGCATCGTGCCGAGCCAGAGCCGGCCCTGCGCATCGCAGCGGGCTTCGTTGGCGCGGTTGCCGGGTTGCGGATCGGCGACGCAGAGCAAGGTCAGACGTGGTTCGAGTCCTGGCGATTCAAGGTCCAGGCGATAGACGCCGCTGCTCAATGTCACCAGCGCATCGCCGCTTTCGCAGGGGATGAATGCGGAGACGTGTTCCGGCATTTCCCAGATCTGCACGTTGGCGCCGATCAGCCGCAGGGCTTGCTTGCCGGCGATGTCCACCCAGTACAGCGCCTGGGTCGGCACATCCCAGAACGGGCCTTCACCGAGTTGCGCACGGTGTCCGGTAACCGCATTCCACGTCATGAAACCTCCTGCTTTTTTCTTTATGTGGGAGTGAGCCTGCTCGCGATGGCGGTGTGTCAGGCAACTTAGTCGCTGAATGCTAAACCGCTTTCGCGAGCAGGCTCGCTCCCACAGGGTTCTTTATTGTCAGCTGGCTTTTTTGTCGGCCATGACTTGCGGGTAGAAGCGTTTGATCGCCAGGTCCGCATTGTCTATCAGAGTCATGCACGCCCAGACACCCCGCGCGGCATCCCGGGCGGCGATGGCGTCGGCCATGTCTTTATGAATTGGTAACGTGCGCCGCAGTTCGTCCGGATCAGCGGCAGACACTTCGAACGACACAGCCAACAGCGCCCCGAGGGCCGGGACCATTTGTTCGATGAACTGGTTGTGACTGGCGGCGAGAATGCACTCGTGGAAGATCTGGTCGGCGCGGTTGTAATCGATGCCGCTGTCCACCGCCCGTTCCAGCGCGTTGTAAGCCTGGAGAATCGCTTGCACCTGTTCGACCGTAGCGCGCTCGCACGCCCAGCGCACGGCCATCGGTTCGATGGTGCGGCGCAGGTCGAGCAGGTCGTCGACGAAGTTTTCCGGCAAGCCGCTGCGCGACAGCCAGCCCACGACTTGCGGATCGAAGAGGTTCCAGCGTCGCACCGGCAACACCCGCGTACCGACCTTCGGCCCGACTTCGAGCATGCCTTTGGCGACCAGGGTCTTGATGGCTTCGCGGATGACCGTGCGACTGACACCGAGCTGCTCGCCCAGGTCGGCTTCAACCTTGATGGTCTCACCAGGCTTGACCTGGCCTGCGGCTATCCAGCAACCCAGCCAATCGACGGTCGACGCATGAAAACTGCTGGACATGGGCACCTCGATGCAGGAACGGCAAAAAGCCGTTCGCGATGGGGGTCCACGCTAATCATCATACGATTGGGTGTCAATTTGAATTTTGCAAGCGTGCCTGACGAGCGATTTGAACGAATCCACTTTGTGACCTACGGTTAGCCGCGACAGATCAAGCAGTCAATAGCATCTCTTCCACTAGAATCCACTATCGACAGGTATAAGCATGAACATGGATGCGTCTACGCAATACCCGATTGTTTTGGTCCACGGCCTTTTCGGTTTCGATAAAATCGCCGGCTACCCCTACTTCTTCGAGATCAAGGAAGCGTTGGAACACGCAGGCGCGAAGGTGTTTGCCGTTAACATTCCAGCCGTTAACGGCAACGAGGAGCGCGGTGAAAAACTGCTCGTCCACGTCAACCGCATTTTGCATGAAACGGGAGCCGCCAAGGTCAATCTGATCGGCCATAGCCAAGGCCCACTGGCCGCACGCTACGTGGCGGCGCTGTACCCGGAAAAGGTCGCGTCAGTCACGTCGGTCAGTTGCCCCAATCATGGCTCCGAGATTGCCGACCAATTGCATAAGGCGCTGACGCCTGGAGAGCTGCCCGAAGCGGTCGTACTTGCCCTGTTCAAGGCAGTCGGCACTTTCATTTCGTTGATCAGCGGCCACCCGGAAAACCCTCAGGACGCTCAAGCAGCTTTCGAATCCCTGACCAGCGCGGGATTGGCCGCCTTCAATCGCAAGTACCCGCAAGGGGTGCCGAAACAATGGGGTGGGGAAGGCAATGAAATTGAAAACGGCGTGTACTACTACTCCTGGAGCGGGATCGTACAAAACTTCCAAAGCCTGCAACCTCTCGATCCGTCCCACTTGAACTGTATCGTGCTGTCGAAGTTATTTTACAAAGAGAAAAACGCCAACGACGGGCTGGTCGGTCAATACAGCTCGCACTTGGGGAAAGTGATTCGCTCGGATTACCCGATGGACCACTTTGACGCAGTCAATCAGATTGCAGGGATCGACAGCTGGAATGTGAACCCGGTCAAGCACTACCTTGACCATGCGGCTCGGCTCAAGAGCAAAGGCTTGTAACCCCCAATGACAACGGCCCGCTTGATAGCGGGCCGTTTTCCAGAGCACTGCGCGTTACGGTTCAAGGCCTATGGGGAAGAATTCGCGGGCGCTCCACACACCAAGCCAGCGTTGCCCGTCGATCTCACGGGTCACGGCCAGTTCCACCAGTTGATAGAACACATTGCGATGGATCAGGGCTTCGAGGTTGGTGCGCACATGCACGTAGGGCGCAGGCTCTTGCGTGACTGGATCGATGACCACGCGAATCGGGTGTTCAGTGCCGGCTTCCGTGGTCTCGTCGACGTTGGTGGTGAAGCGCAAGACTTGAGCTTCGCCCTCGCCCTCCACGTCCACGGCAATCGCCACAAACGGCGCATCATCGACCTTGATGCCCACCTTCTCGACCGGCGTGATCAGGAAGTAATCATCGCCATCGCGGCGAATGATGGTGGAGAACAGCTTGACCATCGGCTTGCGCCCGATCGGCGTGCCCAAGTAGTACCAGGTGCCGTCGCGGGCGATGCGCATGTCGATGTCGCCACAGAAGTCGGGATTCCACAGGTGGACCGGCGGCAAGCCTTTGGTTTTGGGGATTTGCCCCAACAAGTCGTTGGCTTTTTGCGGGCCACTCATGGCGTTCTCCTTGGATTACTGGTCGCTGAGACCAATCAGACTGCGCGCGTATTGCTCCAGCGGCGGGCCAATCAGGTCTTGTGGCTTGTTATCGTGGAACGTCAGTAAACCGCCACGACTCTTGATACGTGCAGTATCAATCAAATACTGGGTGCTGGTCTCGATCAACATGATCTGAATCACGCCGCTGTCGATGCCGAGGCGATCCACGTATTCCTGATCGAGCCATTCGTCCGAGTTACCGATACGGTCATCCGCCTTGGCGAACCGGGTGTAAAGCAGGTAGTGGGCTCCGGCGGCGCGAGCTTCGCCCATGGCCTGGTCGAGGCCTTCGGGGGTGCGCGCGCGGCGGACCATCGGGAAGTATTCGATAAAACCGTTGTAGGCTTCTTCAGCGACCACGTTAGGTCGCGGATAAGCACTGCCCGGCGGCGCGAAGGCACCTTGGGCGATGTAGATAAACGAGTCCGGCTGGATGCGCAGGTTATTCACCCGACGACTGTCGCTGTGATCCAGCAGCCCTGCATCGCTCATGTGGTAGCGAGTCCCTTCAGCCATATCGCTGACATTCATGCAGCCACCAAGCACCAAAACGGCCAGCAGCAAAACCAGGCTACGCATCCTACCCTCCAGAGGCCGGTGACGGAAAACCGGCGAATGGCCATTGGATGCAGCTTCCGCGCCAGCTCGGCAAACATCTGCGCCTGACAGATTGCCTTCGCGGGCAAGCCTCGCTCCTACAGGGAATTGCACAAGTCCTGTAGGAGCGAGGCTTGCCCGCGAAGGCGCCCGATCAGCCGCCAATAATCTTCATGACAGTAGCACCACCGGAGAACGCCACTTCCTGCTTGTCCCCCAAGGCTTTCACCAGAAGACGCTGCAACGCCGGCAACGCCTGATGGCGCGGCTTGTCGAGCAGATCGCCGACATAGTGGCGATTGCTCGACGATAAACAGCCATGCAGCCAGCCGGTGGACGACAGGCGCAAGCGCGAACAAGTCCGGCAGAAGGGAACACTTTCATTGGCAATCACGCCAAAGTGCCCCAGCCCCGGTATTTCGTAGCGCACCGCAGTGGCGTCTACGGGCGCATCGGCTTGCAGGTACTCATAACGCTCGCCGATCAGGCTCAGCAACTGCTGAAGGCTGACAAACTGCTGCAGGAAGGCGTTGTTGTCGCTGGCCAGGTGACCCATGCGCATCAGCTCGATGAAGCGCAATTCATAGCCACGCTCCAGGCAGTAATCGAGCAGCGGCATCACCTGATCAAGGTTCTGGCCGCGCAGGGGCACCATGTTGACCTTGATTTTAAGGCCGGCCGCCTTGGCCTGATCCATACCGTCGAGCACGGTCGCCAGATCGCCGCCACGGGCAATGCTGCGGAACGCGCTGGCATCCAGGGTATCGAGGGAAACGTTAATGCGACGGATGCCGGCGTCCACCAGCAACGGCAGCTTTTTCGCCAGTAGTTGACCATTGGTGGTCAGGCTGATGTCTTCCAGGCCCATCTTGCCGACGGCCGTCATGAAGGCTTCGAGCTTGGGGCTGACCAGCGGCTCACCACCGGTGATGCGCAAGCGCTCGATGCCCGCTGCTTCGATCAGATACGCCACGCCGCGTGCCATCGCCTCGGCCGACAATTCATCCTGCGCAGCCACCAGCCGCTTGCCGTTAGGCACGCAGTAGGTACACGCGTAATTGCAGGCTGAGGTCAGGCTGATCCGCAGATTGCGAAAACGCCTGCCTTGACGGTCAACGATCATGGAGCACTCCGGCGAAAGGAATTTGAACGCGTAAAACTTGACTCACAAATCAAGTTTTAGCAAGTCCCATGCCTGAGTATATTCCTGAGGTACGGCGCCATATAGCGAAATCATGGCGCAATAAGGCGAACTGTATGGATTCAGCTGCTTGGGGTGTCGGTATCGCGCTTGCGTTTGTTGCCCATGCGCACGCCGATATCCATTAGGAACTGGAAGAAACCTTCCTGATCTTCCAGCACGTTGCTCCAGAACGGCGAGTGATACAGCGCCACGGCACCGTGCACCAGCGCCCAGGACGCGCAGTAATGGAAGTAAGGGGGTACGTCTTCAAGTTTGCCTTCGCTGATCCGGCCCTTGATCAACAAGGTCAGGCGTTCGAAGTTCGAGGCGCGGATCTTGTGCAGCTCCTCGACCATCTCCGGCACCTGGTTGCCCTTGACCACCTTCTCTTCCAGGCGATCAAACAAACGATAGCGTTGCGGATCGCGCATGCGGAATTCGAAGTAGGCCCGGGACAGGGCTTCCTTGTCCTTGTCGACATCAGCCGAATGCAACAGCTCGTTCAGATCACGCTCGTAGTCGAGCATCAGGCGCAGATAGATCTCCGCCTTGGATTTGAAATGCTTGTAGATCGTGCCTTTGCCGATACCGACGGCATCAGCAATCATCTCGACGGTGACACTGTCTTCACCTTGGTCGAGGAACAGCTTGAGCGCGGTATCGAGAATTTCTTGCTCGCGGCGACGAAACTCACGGACCTTACGAGGTTCTTTATGCATAAGAAAAGGTCTGTAGGGGTCAAAATTCGAAGCCGCGTATTATGCCTAACTTGCGCCAAAATGCACGGATCATCCGACCATATCTATGTTTCTTGATGATTTCACACAGGGTCGCACGCTGATGAGAACTCTTCCGAAGCGCCCGTATTCCAAAATTGTTTAAAAACCGGGGCCGGTAAACTGGACTCGGCGCAATACTGATCAATACTTGAACTGTCGGCGGGACATCTCCCCCAAGTGTCGCGTCGATATAGGTACCAACGGACCGCGTGCCTTTGTTTTACTCCTAATGGTCTTAACCCGGATTCACCCCCCAGAACCCGGGTTTTTTTTGCCTGCGATTCAGCCTTTCACATGCGCCAGCGGAAACAGGCGCTTGAAATTTTCAGTGGTCTGTTCGGCAAATCGCTCGTAGGTCTCACCACGCAACATTGCCAGAAATTCCGCAACCTCGCGCACGTACTGCGGCAGGTTGGGTTTGCCGCGATAAGGGATCGGAGCCAGGTACGGAGAGTCGGTCTCCACCAGCAATCGGTCAGCCGGCACTTTGCTGGCGACGTCACGCAGCGCATCGGCATTGCGAAAAGTGACAATACCGGACAGGGAAATGTAATAGCCCATGTCCAGCGCGGCTTTGGCCATGTCCCAATCTTCAGTGAAGCAATGCAGCACGCCCGCCTGAGGCAATGCAGCCTCGCGCAGCAGACTCAACGTATCAGCACGGGCGCCACGGGTGTGGATGATCACCGGTTTGCCTGTTTGCTGGGCAGCCTGCAGGTGCAAGCGAAAGGAGGCCTGCTGCAACTCTGCCGCTTCCGGCTCGTAGTGATAATCCAGGCCGGTTTCACCGATCGCTACGACACGGGGGTGATTGAGCTCACGCAACAACCAATCCAGCGCCGGCGCGGTATCCGGTTGTACATCCAGCGGATGCACGCCCACTGAACAGTCGACGTCGTCATAACGTTCGGCCAGGGCTTTGACATCCGCGGCATTTTCGACGCTGACGCCGATACATAAAAAGTGCCCTACCCCGCGCTGCCGGGCCGCATCAAGCGCGGCATCCAGGGAGCCGTCGTGGGCGGCGAGGTCAAGACGATCGAGGTGACAATGGGAATCTACGAGCATAAAAGGGCTGCAACTACATCGTATGAGTGGGACGGTCGGACTTCAGGGCTCCGGCCAGATGGGTTTCGATTCGACTGCGTGCGGTGTTGTCGCCGTCGTTGAATTGTACGCCGACCCCGGCAGCCCGATTGCCCTGCGCACCTTTGGGGGTAATCCAGGCAACCTTGCCGGCCACCGGAATCTTCTCGACCTCATCCATAAGGTTCAGCAGCATGAACACCTCGTCGCCCAACTTGTAGCTCTTGTTGGTCGGGATAAACAGGCCACCGTTCTTGATGAACGGCATGTAGGCCGCATAAAGCACGGACTTGTCCTTGATGGTCAGGGACAAAATGCCGTTGCGCGGCCCCGGATTGACGGCTTCATTCATGCTGACCTCCATTGCTGATGATCAGAGTCTAGGCACAGACCATCACTTCTGGGTAGGCAAGGATGCCCATTGCACCAGCAGCGCCTCCAGCAACAAGGCCGGATTGAGGTTGGCTTTGCTCATGACCTTCTGTCGCTGGGCGAGGATCCAGTCCTGGATGCTCAAGACTTTATCCTGAGCGGTTTTCTGCGCCAGGTATTGAATGACCTTGCGCATGTCCGTCAACCCCAGGCCTTCTTCATCCTGGGTCAACTGATAGCGCAGGATCAGACTGGACCAGTCGCAGAACCAGTCGAACAACAGCAGCTGCGGGACGGTTTTCCATTCTTCGGCCAACTGCGTCGGCGATTGCTGCTGTTTGAGCAGCTTCTTCACACCTTCGACCACCAGCGCTCGCTGTTCGCGCACGCCCTGTGCCTGCAACTTGACCGCGGCCAGCGGCGAGCCGGCGGCCAGGGTCAGCAGTTCGATACGCTCTTCTTCCGAGCTGTCCGGCAGGGCCTTGGCCAGCCAGGCCAGACTCATCGCTTCGCTCGGCAGCGGGCAGGCCTGCTGCACGCAGCGGCTCTTGATGGTCGGCAGCAGACGGCTGGTCTGATGGCTGACCAACAGCAAAACAGTATCGCCGGACGGTTCTTCAAGACTTTTGAGCAAGGCGTTCGCGGCGTTGATGTTCATCGCCTCGACCGGCTCGATCAACACCACTTTGCGCCCGCCCATCTGCGCAGTCTGGACCACAAAGCTGACCAGATCGCGCACCTGATCGACCTTGATCGCCTTGTCGGCCTCTTCGGGTTCCAGGATGTAGTTGTCGGGGTGGCT
The DNA here is from genome assembly GCF_044759925.1 of Pseudomonas sp. NPDC099000. Taxonomy (NCBI): domain Bacteria; kingdom Pseudomonadati; phylum Pseudomonadota; class Gammaproteobacteria; order Pseudomonadales; family Pseudomonadaceae; genus Pseudomonas; species Pseudomonas sp. NPDC099000. Next base: position 28,463 of record NZ_JBIWAF010000042.1, read on the forward strand.
GCCGGCCTTGAGCAGCAGGCAGGATTTGCACTCACCGCAGGCATCCTGCGCGGTAGGACGCTGGCACAGCAAACTGGCCATCAACCGTTCCGCCAGCGCCCGCTTGCCGATCCCGGCCGGACCATGCAGCAGATAGGCGTGCGCATGTTGCTTGCGACCGGCCATCTGCTGCCAGAGGCTGTCCTGCCACGGATAGGCTTCAGCCACGGGTCAACTCCAGCAGGCGTGGCAGCAAGGCATCCAGCGACTGCTGAACCTGCGCCAGCGGCTGAGCCGCATCGACCAGGACATAACGCGTCGGGTCAGCTTCAGCGCGCTTGAGGAACGCACTGCGCACGGCATCGAAAAAGGTCCGGCCTTCGAGCTCAAAACGATCCAGGCGACCGCGAGCGCTGGCGCGGGCCAGACCCACTTCCACCGGCAGATCAAAAATCAGTGTCAGGTCCGGGCGCAAATCGCCCTGCACAAAGGTTTCCAGGGTCGCGATACGCTCCAGCGACAAACCGCGACCGCCGCCCTGATAGGCGTAGGTCGAATCGGTAAACCGATCACACAAGACCACCGCACCACGGGCCAGGGCCGGGCGAATCACCTCGGCCAGATGCTGGGCTCGCGCGGCGAACACCAGCAACAACTCGGTGTCGGGGTTCATGACTTCATCAACCGGCGCCAACAGCACTTCGCGAATCCGCTCGGCCAACGGCGTACCACCCGGCTCGCGGGTCAGCACCACCTCGATACCGGCGGCACGCAGGCGCTCGGCCAGGTATTCGCGGTTGGTGCTCTTGCCCGCGCCTTCCGGGCCTTCCAGGGTAATAAACAAGCCAGTCACGGGCAGTCCTTAATCAGAGTCATTGCGGGTTTTGCGGCGCGGGTACAACCGGCTCGGGCTCAGGCTCCGGAGCGGGTGCAGCAGCGGGTTCTTGCGACGCTTCCGGGGGCGCAAATTGTGGCAAAGCTTCGGGATCGGGATTGGGCGACGCAGCCGGAATCGGCGCCTCGGCGTCCGGCGCTTCACCATTCAGGGTTTCTGGCGCCGAGACCGGTGCCGGGCTGGACCGGTAGTCGGCACGACGCTTGAGCTGGAACTCACGCACCGCATTATTGTGAGCATCCAGATCATCGGAGAACACGTGGCTGCCATCACCGCGAGCGACGAAGTAGAGGCTGTTGCCCGCCACCGGGTTCAACGCGGCATGAATCGCTTCGCGGCCGACCATGGCGATCGGGGTCGGCGGCAGGCCGGTGATCATGTAAGTGTTGTAAGGCGTGGCTTCCTTGAGATGCGCTCGGGTCAATTTGCCGCTGTAGCGGTCACCAAGGCCGTAGATCACCGTTGGATCGGTCTGCAGCATCATGCCCATCGCCATGCGCCGCACAAACACACCAGCAATCTGCCCGCGCTCCTGGGGCACACCGGTTTCCTTTTCCACCAGCGAGGCCATGATCAGCGCCTGATAGGGTTCGGTGTACGGCACATCCGCGGCGCGCTGTTCCCATTCTTTGGCCAGGACTTCGTCGAGGCGATCGTAGGCTTTTTTCAGCACCTCGACGTCGGTCATGCCACGCACGAAACGGTAAGTGTCGGGGAAGAATCGTCCTTCGGGAAAGATCCCGGTGTGGCCGAGCCTGGCCATCACCTCGCTATCGCTCAAGCCATTAAGGGTCTGCTCGAGTTTTTCATCCTTGGCCAATGCGGATCGGACCTGATGAAAATTCCAGCCTTCGACCAGGGTCAGGCTGTACTGAACGATATCCCCACGCTTCCACAGGTCGATCAGCCCTGCGACGGTCATGCCGGGCTGCATGCGGTATTCACCCTTGTGCAAGGGTTGTCCGGCCAGATTGAAACGCCAATACACGCGCAACCAGAAAGCGTCCTTGATGACGCCATCGGCTTCGAGTCGATAGAAAGTGCGGGTCGGCGTAGTGCCTTTGGGCACTTCCAGCAGTTCTTCCTGAGTGATGTTCAGCGGCTGTTCCAGCGCCGTATGTATCTTCCAGGCGGAGGCGCCCAGACACAGCCCTGCCAGAACCAACCCGGTTTCCAGCAGCAGCAAGAATTTACGTCTCACGTATCAAGCATCCAGTAGCGCGCGGGCAATGGTTTGGAGTTTACGGGTGAGCGGCCCAACCGACCAGCTCAGCGCAGCATAGGCGCGCACCGGCCAAACGCCATACACGCTGTTGCAGACAAAGACTTCATCGGCCCATTGCAGCTGATCTAGGCTGATGTCGGTGATTTGCGTGGGGATCCCCAATGACTCGGCTTGAAACAATAATTCGGCACGCATCACGCCAGCCACGCCGCAGCGCTTCAAGTCAGCCGTGATCAACACGCCATCGCGCACCAGGAACAGATTACTGAATACGCCTTCGATCACCCGCCCCGTCCTGTCGAGCATCAAGCCTTCGGCATGCTCGGTGTCCTGCCATTCGGAACGGGCGATGACCTGCTCCAGACGGTTCAGGTGTTTGATGCCCGCAAGCAGCGGCTGCCTGGACAAGCGTGTCGCACAAGGGAACAGGCGAACGCCCTGCTCGCCATGAACGGCAGGATAAGCAGCGGGAGGATTGCCTTGCAGAATACGTCGGGCCTGAGCCGAAGGATCGGGAGCGTAACCGCGCAGACTGTCGCCGCGGGTGATGATGAGCTTGAGCACGCCCTCACCCAGTGCGCAGGCATAAGCCAGCAGCTCACTGCGGATCAGCTCGTGATCGACAGCGATCGCCAGGCGCGAACAGCCATCGGCCAGACGCGCCAGATGTCGGTCCAGCAGCAACGGTTGCCCACCACGCACGGCAATGGTCTCGAACAGACCATCACCGTAAGCCAGGCCGCGATCTTTCAGCGACAAAGCGTCAGCCGGCTGACCGTCGACCCAGCTGTCCATCAGTCAGCGAACCGGCGGAACACCAGCGAGCCGTTGGTACCGCCAAACCCGAAGGAGTTGGACAGCACCACATCGATATCCATGTTGCGCGCGGTGTGCGGCACGAAATCGAGATCGCAGCCTTCGTCCGGCTCATCGAGGTTGATGGTCGGTGGCGCCACCTGGCTGTTGATCGCCAGCACGCTGAAGATCGCCTCGACTGCGCCTGCTGCACCCAGCAAGTGACCGGTCATGGACTTGGTCGAACTGACGGCCAGTTTGTAGGCGTGATCGCCGAACACCGACTTGATCGCACAGGCTTCGGCAAGGTCGCCGGCCGAGGTCGAGGTGCCGTGGGCGTTGATGTACTGAACCTGGTCGCCATTGATCTTCGCGTCGCGCAAGGCATTGGTGATGCAACGGGCAGCACCGGCGCCATCGGCCGGTGGCGAAGTCATGTGGTAGGCATCGCCACTGGTGCCAAAGCCGATCAGCTCGGCGTAGATGGTCGCGCCGCGTGCCTTGGCGTGTTCCAGTTCTTCGAGAACCAGCGCGCCGGCACCGTCGGACAAGACGAAGCCATCTCGGCCCTTGTCCCATGGACGGCTGGCACGGGTTGGCTCGTCGTTACGGGTCGACAGCGCGCGGGAAGCACCGAAGCCCCCCATGCCCAGACCGCAAGCCGCCATCTCGGCGCCGCCGGCAATCATCACGTCGGCTTCGTCGTACATGATGTTGCGGGCTGCCATGCCAATGCAGTGCGTACCGGTGGTACAGGCGGTGGCGATGGCGTAGTTAGGTCCCTGTGCACCCAGATGGATGGACAGGAAACCGGAAATCATATTGATGATCGAGCCAGGCACGAAAAACGGAGAAATCCGTCGTGGGCCGGAATCATGCAGAGTGCGGCTGGTTTCTTCGATATTGGTCAGTCCGCCAATACCCGAACCCATGGCCACGCCGATGCGCTCACGGTTGGCGTCGGTGACTTCCAGACCGGCGTTACGAACTGCCTGAAAACCTGCGGCCAGACCGTATTGAATGAACAGGTCGAGCTTGCGAGCTTCCTTGACCGACAGGTATTCCTCGACATTGAAGCCCTTTACCGAGCCGCCAAAACGGGTGGAATAGGCAGAAAGGTCGGTGTGTTCGATCAGACCAATGCCACTGCGGCCAGCCAGAATGCCCTGCCAACTGCTCGGCACATCCGTGCCCAGTGGCGACAACATACCCATACCGGTGACTACGACGCGTCTACGCGACACAGCACTCTCCTTTTTCAAATGACGACTTTGCATCAGGCCTAAAGAAAAAACCGCACGCCGTGATGGCAGTGCGGTTTTTCCATGACAGCAAGCAACGATTACAAGCTATTAAGCCTGGTGGTTAGTAACGTAATCGATTGCAGCTTGTACAGTAGTGATCTTCTCAGCTTCTTCGTCAGGGATTTCGGTCTCGAATTCCTCTTCCACAGCCATCACCAGCTCAACGGTGTCAAGGGAGTCGGCACCCAGGTCTTCAACGAAGGAAGCAGTGTTGACCACTTCTTCTTCTTTAACGCCCAGTTGCTCAGCAACGATTTTCTTGACGCGCTCTTCGATGGTGCTCATACCTTGTTTTCACTCCTAATGGACAAATTCAGGCAGCTGGCCAGTGGGTAAGTGTATAGAAAGACTTTTCAGTTTTTCAACTGAAAGCTTCACTCCTCAAACCCGGCAGCCCTTTGCCTATAAATAGATTGCAGCTTTATAACGGATTTTAGACAGCTCGTATGACATTTTTTTGAAGCAATCCGTCACATTTAACTCATGTACATCCCGCCGTTCACCGGGATTGTAGCCCCAGTAACGTAAGCCGCACCGTCGGATGCAAGAAAAGCGACCACAGACGCGATCTCTTGAGCTTGCCCCAGACGACCCAGCGGAATCTGCGCCAGCATGGCTTCACGCTGCGCCTCGGGCAATTCGCGGGTCATATCGGTGTCGATGAACCCAGGGGCCACCGAGTTTACCGTAATCGAACGCGAACCGACTTCACGCGCCAGTGCACGGCTGAAACCTTCCAGACCGGCCTTGGCGGCTGCGTAGTTTACTTGGCCTGCGTTGCCCATGGCACCCACAACCGAGCCAATACTGATAATTCGTCCCCAACGGGCTTTGGTCATACCGCGCAAAACGCCCTTGGACAGGCGGAACAGACTGTTCAGGTTGGTATCGACGACATCATGCCATTCGTCATCTTTCATGCGCATCATCAGATTATCGCGGGTGATACCGGCATTGTTGACCAGGATCGCCGGCGCTCCGAACTGTGCAGAAATGCTCGCCAACACGGCAGCAACGGATTCGTCGCTGGTGACATTGAGTTCCAGGCCAGTGCCTTGAATACCGTTTTCCTTCAGGGTAGCGGCAATACGCTCGGCGCCGGAAGCGGACGTCGCGGTACCAACAACGATAGCGCCCTGACGACCCAGCTCCAGGGCGATAGCCTGGCCGATGCCGCGGCTCGCACCGGTGACCAGTGCAACTTTACCTTGCAGACTCATGCAAGTTTCTCCTGATTCAGGCCAGCGCTGCACGGGCGGCAGCGAAAGCGTCTGGGGTATTGAGGTTGGATGTCGACACGCCTTCGGCGCAACGCTTGTTCAGGCCGGCGAGTACTTTGCCAGGGCCGCATTCGACCAGCTGGGTCGCGCCCTTGGCAGCCAGCGCCTGGACCGATTCGACCCAGCGTACAGGCTTGTAGAGCTGCTCAAGCAGATCGCGCTTGAGGGTTTCCAGATCGGCCGGTACGCCGGCGCTGACGTTCTGTACAACCGGGATTTGCGGCGCTTGCCAGTCGATTGCAGCGATCGACTCAGCGAAACGCTCGGCTGCCGGACGCATTAGTTCGCAATGGGACGGCACGCTGACCGGCAACGGCATGGCACGCTTGGCACCACGAGCCTTGCAGCCTTCGATGGCGCGCTCGACCGCAGCCTTGGCTCCGGCGATGACCACTTGGCCCGGGGAGTTGAAATTGACCGCGCTGACCACTTCGCCTTGCGCCGCTTCGGCACAGGCAGCCAACACGTCAGCATCTTCCAGACCGAGGATTGCGGCCATGCCACCCTGCCCGGCCGGAACGGCTTCCTGCATCAACTGACCACGGCGCTCCACCAGTTTGACGGCATCGCCCAGGCTCAGGCTGCCTGCCGCGACCAGCGCGCTGTACTCGCCCAGACTATGACCGGCAACGTAAGCCGGACGAGCACCGCCTTCGGCCAGCCACAGACGCCACAAGGCGATCGAGGCGGTCAGTATGGCCGGCTGGGTTTTATCGGTTTGATTGAGTTGTTCTTCCGGCCCTTGCTGGGTCAGTGCCCACAGGTCGTAACCCAGAGCATCGGAAGCTTCTTTGAATGTTTCGAGGACAACCGGATGTTGTGCGCCCAACTCGGCCAGCATGCCGAGGGACTGCGAACCCTGTCCTGGAAAGACGAATGCGAGGGAAGCAGACATGTAACAAGCCCCTAATGATCTTGTCGTCGGAGAATTTGACGCCCCGCCTGGGGACGCAAGAAACTGACAGTTGGATGGCTAATTGAACTGAGCGGTCACATTTAAGCATTGTCCGACGAAAACGCCTAAAGCAACAAATCCTCCAGACGACCGTGAATGCGTTCCGGCAGGTTTTCCTGGACCTCGATCAGCGCACGCTGTATCGCACTCTGGAAACCCTGAACGCCAGCAGAACCGTGACTTTTCACGACAATCCCCTGCAGACCGAGAAAGCTTGCGCCATTATGCCGCGCGGGTGCCAGATCGGCTTGAAGACGCTTCATCAACGGCAGCGCCAGCGCGCCGACCATTTTCGAGGCGAGGTTTTTCTTGAACAAGGCTTCGATGCGCCCGGCAATCATGGTCGCCAGGCCTTCGCTGGACTTGAGCAGGATATTGCCGACAAAGCCGTCACACACCACCACGTCCGCCTCGCCACGGTACAAGCCGTCACCTTCGACAAAGCCGATGTAGTTGATGCCGCGAGCGCTTTGCAACAAGGTCGCCGCCAGCTTGACCTGCTGATTACCCTTGATGTCTTCGGTGCCGATGTTCAGCAACGCCACCCGAGGGCGAACGATGCCGAGGGTTTCTGCCGCCACCGAGCCCATCACCGCAAATTGCAACAGATGCTCGGCGCTGCAATCAACGTTGGCGCCGAGGTCGAGCAACTGGCAATAACCCTTCTGCGTCGGAATCGCCGCCACCATCGCCGGCCGATCGATGCCAGGCAACGTCTTGAGCACAAACCGCGACAACGCCATCAGCGCGCCGGTATTGCCGGCACTGACACACGCCTGGACCTTGCCATCACGCAACAGCTCAAGCGCCACACGCATCGACGAGTCAGGCTTGCCACGCAAGGCCTGCGCGGGCTTTTCGTCCATGGTGATGACTTCGGACGCCGGAGCAATCGACAGGCGCGAGCGATCCACAGCCGATTGGCCAGAGAGCAATTCTTCAAGAAGGGAGGGTTGACCGACGAGGGTCAGGTGCAGCGAGGGTGTAGCAGACAGACAAGCAAGGCTGGCCTGAACAATGCTGCGGGGACCGAAGTCCCCGCCCATTGCGTCAATCGCGATGACTAGAGCAGACAAGGATTACTCGTCAGCGCCCTTGTCGATCACTTTACGGCCACGGTATACGCCTTCTGGCGATACGTGGTGACGCAGGTGAACTTCACCGGTGGTTTTTTCTACAGACAGGGTGCTAGCCTCGAGAGCGTCGTGCGAACGGCGCATGTCGCGGGCAGAGCGGGATTTTTTGTTCTGCTGAACAGCCTTAATTGATTAACTCCTAAACGTTTGGGTCACGCTTTAACTGCGCCAATA
>NZ_JBIWAF010000043.1:0-11036 GCF_044759925.1 Pseudomonas sp. NPDC099000
GGTCACGCTGGGCCTCACGGGCCGGTTTCTTTTTGGTTGGCATACATGCACCTCTGCTACATGTTATGCCCGAACACAAAATTTATGACACTCCCGCAGGCGCAGGCCAAGGTTTAGCCGGGGAGATTTGTGGTGAATTGAAGATCGCCATCGCGGGCAAGCTCGCTCCCACAGGCTTGCGGTGATCCTGTGGGAGCGAGCTTGCTCGCGATGGGGCCAGGCCAGACACCGCAAAAATTAGCGCTGCATCCCCCAGCGCTTCACCGTCACCCGCTCCAACGAATCAAACACCAGGTTCTCCACCAGCAACCCAATCAAAATCACCACCGCCAACCCGGCAAACACCTTGTCGGTGTACAGCTCATTACGATTCTGAAAAATGTACCAGCCCAACCCGCCCTTGCCGCTGGTAGCGCCAAACACAAGCTCAGCGGCAATCAGCGTGCGCCAGGCGAAAGCCCAGCCGATTTTCAGTCCGGCAAGGATCGACGGCAGTGCCGCCGGGATCAGGATGAACAACACAAAACGCATCCCCTTGAGGCCGTAATTGCGCCCGGCCATGCGCAGGGTTTCCGAGACACCGAGAAACCCGGCATAGGTATTCAGCGCCAAGGCCCAGAGCACGGAGTGCACCAACACAAAAATCAGGCTGTTCTGCCCCAGACCAAACCACAGCAGCGCCAAAGGCAACAACGCAATCGCCGGCAGCGGGTTGAACATCGAGGTCAAGGTGCTCAGCAGATCGCGCCCGAACTGCGTCGACACCGCCAGGGTCGTCAAGGCAAACGCCAGGACGATGCCGATCAAGTAGCCCTTGAGCAACACCACCAACGAAATCCAGACTTTGCCCAGCAACTCGCCACTGAGCAAACCGTCATACAGCGCGCTAGAGGTTTGCAGAAAACTCGGCAGCAGCAGGTCGTTGTTCTGAATGCGCGCAACCACCTCCCACAGCACCGCGAGCAAAATCAGGATCAGACCTTTACGCAGCCAGGCCTGTTGCCACAGGCGCTGGCCCAGCGGCAATTCGCGCTCCACCGGCACGCTGGTCAATGGCTGCAAAACGGTTTCGAATTCTTCACGCGCAGATGATAAATGGCTCATCGGGCACTCCTCTCAATGGCTCAATAAGCAATGCGAATGTCGGAAAAATCCAGCTCACGCTCGGTTTCCGGCGACTGACCTTCGTCGAACAACAACCGATGAATCCGCCGCGCCGACGCTTGAAACGCCACGCCGCCAAGGCTGTGCAAATCGTATTGATGGCTGTGGACTTCCGCCCGCACCCGCCCCGGATGCGGCGACAGCAGCAGGATTCGATTGCCCACCACCAACGCTTCTTCGATGGAGTGCGTGACGAACAGCAGCGTGAAGCGCACTTCTTCCCAGAGCAGCAGCAATTCTTCCTGCATCTTGCGGCGGGTCAGCGCATCGAGGGCGGCGAAGGGTTCGTCCATCAAGAGGATTTTCGGCTGCATGGCCAACGCCCGAGCAATCGCCACCCGCGCTTTCATGCCGCCGGACAAGGTATGCGGATAGGCATCGGCAAACGCCGCCAGACCAACCTTTTCCAGATAGTGCAGCGCTCGCTCCTCGGCCTCTTTGCGCATGAGGGTTTTCGAGGCAAGCAGCGGAAACATCACGTTCTGTTTGACGGTTTTCCACGGCGGCAGTTGATCGAATTCCTGGAACACCACGATCCGGTCCGGCCCCGGGGCATGAACGGTTTGCCCCTGGAGACGGATTGCCCCTTCACACGGCTGGATGAACCCGGCGACCGCCTTGAGCAACGTTGATTTTCCGCAACCGGACGGCCCGAGCAGCACAAAGCGGTCCGCCGGATCGATTTCAAAACTGACCTGATGCGTCGCCCGAACCACCCGCTGCGGCGTGCGGTATTCGAGGCTGACGTGGTCGACCGACAACAGCGCCTGGGCTGTCGCGTTCGGTTTGCTGACCGTGTGGCCTTGCAAAGGGGCGTTCATCTCGATCAGCTCCCTTGCAGCGGTTTGGCGTCCTGGAAGAAGTAATCCTTCCAAGAGTCCGGTTTGTTTTTGATCGCGCCGACGCGGTACAGGAACTCGGCCAGTGGGTAGGTATTTTTCGGTGTGACGCTGAATTCGAACTGCGGGTTATCGATGATTTTCAGCAGTGCGGCGCGGTCGATTTTGGCCTTGGTGACACGAATATAAGTGTCCGCTGCGGCGCCTTTATCGTTCTGGGCAAACTGCGCGGCTTCGGTCAGCGCTTCAACGAAGGCTTTATAGGTTTTCGGGTTTTCGTCACGGAATTTCTCGGTGGCGAACAGCACCGTCGGCGAGTTCGGGCCGAGCAGGTCGTAGGTGTTCAGCACCACATGAACGTTGGGGTTGCCCAGCGCCTGATCCTGGAACGGCGGGTTGGAGAAGTGCCCGCTCAACTCGGTACCGCCGGCGATCAGCGCGGCCGTGGCGTCCGGATGCGGTACGGCAATGGTGTACTTGTCGAGGCGATTGAACTCCTTGTCTCCCCACTGCTTGGCGGCCGCGTATTGCAGGAAGCGCGACTGCACCGAAACGCCGACTGCCGGCACCGCGATGCGGTCCTTTTCGGTGAAATCGGCGATGGTTTTGACCTTGGGATTGTTGCTCACCAGGTAGTACGGGAAGTTGCCGAGGGAGGCGACGGCTTTGACGTTCTGCTTGCCGTGGGTGCGATCCCAGATGGTCAGCAACGGACCGACGCCTGCACCGGCAATATCAATTGAGCCTGAGAGCAGCGCATCGTTGACCGCCGCGCCACCGGACAACTGGGTCCAGTCGACTTTAATGTCGATCCCTTCCTGCTTGCCGTACTTCTCGATCAAGTTCTGATCGCGCACCACGTTGAGCAATAAGTAGACGATGCCGAACTGCTCGGCGATGCGGATTTCACCTTCGGCGTGGGCCACGGCCGGCGCCACCAGGCTGCCGGCGATCAGGCTCAAACCCAAACCGATGGCAGCGGCCAGCGGCGCGAATGGAAGACGTTTGGACATGGAAGTTCTCCGACAAATCAGAAAGGCGCGTCGCCCTGGATGGTGGTGCGATACAGCTTGCGGCGCAGATGACTTGGGCATCCGGCGGCGAGGTGGATCAGCGATCGGTTGTCCCAGAACACCAGGTCGTGGGCCTGCCATTGATGGCGGTAGATGTTTTGCGGCAAGACGCTATGTGCATAGAGTTCGTCGAGCAGTTGCTTGCTCTCGTCTTCCGGCAAACCGACGATGCGGGTGGTGAAACCTTCGCTGACGAACAACGCCTTGCGACCGTTTTCCGGGTGCGTGCGCACGATCGGGTGGACCACTTCGGCGACCTGAGCCAGTTGCTCCGGCGTCAGGGTCGGGCGCCAGTTGCCTTCGAATTTGGTCTCGCTGTAACGCGCGGTGTAGGAGTGCGCGGCCGAGCGACCTTCGACGGCTTTGCGCAGCGCTTCGGGCAGGTTGTCCCAGGCTTTGTGCATGTCGGCGAACAGCGTGTCGCCGCCCTCGGACGGCAGCTCCTGGGCGTGCAGCATCGAGCCCAGGCTTGGCAGTTCTTTATAGGAAAGGTCGGAATGCCAGAACTTGCCGGCGTCACCAAGGCCGATGGATTGGCCGTTTTCGATGATGTTGGAAACGATGAGAATTTCCGGATGCCCGGCCAGCAGGAATTGCTTGAGCACGTGGATCTGCAACACGCCAAAGCGACGGCTGAAGGCAATGTGTTGCTCGGGGGTAATGCGCTGGTCGCGGAACACCACGACGTGATGATCCAGGTGCGCGCGGTGGATGCGGGCGAAGTCCTGATCATTGATCGGGCGGGACAGGTCGAGGCCGATGATTTCGGCACCGACAGCGCCACTGAACGGGCGGATGTCGAAGGTTTGTGGGGCGATTGCGGGTGACGCAGAGACGGCTGACATAAAAATCACTCCCACGCACGGCACGCTCAAAGGCGCGCGCGTCGATCAAGAAACTCACGGAGGTCCCGTGTTGGTTCGTGTCGTGCGGCGCGCCGATTGGTCGGCAGGTACGCAGGAGGATGACTTTATAGGTATAAGAATTGAAATTTAAATACCGTTAGCGAATAACGATATGGCTTTTGGGTTTTGCCGTTCTTGAGGCCGCCTTCGCGGGCAAGCCTCGCTCCTACAGGGACTTGTGAGGACCCTCCCTCGTAGGAGCGAGGCTTGCCCGCGAAGAGGCCATCAGCCCCAACCGAGAACTACCGCTCGTGCAACGCCTCGGCCCGCGCCCGGATGATCGGTTTCAGCAGGTAGCTCAGCACCGTCTTCTTGCCAGTAATGATATCCACCGAAGCCACCATCCCCGGGATGATCAGCAACGGCTTTTCATCCGTCCCCAAGTGACTGCGATCCGTGCGCAGTTTGATGATGTAGTAAGTGGTCTTCTTGTCTTCATCGGTGATGGTGTCGGCACCGATCTGCTCAAGCCTGGCCTTCAGCCCACCGTAAATGGTGTAGTCATACGCCGTGAACTTCACCGTCGCCTCCTGACCCGGATGCAGGAACGCGATGTCTTGCGGGCGAATCTTCGCTTCCACCAGCAAGGTGTCGTCCAGTGGCACGATTTCCACCAGGTCGCTACCCGGCTGGATCACGCCGCCGATGGTGTTCACCAGGAGCTTGTTGACGATGCCGCGCACCGGCGAGGTCACCAGCGTCCGGCTGACCCGGTCTTCCAGCGCCTTGCCGGTGGCCTGGGCCTTGTTCAGATCGGTGCGGGCCTCATTGAGTTGGGTCAGGGCTTCGCTGCGGAACTTGCCGCGCGTCTCGTCGATCTTGCGCTGCACTTCCTTGATCGCCGATTCAGCGCGCGGGATTGCCAGCGTCGTGGCGTCCAGTTGCCCACGGGTTTCGACCTCGGCACGCTTGAGTCGCAAAACTTCCACTGGCGATACCGCGCCCTGAGCCACCAACGGCTCGGACATGTTGATTTCCTGACGCTGCAGCGACAACGCATTGCGATACTGAGACTGTTTGGAGGTGAACTCGCGCAGCTCTTGTTGACGCTGGATCAACTGCTCCTTCAAGCCACCGATTTCATCGTACAGTTGCTGACGACGGCTGATGTACAGCGACTCTTCACTGGCCGCCTGAGTGGGAACAGCCTTGAGCACATCGGCGGGGAAGTTCAGCGCACGGTCATCGACCTCGGCACTCAAGCGCTCCACACGCAGCAGCATCGACAGCCGATCGGCCTCGGTTTCGCCGACGTTGGAGGCGAATCGCGTGTCGTCCAGGCGAATCAGCGGCGCGCCGGCTTCGACGATCTGCCCTTCGGTGACGAACAGCTCGGAGACGATACCGCCCTCAAGGTTCTGGATTTTCTGGATCTTCGACGACGGAATCGCCTTGCCGTCGCCCTTGGTGACCTCATCAATCACCGCGTAATTGGCCCAGAGCATCAAGAATATGAAGAAGCCGATGATCGCCCAGATCGTCAGCCGCACCACGCGCGGGGCGTCTTCGATGAGGGCTTTATTGACCTCCGGAAGTGGCTGGCCATGCAGCGACTCGGAGCCTTTGAAGTAACGGCGGATCGAATCCTTGAAACCCGACTTAAGCAACACTGATCTGCCCCTTTTTCAACGCTTCCATCACGGCGGCTTTCGGGCCATCGGCAAGTATTTGTCCACGGTCGATGACGATCAGGCGATCCACCAGCGACAACAGCGATGCCCGGTGCGTCACCAGCACCACGGTCTTGTTTTCGATCACCGCCGCGAGGCGTTGCTTGAGGCGTTCTTCGCCGGTGTTGTCCATGGCGCTGGTCGGTTCGTCGAGCAGCAGGATCGGCGGGTTTAGCAGCAACGCACGGGCCAGGGCCACGTTCTGGCGCTGACCGCCGGACAGGTTCTGCCCGCGCTCACCGACTTGCAGCTCATAGCCTTGCGGGTGCAGGCGGGCGAACTCGTGCACGCCGGCCAGTTCGGCGGCTTGCAGGACCATTTCGTCTTCTACGTAGCGCGCACCCGAGACCAGGTTGTCGCGCAGGGTGCCAGCCAGCAGCTGGATGTCCTGCGCCACATAGCCAATGTTGTGGCGCAACTCGCTGACGTCGATCTGACGGATGTCGACGCCGTCCACCAACAGCGCGCCGTCGTCCGGTTGATAGAGCCCCACCAGCAGTTTGGCCAGGGAGCTTTTGCCCGAGCCGCTACGACCGATGATGCCGATCTTCTCGCCCGGCTTGATGATCAGGTTGATGTTGTTCAGCGCCGCATTCTGTTGGTTCGGATAGGTGAAGTTCATCTGCCGGCATTCGATGGCGCCTTGCAGCACCTTGCGGCTCAGTGGGCGCTCTTCGAAGTTGCGCTCTTGCGGCAGCTCCATCATCTGGTCCACCGAGACCATGGTCACCCGCGCTTGCTGGTAGCGGGTCAGCAGGCCGGACAACGAAGCCAGCGGGCTGAGCGCACGGCCACTGAGCATGTAGCAGGCAATCAGACCGCCCATGCTCAGGTTGCCGGCGATGATCTGGTACACGCCGAAGACGATCATGATCACCCCGGCCAGTTGCTGGATCAGCAAGGTGATGTTCATCGCCAGGCCGGAGAGCATTTTCACCCGCAGCTCGAGGCGGCTGAGGGTGCCGATGGTCTGTTCCCACTGATACTGGCGTTCGCTTTCGGCGTTGTTGACCTTCACCGCATCGAGGCCGGCGAGGGTTTCGATCAGGCTCGACTGGCGCTCGGCGCCCAGGGCCATGGTTCGTTCCATGGTCGCCACCAGCGGCTTCTGCAGCGCATAGCCGATCAGCAGGGCAATCGGGAACGCCAGCACCGGAATCCACACCAGATGCCCGCCAAGAATGGCGATGACCATGAAGATCAGCAGCGTAAACGGCAGGTCGATCAGACTGGTGAGGGTCAGCGAGGCCAGGAAATCCCGCAGGCTCTGAAACTCATGGATGTTCTGGGCGAAGCTGCCGACCCGTGCGGGGCGGTACTTCATGGCCATGCCGACGATGCGCTCGAACAATGTCGCCGAGATGATCAGGTCGGTTTTCTTGCCGGCCAGATCCAGACAGAGGCTTCGCAGGCTCTTGAGGATCAGGTCGAACATATAAGCGCCAGTGATGCCGATGGCCAGCACCCACAGCGTCGATTCCGCCTGGTTCGGCACCACGCGGTCATAGACGTTCATCACGAACAGCGGCGCGGCCATGGCGATGATGTTGATCAGGAAACTGGCGGCGATGGCGTCGGCGTACAGCCAGCGCGAACGCTTGAGGGTGTCGCGAAACCACGAGCGAGCGCGCGGGATCAGCGTGCCGTGATTGACGTCGAATTTGTGTTGGGGTTGGGCGAAGAACACTTTGCCGATGTAGTCGTCGGCCAGCAGTTCGCGACTGACGAGGCTTTCGCCGCCGTCGCTTTCGCTTATCAGCAGGCGGGCCTGGTCTTCACCGTGCCAGCCGAGCAGGACGGCGCTGCGGCCATCCTTGAGCAGCAACAGCGCCGGCATCGCAATCGCCGGAATCTGTTCCAGCTTGCGCACCAGCACCCGCCCTTGCAGACCGGCGCGAGCGGCGGCACGAGGCAACAACTCAACGCTCAGACGCTGCTTGGGCAACGGCAGGCCGGTGGTCAGCATCGCGGCGCTGGCCGGTTTCTGATGCAGGGTGCAAAGGGCAAGCAGACCATCCAGTAACGGATCGTCGTGCAGCGCGCGTGGATCATGAATGAGTTGAACTCGACTGACTTCTGATTCCACGCTCGGCACTCTTGGCTAACAGTAAAAAGGGAAGACTCAATTCATCCCGGGTAGCTGGACCCTGGGCTTCACGTCGTTTTGCACAACGGATGCCAACGGTGCGACCACTCCCTGGCTCTTGAGCAACTCGCCCATGGTCGCCTTGATTCGGTACTGAGTAAATAACTGAATGTTTTTGATCTCCGCCAGACGACGGGAAGCGGTGAACAGCTCGTTTTCACTGTCGAGCAGGTCGAGCAGGGTGCGCTCGCCAAGACTGAACTGCTTCTGGTACGCGGTGCGCACGCTGGTGCTGTGATCGACATATTGCTGGGCGATCGGCACCTGGGCGTTGGCGTTGTTCAACGCATTCCAGGCCAGGCCCAACTCTTCATTCAATACGCGCAGGGCGTTGTTGCGGATATCCAGGGCCTGGTTGGACAGGTAGGACTTGGATTCCAGATCCGCCTTGTTGCTGCCGCCGGCATACAGATTGAAGCGCATGCGCAACATGGCCTGCCATTCATTGCTGTGACCGTTCTGACCGTCGAGATCGTTGTCGGCGGAGCGACCCAGTTCGGCATCGAAGCGAGGGTAGAAGGACGATTTGGCGGCGTCATACTGTTTCTCCGCCGCAGCGATATCGGATTCGGCCGAACGCAGGATCGGGCTGTTTTCCAGCATCTGTGCCCGGGCTTCATTCAAGTTGGCCGGCAACAGCGCGAGGAAATCGGCAGGACGCTCCAGTTGATCCGGCATCTGGCCCACGGCACTGAGGAAGTTGGTCTCGGCGTCCGCCAGGTTGGTCTGTTCGGTGATCAGGTTGTTGCGGGCCTGGGCCATACGCGCTTCGGCCTGATCGAGATCGGCACCGCTGCCGACGCCGCGCTGGGTGCGCAACTTGATCTGGTCATAAATGCGCTCGTGGCTTTTCAAGTTATCTGTGGCCAGGCGCACGAACTCGCGGCGGGTCAGTACATCCAGATAAACCTGGGCCACGGTCAGTGCGGTACGTTCGGACGTGCCCAACAAGGAATAAGCACGGGAATTAACGGTGGCTTGTTGACGCCCCACTTCACTGGACGTCGCAAAACCGTCAAAGACCATTTGCGACAGACGCAAACTAGACTCGCTGCGGTTCAAGGTTTCCCAGTGATTGTCGTTGCCGGCAGCACGAGTGGTGACGCTGTCGGTACCTTCGCGACCATAACCGCCCAGCAGATCGACCCGCGGAAGGTATCCACCTTTTGCTGCCTTTAACTGATAATCCGCGGCCAATCGACTATTAACACCTGCCTGGATTTCCGGATGGACATCCAGCGCCTGTTGCATGGCCTCCGGAAGTGACTGCGCCTGAACAAAACTGGCGGCAAGGGCGAAGGGTAAAGCCTTGAACAGGTGCAAACGCATGGTTGGAATTTCCCGGAATTACTTGTCTTGAATCACTGCAGAACGTGCCGCTGCATCGGATGATGACCATCGGAATGACCGTGTGTCGGAAAGGTTGAATTTGGAACTGAGTCACACTCTGTGGGCCAGGTAGTTACCTAAATATCAATGTGACATTACGGGGGCGAGTGTTTAGGATGACAACACTAAGGTCAATAGTTTGGCATATAGTTTATAGCGAAAAAATATAGCCAATTTGTTGACGATTAACCGCGTCAAAGTTGTGCCTCTAATATCTTGAAATTACGTCCAGACTGATTCGGCGAACACGCCATCAGGTCCATGGAAGTCAACTGAACGTGACACCCGGAGAGTCTTCAATGAGCAGTGTTGTTGCCATCGTCAAAAGCATTGTCGGTCAGGTTTTCGCGGTGTCCCCAGAGGGCATTCGCCGCGTACTCGTTGAAGGCGACCGGTTGTTTGTCGGCGATCAGGTAGACACTGGCGCAGCGGGCGCCGTTACGCTTGAACTGGCTGATGGCCGGCCCCTGGACCTGGGCCGCGACACACAATGGAGCGCCAGCGATCCGGATTCCAGCACGGACCTGTCAGAAGCCACTGCACAAGCCGCGCCATCGGTTGAAGAACTGCAACAAGCCATCGTTGCCGGTGCCGACCCGACCACTGAACTCGAAGCCACCGCAGCCGGCCCGACCGCTGCGGGCTCGGGCGGTGCGGCAGGTGGCGGTCACAGCTTCGTGATGCTGGACGCAACCGCTGGCCGGGTCGACCCGACCATTGGCTTCCCGACCGCGGGCCTCAGCACTGCGGCACAGACTGCACTACTCACCACCGGTGGCCTGACGGCTGACACCAGCGCTAATGTGCAGCGCGAATCGAATCTGAGCCTCAGCGCCACGCCGACCATCACCGAGGCCGGTGGCGTACTGGTTTACACCGCGACTTTGACCCAGGCACCGCTGACCGACCTGACCATCACCCTGTCCAATGGCTCGGTGATCGTGATCCAGGCCGGCCAGCTGACCGGCACCGTCAACGTCCCGCTCGCGCCGAACGACACTGTTTATAAAGACTCGACCCAGATCAACGTGACCGTCACCGGTACCACGGGCGGCAACGGCATCACCGTCACCCCGCCGACGACCCCGGCCGTGACCCAGATCACCGACACCGTCGACACCACCACGGTCACCCTGACCGCCGGCGCCAGCGTCACCGAAGGCGGCCAGATTACTTACACCGCGACATTGACCAACCCGGCGCAGACACCGGTCACCGTCACCCTGTCCAACGGTTCGACCATCACCATCGATGCGGGTAAAACCACTGGCAGCGTCGACGTGTCCACACCGGCGAACGATGTCTATAACAACGGCAACACGGTCACTACCACCATTACCGGTGCCACCGGCGGCAATTTTGAGAACCTGGTGCCAAGCCCGGCCCCGGCCGTGACCACCATTACCGACTCGCCGGACACCACCACCCTCACACTGACGGCGGGTTCGACGGTCACCGAAGGCGGCCAGATCACCTACACCGCCACGCTGAACAACCCGGCTCAAACGCCGGTCACTGTCACCCTGTCCAACGGCTCGACCATCACCATCGAAGCCGGCAAAACCACGGGCTCCGTGAACGTCGACACCGCGGCCAATGACGTTTATCAGAACGGCAGCACCGTCAGTACCACGATCACTGGCGCCACCGGTGGCAACTTCGAGAACCTGGTGCCGAGCACTACGCCCGCGGTCACCACCATTACCGACTCGGTCGACAACACCGGCCTGAGCCTCGGCGCCACCGGCACCGTGGTCGAAGGCGGCCAGATCACTTACACCGCCACCCTGACCAACCCGGCCGGCACGCCGATGACCGTGACCTTGAGCAATGGCTCGGTCATTACCATC
>NZ_JBIWAF010000043.1:11134-35487 GCF_044759925.1 Pseudomonas sp. NPDC099000
ACGGCGGCCAATGACGTCTACAACAACGGCAGCACTGTCAGCACCACCATCACCGGGACCACCGGCGGCAATTTCGAGCAGCTGACCCCGAGCACCACGCCAGCGGTCACCACCGTTACCGACTCAGTCGACAACACCGGCTTGAGCCTCACCGCCACCGGCACCGTCGTCGAAGGCGGCCAGATCACTTACACCGCCACCCTGACCAACCCGGCCGGCACGCCGATGACCGTGACCTTGAGCAATGGCTCGGTCATTACCATCGACGCGGGCAAGACCACCGGCAGCGTGACCGTCGATACGGCGGCCAATGACGTCTACAACAACGGCAGCACTGTCAGCACCACCATCACCGGGACCACCGGCGGCAATTTCGAGCAGCTGACCCCGAGCACCGAGCCGGCGCTGACCACTATTACCGATTCGAAGGATGACACCGGCCTGAGCCTGTCGGCGTCCCCAGATGTGGCCGAGGGCGGTCAGATTCTGTACACCGCGACCCTGACCAATCCGGCCGGCACGCCCGTCACCGTCACCCTTTCGAACGGCGCGGTGATCACCATCGCGGCCGGCGCCACCACTGGCAGCGTGAGCGTCCCGGCTCCGGCCGATGACGTCTATAAAGATGCCGGCAAGGTCGAAGCGACCATCAAGGACGCTACGGGCGGCAACTTCGAAAACCTGGTGCCGAGCACTGTTCCGGCAGTCACCGACATTACCGACACCGTGGACTCGTCGACTGTC
Source organism: Pseudomonas sp. NPDC099000 (assembly GCF_044759925.1). Classification (NCBI taxonomy): domain Bacteria; kingdom Pseudomonadati; phylum Pseudomonadota; class Gammaproteobacteria; order Pseudomonadales; family Pseudomonadaceae; genus Pseudomonas; species Pseudomonas sp. NPDC099000. Next base: position 11,879 of record NZ_JBIWAF010000043.1, read on the forward strand.
AGTCTGACCGCGACTTCGTCTGTGGCTGAAGGTGGGACCGTTGTTTACACCGCGTCCGTCACCGCACCAGTGACCGGCTCGCCGGTCGTCGTGACCCTTTCGAATGGCCAGACCATCACCATTCCGGTCGGTTCGAGCAGTGGCAGCGTCAACTTCGTCGCGCCGAACGATGCCTTGGCTGGTGGCAGTTCGCTGAGTGTGAAAATCGACGACGCCAAGGGCGGCAATTACGAGAAGCTTGACGTCGATGGCAAGTCGGCGGACACCTCGGTCACTGATTCTGCGGACACCACCACTCTGAGCCTGACTGCGACGGATTCCGTGGCCGAAGGCGGTTCGATCGTTTACACCGCAAACCTGACGAACGCGGCAGACACGCCGGTGACTGTGACCCTGAGCAATGGCTCGGTGATCACCATCGCCGCCGGCGCCACCAGCGGCTCCGTGACCGTCAAGGCACCAGCCGATGACGTCTACAAAGATGCCGGCAAAGTCGAAGCAACCATCAAGGACGCTACCGGCGGCAACTTTGAAAACCTGGTGAAAGACCCGGCTGCGGCCGTGACTGACGTGACCGACACCGTCGACACGTCGACCGTGAGCCTGACCGCGACTTCGTCCGTGGCTGAAGGCGGCACCGTGGTGTACACCGCGTCCGTGACCGCTCCGGTCACCGGTTCGCCAGTGGTTGTGAGCCTCTCGAATGGCCAGACCATCACCATTCCTGTTGGCGCCAGCAGTGCCAGCGTGAACTACGTTGCACCGAATGATGCCCTCGCTGGCGGTGGTTCGCTGAGCGTCAAGATTGATGATGCCAAGGGCGGTAACTACGAGAAGCTGGACGTCGATGGCAAGTCGGCGGACACCTCGGTCACTGATTCTGCGGACACCACCACTCTGAGCCTGACTGCGACGGATTCCGTGGCCGAAGGCGGTTCGATCGTTTACACCGCAAACCTGACGAACGCCGCCGGCACGCCAGTCACCGTGACCTTGAGCAATGGTGCCGTAATCACCATCGCCGCCGGCGCCACCAGCGGTTCCGTAACCGTCAAAGCCCCGGCCGATGACGTCTACAAAGACGCCGGCAAAGTCGAAGCGACCATCAAGGACGCAACTGGCGGCAACTTCGAAAACCTTGTGAAAGACCCGGCAGCCGCCGTCACCAGCGTCACCGACACCCTCGACACGTCGACCGTCACCCTGACGGCCACCAGCACTGTGGCTGAAGGTGGCACCGTGGTTTACACCGCCTCGGTCGGCGCACCTGTCACCGGTTCGCCTGTGATCGTGACGCTGGCCAACGGTCAGACCATCACCATTGCGGTCGGCGCCAGCAGCGGCACCGTCAACGCCGTGGTCTCGAACGATGTGCTGAGCGGCCACGCGCCGGTCAGTAATTCGATCACCAACGTCAGCGGCGGCAACTACGAAAATCTGGTCGCCGATAAAACCCCGGTCAGCACTACGGTGACCGACACCGTCGCCACCACCACCCTGTCGCTGACTGCCACTGGTAACGTCAACGAGGGTGGCTCGATCGTCTACATCGCGACCCTGACCCATGCGGCCGGCACTCCGGTCACCGTGACCCTGAGCAACGGTGCCGTGATCACCATTGCAGCCGGTAAAACCACTGGCACCGTGACCGTCGACGCACCGAAAGACGACGTTTACAAAGACGCTGGCAAACTGGAAGTCACCATCAAGGACGCTGCTGGCGGCAACTTCGAGAACCTGGTTACCAGCCCGAATCCGGCCGTGACCAACGTCGCTGACACCACTAACACCACACAACTGACCCTCAGCGCTGATAAGTCTGTGCTCGAAGGTTCGCACATCACCTACACCGCGACCCTGACCAACGCCGCGCAAACCCCGGTGACCGTCAAGCTGAGCAACGGCGAGACCATCACCATCGCGGCTGGCAAGACCAGCGGTTCGGTCACCCTCGCGGCGCCAAGCGACGACGTCTATAAGGATGCCGGCAAGATTACCGTCAAGATGACTGACGCCAGCGGTGGCAACTTCGAAAAACTCGACATCAGCAAGGCATCCGTGACCACCACCGTCAAAGACACGGTGGACACGACGTCCCTGTCCCTGTCGGCCAGCCACACCGTGAGCGAAGGTGGCCAGATCACCTACACCGCCACCCTGAGCAACCCGACGGACACGGCGATGACCGTGAAGTTGAGCAACGGCGCGGTAATCAACATCGCCGCCGGCGCCACCGCCGGTTCGGTCAATTTCGCTGCACCGGCCAACACGCCGCACATCGATGGCGGCAAAGTCCAGACAACGATTGCCAGCCACAACGGCGGCAACTTCGAAAAAGTCGTCACCGATCATTCGCCGGCGGTCACCACCGTCACCGATTCGGCCGACACCACCGGCCTGAGCCTGAGCGCCACCGGTTCGGTCGCCGAGGGTGGTTCGATCGTCTACACCGCGACCTTGACCAATGCCGCCGGTACAGCGATGACCGTGACGTTGAGCAACGGTGCGGTGATCAACATCGCCAAGGGCGCCACCACCGGTTCGGTGAACTTCGCCGCACCCAAGGATGATGTCTACAAAGACGCGGGCAAAGTCGACGCCAGCATCACCAAGACCACCGGTGGCAACTTCGAAAACCTGGTGGCCGACAAGACGCCAGCCGTCACCGACGTGACCGACACCATCAACAACAGCACCGTCTCCCTGACTGCCACGGCCAGCACGGTCGAAGGCGGCACGGTGGTTTACACCGCGTCGGTCAATGCACCAGTGACCGGTTCGCCGGTGGTGGTGGCGTTGTCCAACGGCCAGTTCATCACCATTCCGGTCGGTGCGAGTTCGGGTACCGTGAACTTCGTTGCACCGAACGACGCCTTGGCGGGCGGTGGTTCGCTGAGCGTGAAAATCGACGGCACCACTGGCGGCAACTACGAAAACCTGGTGGCGAATCAAACCCCGGCGGTCACCTCGGTGACCGACGTCAAGGACACCACCACCCTGAGCCTGAGCGCTTCGGATTCGGTGGCTGAAGGCGGTTCCATCGTCTACACCGCGACGCTCACCAACGCTGCCGGCACCCCGGTCACCGTGAACCTGTCGAACGGTGCCGTGATCACCATCGCGGCTGGCGCGACGGTCGGCTCCGTGACCGTCAAGGCGCCTGCCGATGACGTCTACAAAGATGCCGGCAAAGTCGAAGCGACTATCAAGGATGCCACCGGCGGTAATTTCGAAAACCTTGTCACCAGCCCGGCAGCAGCAGTTACTGAAGTCACTGACACGATCAATACATCGACAGTCAGTCTGACGGCAACTTCCTCTGTCGCCGAAGGCGGCAACGTGGTCTACACCGCTTCCGTCACCGCGCCGGTCACCGGTTCGCCGGTCGTCGTGACCTTGTCCAATGGCGAAAAAATCACCATTGCGGTCGGCGAAAGCAACGCCTCGATCACTGTCAAAGCGCCGAACGATGCAGTGGTCGGCCACGAACCGCTGACCAATGCCATCAAGGAAGTCACGGGCGGCAATTACGAGAACCTGGTCGCCGACAAGACCCCGACCTCGACCGCCATCAGTGACACCCTGGACACCACCAAAGTGACCATGACCGCCAGCGACTACGTGGTCGAAGGCGGCACCATCACTTACACCGTCAACCTCAGCAACGCCGCTGGCACGGACATGACGGTCAAACTGAGCAACGGCGAGAGCGTCGTGATCAAGGCCGGTGACAAGTCCGGTTTCATCACCATCCCGGCGCCGGCCGATGACGTCTACAAGGACGGCAGCAAAATCACCGTCGGCATCGCCAGCACCGACGGCGGCAATTTCGAAAAACTCGACGTCAGCAAAACCACACACACAACGACCGTCAACGACACCGTCGACACCACCACGCTGAAACTCAGCGCCGATGTGAGCACCGTCGGCGAAGGTGGCCAGATCACCTACACCGCCACGTTGAGCCATCCAGCCGACACGGCGATGACCGTGACCCTGAACAACGGCCTGGTGATCAACATCAAGGCCGGCGAGTCCAGCGGCTCGGCGCCGTACACCGTGCCGAATGACGTCTACACCGGCGCCTCGCCCGTCCGGGCAGCGATCGCAGAGAGCTCTGGCGGCAACTTCGAAAAACTTGATACCGACCGCTCGGCCGTCGTCACCAAAGTGACCGACAGCGCGGACACCACGACGTTGAGCTTGAGCGCGACTGATTCCGTGGCTGAAGGCGGTTCGATTGTTTACACGGCGAACCTGACCCACGCGGCTGGTTCGCCAGTGATCGTCTCCCTGAGCAACGGCGCGGTGATCACCATCGCCGCTGGCGCGACCAGTGGAGCCGTGACCGTCAAGGCGCCGGCCGATGACGTCTACAAAGACGCCGGCAAGGTCGAGGCGACCATCAAAGACGCCACTGGCGGCAACTTCGAGAACCTGATCAAGGACCCAGCGGCAGCGGTAACGGATGTGACCGACACGGTCGACACCTCGACCGTCAGCCTGACGGCCAACAGCACCGTGGCCGAAGGCGGCACCGTGGTTTACACCGCATCCGTCACGGCTCCAGTGACTGGCTCGCCGGTCGTCGTGAGCTTGTCCAACGGCCAGACCATCACCATTCCGGTCGGTTCGAGTAGCGCCAGCGTGAACTACGTTGCGCCGAACGATGCCCTCGCCGGTGGCGGTTCCCTGAGCGTCAATATCGACGACGCCAAGGGCGGCAACTACGAGAAGCTGGACGTCGACGGCAAGTCGGCGGACACCTCCGTCACTGACTCAGCTGACACTACGACTATCAGCCTGAGCGCGACGGATTCCGTGGCCGAAGGCGGCTCGATCGTCTACACCGCGAACCTGACCCATGCGGCCGGCACTCCTGTGACCGTGACCCTGAGCAACGGCGCGACCATTACCATCGACGCCGGCAAAACCACCGGCACCGTGAGCTTTGATGCGCCGAAAGACGACGTTTACAAAGACGCCGGCACTGTTCAGGCGACCATCAGCAACGCCACCGGTGGCAATTTCGAAAACCTGGTCAAAGACCCGGCCGCCGCCGTCACCAATGTCACCGACACCCTCGACAGGACCGAAGTCAGCCTCACCGGCAGCACTTCGGTGACCGAAGGCCAGACCGCCAGCTACACCGTCAGCCTGACGAGCCCGGCGCAGACCGAAGTCACCCTGAAGATCACCTACAGCGGCACCGCTGCGGACGGTTCGGACTTCACCGGTGTGTACACCGTGAAAATTCCGGCGGGTGCCAGCACGGCGAATTTCAACGTCGCGACCCTGGACGACAGGATCACCGAAGGCACCGAAAACTTCGTGGTCAAGATCGACTCGGCCACCGGCGGCAACTTCGAGAACCTGGCGATCAGCGCGACCAACGGCAGCATCAGCACCGCGATCGTCGACAACGACGCGCCGCCCGTGCTCGACCTGGACGCCAACAACTCCAGCGGCGCCACCGGTGCCAACTACAACGTGACCTTCACCGAAGGCACCACGGGCCAAGGCGTATCGATCGGCGACACCGACCTGAAAATCACCGACCCGGACAGCACGATGCTGACCGGCGCGACCATCGTGCTGACCAACCGTCAGCCGGGGGATGCGCTGAACCTGGGCAACAGCGTCAACGGCATCACCATCAATGCCAACAGCAAGGACGGCACCGTCACGCTGACGCTGTCCGGCAATGCGACGCTGGCCGACTACATGCAGCAGATCAAGAACATCAGTTTCACCAACAGCAGTGAAGACCCGAGCACCGTGCCGCGGATCATCACCGTGACGGTGACCGATGGCAGCAACTACTCCAACACCGCGACCACCACCGTCAACGTCGTGGCAGTCAACGATGCACCGACCGCCGCGCCGGTTAACATCACCGGCACCGAAGACACGCCGCTGATCCTCGGCTGGTCGACCTTTGGCGTCAGCGATGTCGACAGTCCGGCCGCCAGCCTCGGCGTGAAAATCACCGGCCTGCCGGGCGAAGGCAAATTGCAGTACCTGAACGGTTCGACCTGGACCGACGTGACGACCAATCAGACCCTGTCCAAGGCTGACATCGACGCGGGTAAAGTGCGCTTCCTGCCGGACGCCAACGAATCCGGCACCAATGGCTACGGCGGCACCGGCGTGGGCAACAATCTGGCGGACTACGCGCAGATCAAGTTCCAGCCAACCGACGGTTCGCTGCTGGGCAACACCGGCACGATCAAAATCGACATCACGCCGGTTGCTGACGCGCCGTCCTTGAGCGTTGCGGACAACAGCGTCAAATCCACCGGGCTGATCAAGGAAGTCTGGACCGGCTTGTCGGGCCTCGGCACCGATGGCAACGGCGCAGCGTCGAACACCCTGAAGTCGGTGATCGATGCCGCCGGCAAACCGAACAGCAGCACCACCGTGACCAACGTGCAGTCCGACGGCAGCGTGACCGCTGGCACCGCGTCGAAAACGTCCGGCCTGATCTACCTCGAAGCCGGCAAGACTTACACCTTCAGCGGCACCGGCGATGACAGCCTGCTGGTGACCATCGGCGGCAAGAACGTCGCGGCCATCACCTGGGGTGCGGGCGGCAACCTGAACGGTTCGTTCATCCCGACCACCAGCGGTTACTACACGCTGGACATCTACCACCACAACCAGAACGGCCCGGGCAGCTATGACGTCAACCTGTCGGTCAACGGCGGGGCGGCGGTCGACCTGAGCAGCGCGGGCGTGCCGTTGTACACCGGCGTTGCAGACCTGGCCGCTTCCGGCGTGACCGTTTCCGACTTGCACGGCACCAACGGCGAAGGCTACTACGACGGCTACAAGCTCAACGAAGCGGCCGAAGGCACCCGCGTCCACCTGTCTGCGATCAAGACTGCGCTCACGGACACTGACGGCTCCGAAAGTCTGATCGTGAAGATCAGCGGCATCCCGGCAGGCTCAGTGCTCACCGATGGCGCCGGCCACACCTTCACCGCCAGCACCTCGGCGGGTGAAGCCAACGTCACCGGATGGAACCTCGGCTCCCTGACCGTGACCCCGCCGCCGTACTACAACGGCCAGTTCAACCTGACCGTGACCTCGACCTCCACCGAGGCCCTCGGCGGCTCGGCGGCCAGCACCGCGACGATCCCGGTCACGGTTTACCCGGCGGTCTACAACGCCATTACCGCCACAGCGGCCGATGACACCATCACCGGCACCGACGGCAACGACATCATGGTCGCCGACATCGGCGGGCTGACCGTGGTGCCGGGTACCAACTACAACATCGCGTTTATGGTCGACAGTTCGGGCAGCATGAGCGCGTCGTCGATCAGCGCCGCCAAGGACTCGCTGACCGCAGTGTTCAACACGCTCAAGCAGAGCATGGGTGGAAACTCCGGCACCGTGAACATCTTCCTCGCGGACTTCGATAACCAGGTCAACAAGTCTGTTTCGGTGAACCTGAACGATCCGAATGCGCTGATCCTGCTCAAAGCGGTGCTGGATTCCATGGCGTCCGGCGGCGGCACCAACTACGAGGACGTGTTCAAAACCACGGCGAACTGGTTCCAGAGTGCCGACGCCATGGCCAACACTGGGGCGAAGAACCTTACGTACTTCATCACCGACGGCAAGCCGACCTACTACCAGAGCGGTGAATCGACCAACCCGACCCTGTTCGGCGGCGTGAAGCTCGATGACGTCATCACCACCACCAATTACAAGTTGGGGCAGACCTACTCCGGTTATCTGGACAGCACTCACTACCTGACCATCGATAACTCCGGCACCGTCACGCTGCAGACGTACAAGAACTCATGGGGCGGTTACTGGAGCAGTTCCGAACTGGGCACCATTCGCGCTGAAGGCAACGGCACTTACGAGCTGTCCTATCGCGACGGCAATGGCAGCAGCACCGGCTCCAGCGCCATCGACAACTCGACCAGCAGTTTCGCGCTGCTGGACAAGGTGTCGACGGTGGAAGCCATCGGCCTGAACAAAGACGTCACCCTCAGCGACCTCAAGCCGTACGACTCGGACAAGACGCCGCAAACCAACATCGATCCGAAAGACCTGGCCAACTCGATCATCGGTCACACCGAAGCGACCCTGCCAGGTTCCGACACAGTCAATGGCGGCAATGGTAACGACCTCCTGTTCGGCGACCTGGTGAGCTTCAACGGCATCGCCGGCGAGGGTTATCAGGCGATGCAGGCGTTCGTCGCCAAAGAAACCGGCGTGGACGTCAGCAAAGTCACCACCAGCAACGTGCACCAGTTCATCACCGAGCACTACAGCGCATTCGATGTGTCCGGTGCCCATGATGGCAACGACACGCTGTTGGGTGGTGCGGGCAATGACATTCTCTTCGGCTCGGGGGGCAATGACCTGCTCGACGGCGGCAAGGGCAATGACATCCTGCTCGGCGGCTCGGGTAACGATTCGCTGATGGGCGGCCAGGGCAACGACATCCTGATTGGCGGTTCGGGCGCCGACACCTTCGTCTGGAAGGCTGGCGACACCGGCAGCGACGTGATCAAGGACTTCAAGGCCAGCGAAGGTGACCGCATCGACCTGCGCGATCTGCTGCAAGGCGAAACCGGCAGCACCATCGACAACTTCCTGAAGATCAGCACCGTGGATGGCGTGTCGTCGCTGCAAGTCAGCTCCGGCGGCAAGTTCAACTCGGGCGATGCGGCCGCCGCAACGCCGGATGTGACGATCAAACTGGAAGGCAACAACTGGTCCAGCGCCAACATTCACACGTTGATTGCCGGGAGTGACCCGACCATCAAAGTCGATCACAACAACAGCTGATCCCACGAAAAACGGCCGCCTTTATGGGGCGGCCGTTGCGTTTTCGCCCATCCCCCCGGTGACGATTTCGTCGCCGCACCGCATACTCGCGTCCAGTTGGCCTATGCTGCTGACAGCATGACGCTGGTTCATTTCTGAGGGATGCTCAATGTTCTACGTGCAACGCGATGCGCAAGGTCAGTTAGTGCGCGTGGAAGCCGCGGCCTACGCCGAGGCCACGGAAACGCTGCCGGCCGACCACCATGAAATCCAGGCCTGGTATGCCAACGAAGTGATGGAAACCAGCCTCAAACAGCTCAAGCAGAGCGACCTGGAAATGATCCGGGTACTCGACGACTTGATCCAGGTGCTGACCAGCAAAGGCGTGATCCGCGTCACCGACCTGCCGGCCGCCGCCCAGGCCAAGCTGATGGACCGGACCCAGGCGCGTGAGGCGTTGGGTGGGTTGAGTCATCTGATTGATGATGATGAGACGGGGTTGATTTAAGCCCACACGCCGATCGTTCCCACGCTCTGCGTGGGAATGCCTCTAGGGACGCTCCGCGTTCCGGCCTCGCCGCCTGCATTGCGCCTGGCAACGATGTGACGCAGAGCGTCACGGGCTGCATCCCCACGCAGAGCGTGGGAACGATCAGTGGGTTAGCTCCAGGGCTTCGGCTCACCAAACAACTGCCCTTGAACCCCATACAACCCCATCTCCCGAATCACCAGCAACTCCCCTTCGGTCTCCACCCGCTCGGCAATTAACGGCAGATCAATGCTATGTGCCGCCCGCTGGATCGCCTCGATAAACAGGCGCTTGTCGCTTTCCTGATCAATCGCGCGGATGTAACTGCCGTCGATTTTCAGATACGCCAACCCCAGCCGCGCCAGGTTGCCGATCATGCTGAAGCGCCCGCCAAACCGTTGCAGGCTCAACGAGAACCCAAGCTCACGCAGACGCCGCGTCAGTTCTTCCAGCATCGCTTGTTCGGGCAGTTGCTCCTCGCCGATTTCCAGGGTCAGCCGCGATCCGAGATCGGAGTGAACACGCAAAATCTCGAAGACTTTATTCAGTGCCTGCGGATCGGCCAACGTCGCCGAAGACAGGTTCAGCGCCAGCGACTCTTCATGCTCGGCCATCTGCTCAAGCACCAGCTCCAACATCAGCCGATCCAGGCGCGCGGTCCAGCCAAAGCGCTCGAGCCACGGCAGGAAGCGCCCGGCGGGAATGGTCTGGCCGACGTCGTCGATCAACCGCGATAGCACCTTGTAATGCAGCACCAGTTGCGTGTCCTGGCTCGCCACCACCGGTTGGAAATACAACTTGAAACGCCGCTGATTCAACGCCTGATCCAGCAAGTTGTTCCAGGCATGATGGTCATCCCCGACGCTGGCCGAGGCACTGTGATCGAGACATGCCCAGCTCTGTTCGCCCTGACCTTCAGCCTGAGCCAACGCCTGATCGCCCAGCCCCAACACGGCCTGCGGTGAGTCGCCGTGAACAAACGGCGCAAGACCGATCGACGCGACCGAGGCCACGTCAGTGGCGCCGGTCGCATGCAGGCTGGCCAAGGCACTGTCGAGGTTCTGCGCCAGTTGCAGCGCCTCTTCGCGCACCAGCCCCGGCGCCAGCACGGCAAATTCACCACCGCGGATACGTGTGACGAGGTTCTGCGTTTCCGGGTACTTGGCGCACTCGCGGGAAAGTTGCTCGCCCACGGCTTGCAACAATTGGTCGGTGCGCTGACCGCCCAGTCGCTGGTTCAAACCGGCCAGGTCCTTGACCCGCAACAGCAGCAGATAACCCGAACTCGCCTGCTCCGGATTGCTCACCCTGGCGTTCAACTGCATCTCGAAATAGCGACGGTTGGCCAGCCCCGTGAGGTTGTCCTGGTAGGACTCGACCCGCAGTTTTTCGCTGCGCTCGGCCTGTTCCTGAAACAGCGCCTTGAGCTTCTCGACCATCTGATTCATGGCCTGCACCACACGGCGCAGTTCCGGTGTGCGCGGCAGTTCCGGCAGGCTGAGGAATTCGCGGCGAGCAATGGCGTGGGATTGCTTGACCATATAGTCCAGCGGTTTCAGTTGTCGACGCAGCAACAGCGCGCCCAACACTGCGCTCACGGCACCGCAGATCAGCAACCAGCCGAGGCTGCCCAATGCGCTCTGCCACAGTTTGGCCAATGCGAACATCGGATGGCTGACCACCTCGACCCGCGCCGCCTGCTCCCAGCCACGGCTGACCAGCGCATCGCCACCGGCCGGTTCCAGGCCGATCATTTTGACGAACCAGTCCGGCACGTTGTTCACCGCTGGAATGCCGCTGCGCTCGACGATGGCCTGGTCAGTCTTGAGGTCGACCACGCGGATGCTCGCGTAATACCCGCTGTCGAAGATCGAACTGACCAGCAACTCGACCATCGCGGGGTCGTCGATGTTCGGCGTCAGGGACAGCGCCAGTGCCGTCGCGGCGTCCTGGGCGTGGGAGCGCAACTGGTTAACGTACTGGGTGCGCGAGCTTTCCAGGCTGACCACGAAGCTGCCGGTGAAGGCGACCACCAGGAACAGACAGATAGCGATCAACAGCTGTTTGAACAAAGACATCTGAGCGCGTGCTCCTAGTTAGTCGTCTCGACCGGGAAACCTTCGGCCTGCATTTTCTTCAACACGTCCTGCCAGCGAGACAGGCGCTTGGTATCACCGACCTTCTTGTTGCCCTTGGCGCCCGGCAACCACAACCCTTCGGCATTGAAAGAGTAGACCGGCAGCAAGTCGGTTCGTTGGCTGGCCGGTTTTATTGCATCGATCAGGCTGTCGAGGACCAGCGGCATGGCCTCGGGGCTCGAGTAGTAAGTCAGCACCATGTGCGCGCGGTTCAGGCGTAGAGCCTTGACGTAGGTGATGCGCAGCTTGTCACTGGAAACGCCGAGATGGCGCAGGCTGAAATACTTGGCGATCGCATAGTCTTCGCAGTCGCCGGCGCCCTTCCACAGGGCTTCGATGGGTGTTTCCCAATAATCGACCTCGTGCCACAGGTCGATGTCTTCAACGTAACGCACCTGCTTGTTGAAAAACTGGTTGACCACATTGAGCTGTTCCAGCTCGCTGACCTGTTTTTGCGTCGCCAGCAACTGCTGCCAGGCATCGATGCGCGGCTTCCCGTCGCCCAATGGCCCATACAAGGCCTGTGCCTTGCGGCTGATCAGCGAAAAATCCCAATCGGCATGCAGCCCGCCCAGCATGACGCCGGCCAGCAGCAACGCGCAGCACAGCCAGCGCAAAGTCCGAGGGATCGCGAAACGTACCGCCAATGCGAGGCATCCAGGTCAGGCAGGTGGAATTCGGTTGATGGTGCAGGTTAGTCCGTTAAAAGACAATGGCACGGTGCAATCACTGGCGACGCGCTAGACTTTGAATGGTGAGTGACATGAAAAGTCGCGGACTGCGATCTTTTGTCCGTTTGACAAGCAGCATGGCAGTCACTAGTGTCCATTTGGATCCAAATATTTCAGCCAATCAGGGTGCGTAGTCGTGACACAAAAGCCCAACCCCCTCAGCAGCATCAAGGTCAACGGGCCGATTCCCGCTCACCTCGCACGTTCGGTGATCGAAGAAACCCTGCGTTCGGCCATTCTCGACGGACGCATTCCCTGCGGCACCGCTTTGCGCCAGCAAGATCTGGCCGACCTGTTCGGTGTCAGCCGTATGCCGGTGCGCGAAGCCTTGCGCCAACTTGAAGCCCAGTCGCTGCTGAATGTCATCGCCCATAAAGGCGCGGTGGTTGCACCGCTGGTCCAGGGTGATGCCGTCGAAACTTATGCGTTACGGATTCTGCTGGAATCCGAGGCGCTGCGCCTGTCGGTTCCCTTGCTTGATACAAAGGATTTCGAAGACGGTGCCCGCTATATCGATAGCATGGAAACAGAACACGACTACGCCGAGATCGGACGGCTCAATCGCCTGTTTCACATGTCGCTCTACAGCAAGGCGCCTAACCATCGGCTCTTGAGACTGATTGAAGACGGCTTGAACGAAGAGGAACGCTTCCTGCGCTTCAACCTGGAAGCCATGGGCCTGGGCAAATTATCCCAGGAAGACCACCGAGCACTGTTGCTGGCCGTCGAAGACCGCGACATCGAGCGTTCGGTGAAGCTGCTCGAGCACCACCTCAATCGCGGTGTCGAGGTCATCACGCGCTACCTCAACAGCCCTGAAGCGCTGAACAAGAAAACCTCCAGGTAAACCCCGGCGCCAAGCCTGAGCGCGCAGTTCGAACTGCGCGCCGCGTTTGCCGTGAATAATGTCCTTACACATCCCCCGCTTCAGCGACCGCACCTCCCCTCCCAAGCCTGCCTTCGATTGACCTCCCTCAAGTTCCATCAATACGCCAGCAAAGATGACGTCCGGGCGATAGCGGCGGCCGTGATTTACGCTCACTCTTGGGCTGCCAACGAATAATGAACGGGCGACGCACCGCCATGGCGGCGCAGTCCTCGCACCAAGAACCTACGGAAGGAGTCTTGTCACGGGAAAGGAAGCACCGGCGTCAATCCCAGCCAACTTCCACCCCCTTGAAGCATTCAACGGAACAACTTTGAAAGTTGCTTTGAGTGAGGCATTCACTCTTTATTTGAATTTTGACGATACTTCGCCGAAAGGAGCAACTACGCCCAAATAAAACTAGCTCTTATAGTTTTATTGGAACTTGTCGCGCGCAAGAAAACCCAACTTGCAAATAATATAAAAATAACTTGCCCGACACTTTATTCGTGTATTAGTTTTTGTCCGCCGCCAATAAACACGGCACCAAAACGACTGCATCGCACTTGATGACATCAATTTAATTGAGGCATCCGCTCGCCAACAAAAAACGTTAAACGACCGTCACTTATTGATCACAACACCCTTAACGGCATTTCCAGATCACTTATAGGCTCGCTCATGAAAACGAATAAAGAACGCCTCAACCAGAAGAAAGCAGAACTTAGTGCACACCCGATCTTCTCTGAAATACATTCACTCTCGGTACTTCAGCGCTTCATGGAAACCCATGTCTTTGCGGTGTGGGATTTCATGTCGCTGACCAAACGCCTGCAACAGGAACTGACCTGCGTTCAACTGCCTTGGTTGCCGCCGCGAGATCCACAGGCCGCGCGTCTTATCAATGAGATTGTGCTGGGTGAAGAGTCCGATGATCGGCCGGCCCAAGGTCATTACAGTCATTTTGAGTTGTACCTGGATGCGATGCGCGAAGTCGGTGCCAGCACGGTCGCCGTGGAACGCTTCGTGGCGTTGCAACAGGAAGGCGTGAGTTACGACGTGGCGTTGCAAAGCGTTGATGTCGACCCGGCGGCTGCGCAGTTCGTCCGGCACACCTTGCACACCGCGCTGCATGCACCGGGACATAGCGTTGCCGCAGCGTTTTTGCATGGTCGTGAGAGCGTTATTCCTCAGATGTTCCAGCGGATTCTCGACGACTGGGGCATCGGCATCGAGCAAGCGCCAACCTTCCGGTACTACCTGGAGCGGCACATCGAAGTCGACTCAGAGGACCACGGCCCGGCAGCAGAAAAACTCCTCGCACGGCTGGTCAATGGCGATTCGCAACGCGAAGAAGACGTCTACGCCAGCGCCATTGCCGCCGTGGAAAGCCGCATCGCCCTGTGGGACGGCCTGCGCCTGAGCATGAGCGAACCGGTCGCAGAGGTGAACGCATGAACGCCGCCGACTACCAGTCCTTCGCCGACGCCTGGGAAAGCCGCGCGACCATCCGCACACGGCCCCGGCGGGTGCTGGAGAACGATGACAAGCTGATCTACCCGTTGAGCCGCCAACCACTGGTGCTGAGTGAAACCTTCCTGCGTGAATGCCCGGAACAACGGGACTTCGCGCTGGTGCAGACGCTCTACAAATTCATCAACGACGTGGTGATTTTCGAAACCGAAATCGTCGACAAGACCGCCCGCAGCATCGCCAAGAATCGCTTCGCCGTGGCGTTCCCGTTTGCCTGTCGCTATGACGCCATGACCGTGGTGGTGGACGAGGATTACCACGCGCTGGTGGCCATGGACTTCATGCAGCAGACCGTCGCCATGACCGGCATCACGCCGATCCGGCTGCCGGATGAAATCGAGCTGAGCCGGGCGATTCCGGCGGCCGTGGCCCTTGCACCGGAGCATTTGCGCAGCGCCGTGGAACTGATCTGTGTGGCCATCGCCGAGAACACCGTGACCGGCGATGTGGCGGCGTTCGCCAAGGACGACACGGTCAAGCAGTCGATCAAGGGCCTGATGGCCGATCACTTGCTCGACGAGGGCCGCCACTCCGGGTTCTGGTCGCGGATGGTGCGCATTTATTGGCATACCGCGAGCGAATACGACCGCCAGCTCATCGCGCAAATCCTGCCGGTGTTCATCGGCCATTACCTGACCAACGACATCCAGAAGTCCTTCGACTTCCGCTTGATCGAAGCCTTGCAGATCAGCGACGCGGCACGCCAGGCACTCAAGAACGAAATCTCGGGGCTGGCCTTCCCGATCAATCGTCACCACCCACTGGTCGCCAACATCGTGCGGTTTTTCCGCAGCAGTTCGCTGCTGGATTCGCCGTGCGTACAAGACGCCCTCAGCGACTACCTGGTTTAACGAGGAGAACATCATGAGACGTCTCGACATTCTGCTCATTGGGCAAAGCCAGGCCTTGACCGACCTGGCGCTGGAGCTTGAACAACAGGGTCATTCGCTGGTGCGGCTCGAGGCGTTCGAGGAGACGCCGTCGTTCGATCTGCTGATTGACGACGCCAGCCAGGCGTTTTCAGTCCCGGGTGATGCGCCGCATCTGACACTGCAACTGGGAATTGGCGTGCCAAGCGTCTCTGGGCTACCGCCGATGGACCTGCTGTGCATGCAGGGATCGACGCTGTTCACGCGCGTGCCGATTGCCGATGAACCATCTGGAAACGGCCAGGCGTTGCGCCTGCGAGCGGTAGCGGAACTGGTGGACCATGTCACGCTGCTGGTCAGCCGATTCTCCCGGGATGCAGAATATTTTTTGCACGCTGAACCGGCTGCTCACGCTCACTTTGAGCGCGTGGAAAACCTGCTGTTTTTAGAGCGCCTGGCCTTCACTCATCAACTCAACAACACGGCTCAACCGTGGCTGCAAGAACTCGCCCGGATCCCGATGATCGAGCGCCTCGAACAGCGCTTCATCAAGTCCGCCGAACGACCCGCGCTGAACATCGAAGGTACATCGCTGAGCTATCGGCAATTGCACGCCCAGAGCCGTGCGATTCAGCAACGCTTGCTGCCGTTGCTCGCTCAGCATCAAGGGCCCTTGGTGGTCGGGATTTGTCTGCCAAAATGCAGTGCTCTGTATGCAGGGATCCTGGCGACTCTGGGCAGCGGCGCGGTGTATTTGCCGCTGGAGCCGAGCCATCCGCTGCAACGTCAGCAGTACATCCTTTCGAATGCCGGGGCGGTGTTGTTGCTGCATGACGGGCAACACCCCCTCGCCGACGTAATGCCGGGGCTGGACATCAGCTGCATCGACTTTGATGACGTGGACCTCAGCCAACCCTTGATGCGCCAGCGCCCCGACCTCGATGCGCCGTGCATGGCGCTCTACACCTCGGGCACCACCGGGCATCCCAAAGGCGTGCTGCTCAGCCAGGCCAATCTCGCGCACTTCACCGCGTGGTATGCCGACTATGTGCAGCTGACCGAACACAGTCGGGCCTTGCAGTTTTCGTCGTTGAGTTTCGACTCGTCACTGATCGATATTTTCCCGACTCTGCTTCAGGGCGCCGAACTGATCGTGCCGAGCGACGACCAGCGCCGCGATCCGTTGCAACTGGTCGAGCTGATTCGCCATCAACGCCTCAGCCATGCGTTTTTACCTCCGGCGCTGTTGAGCATTCTGCCGCTGGATCAGCTGCAGGTCCTGGATCACGTGATGACCGGCGGCGATGTCTGCGAACCCTACGTCATCGAGCAGCTCACCCGTCAGGGCAACCTCTACAACCTCTATGGCCCGACCGAAGCCACGGTGCTGATCACCGCGCGCCAACTGCGCGCTGGCGACAGCAACCGTACCCTCGGGGCGCCGATTGCCAACAGCCAGGTACTGATTCTCGACGAAGCGTTTCAGCCGGTGGCCGAGCAGACCGTCGGTGAGTTGTACATCGTCGGGCCGGGTGTGTGCCTGGGCTATCTGAACAACCCGCAGCAGACCGCCGAGCGCTACCTGGACTTGAACTTGCCGGACGGCCAGCGCCTGCGCGCCTACCGTACCGGTGACATGGCGAAATGGACCCGCGACGGCATCGAGCTGTGCGGACGGCGGGACAATCAGGTGAAAATCCGCGGCTTTCGCGTCGAGCCGGAAGAGATCGAACGCTGCCTGCGCGACAGTCAGTTGTACCGTCAGGTGGCGGTGGTCATCGACAGCCAACGTCGGATTCTGGCGTTCCTCGCGCAACCTCAGGAGGACCAACCGGGTGTTGCTCGCGAAGCCTTGAAGGCTCATGCGATGCAGTTTTTGCCGGACTACATGCAACCCGGCGCCTGGACCGAACTGCCGAGCATGCCGTTCGCCAGTAACGGCAAAGTCGACCGCAAAGCGCTGCTGGCGATGCCGGTGAATGTTACCGAAAACACGGCGCGGCGCTTGCCCGCCAGTGCCGATGAAGCGCTGTTGCTGGAGATCTGGGCTGAGCTGCTGGAGCTGCCGGCCAGCGATATTTCGACCGACGAAAGCTTCTTCAATCTGGGCGGCCACTCGATTCTGTTGTCACGGATGCTGCTGCGATTGCGAGAGGAATTCGGCCGCAGCATCTCGATCAACCGCTTCATTGAATTGCCGACCATTGCGAAGCTGGCGACGTTGGTGCGCGGCTCCGGCACCGAGGAAGTCCTGAGCGCGCAAGCGCTGGCGGATGCCTTCCGCGAGCTGGATATTCAGCCGCTGCCCATCAGCCGTATGGGCGATGTGCACAAGGTGATCGTCACTGGCGCCAACAGTTTTGTCGGTGTGCACATCGTCGAGGCGTTGCTGGCGTGGGGCGTCAGTGAAGTCGCCTGCCTGGTGCGCGATGGCGGCGGGCAATCGGCGGCGGAGCGCTTCGCTCATGCGTTGCGGGAAAACCGTCTGGAGCACCTGGACCTGAGTCGGGTGCAGGTTTACGCGGCGGACATTACGCGCCCGGCATTGGGACTCGATGCGGACGTTTACGAGCGCCTCGATCGAGAGTTCGGCGCGCTGGTGCACAACGCCGCCAACGTCAATCACGTGCTCGATTACGAGTCGCTGGTGAGGGACAACGTCGAGCCGATTTTCGAATGCCTTCGGCTGTGCGAGGGGCGCAGCAAGAAGATCTTCAACTTCGTTTCCACACTCTCGGCGTCCAGCACGATTGCCGAAGATGGCCGGGTGCTGGAATTACCCGCAGCGCAGACGCCGCCGATCTACATCAAGAACGGCTACAACCTGTCCAAGTGGGTCGGCGAACGAATCCTCGAACGAGCGCGTGAACTTGGGGTGAGGGTCAATCTTTATCGCCCCGGCAATATCAGCTTCAACAGCCTGACCGGCGTCTGTCAGCCGCACAAAAATCGCTTGATGCTGATGCTCAAGGGCTCGATCCAGCTCGGCCAGGTGCCGGAGTTCGCGCTGAACTTTGATCTGATGCCGGTGGACTTTCTCGCTCGCTTTATCGGCTTCCATGCCAGCCGTTATTCGCCTGAAAAAGCGGTGTTCAACCTGCACAACCCCGAACCTTTGAGCTGGGACGATTATGTCGCGTCATTCCGTGAGGCCGGCCGGGAATTCTCCATGGTCAGCGTCGCCGACTGGCAGCAGCAACTTGGCCGAGTCGACAGCGACAACGCGCTGTTCGGCGTACTCGGTTTCTACCTCAACGGCTTCGAGGAAGACATCGGCGACATCTCGATGATCGGCCACGACAACGCCCAGGCCGGCGTTCGGCAGATGGGCGCGCACTACCCGGAAAAATCCCCGGCGCTGCTGCGTCGCGGCTGCGACTACCTCAAAGAAATCAATTTCATCTGACTCACTCAACCGGAGCAAAACCATGAAAACCCTGCAACCCGATACCCTGATCAAAAACCCTCAAGGTTGCCACGTCGTGTCTTCAGTGGAAGTGCCGGCGGATGCCTCGCAGGTCTGGGCGGTGGTCGGCAACTTTGCCGGCTTCGATCAATTCATTCCGGCGCTTTCGCACATCGAGATGACGGGCGAAGGCGTATCGTCACTGCGCAAGAAGATCTTCAAGGACGGCAACGTGGTGGTCGAGCAACTCAACTCGCGGGATGACCAGGCGCTGAACATGACGTGGACCACCATTTACAACACGCTGGGTGTGGCCAACTTGTGGGCGGCGATGAGTGTTGAACCGCTAGGCACGGGCAAGTCGCGGGCGACCTGGACCATCATTGCCGAACCAGCGCAGGGAGGTGCCGAGGCGTTGCCGGGGTTCAAGGAGTTTGTGCAGGGGTTTGCGGATGATGCGATGAGTAATGTGTTGAAGCTGTTTGTGTAGGGCTTTGGTTCAGCGGTGATTGTTGTACCGCTTTCGCGAGCAAGCCCGCTCCCACAGTATTGCGGTCGTACACAAATCTTGTGTTCGCCGAAAATCCTGTGGGAGCGGGCTTGCCCGCGATTGACCCATAACGCGATCAGATCTTGAAGCTGTCCACCAACTGCTTCAACCGGTTCGCCTGCAACGACAACGCATCACAATCCTTCAACGTTTCATTGAGGTTCGCCACGCTCTGCTGGTTCAGCAAGTTGATCTGGTTAACGTCGACGTTGAGGGTTTCCACCACCGCCGTCTGCTCTTCGGTCGCCGCCGCCACCGACTGGTTCATGCCGTCGATTTCGCCGATACGCTGGGTCACGCTGACCAGACGCAGACCGGCCTGGTTCGCCACTTCGACGCTCTCTTCGCTGGAGACCTGACTGGCGTTCATGGTCGTCACCGCTTCGCGAGAACCGATCTGCAGCGAGGTGATCATCTTGTGAATCTCTTCCGCCGACTCCTGCGTGCGATGCGCCAGGTTGCGCACTTCGTCCGCCACAACCGCAAAACCACGGCCGGCTTCACCGGCACGCGCCGCTTCGATGGCGGCGTTGAGCGCGAGCAAGTTGGTCTGTTGGGAGATGCCTTTGATCACATCGAGAATGTGCCCGATGTTGTCAGTGCTCGCGTTCAGGGTTTCGATCTGGGTGCAGGACAGGCTGATTTTCTGCGACAGCTCGGTCATGGCCAGGATGGTTTTCTCCACCACCTGACGGCCGTCGTCCGCCTGCTCGCTCGCACCGCTGGCGTGCTGCGAAGCATCGGCGGCATTGCGGGCGATTTCCTGGGTGGCGGCGCCCAATTGGTTGATGGCGGCGGCCACGCTGTTGGTGCGTGCGCTTTGTTCGTCTGAGCCGATGATCGAGGCGTTGGACGATGCCATCACCCGTTGCGACAAATCGTGGACTTGACGGGTCGCCGAGGACACCTCGGAAATCGACGCGTGAATCCGTTCCACGAACTGGTTGAACGAACCGCCCAACTCGCCGAATTCGTCTTTGCTTTCCACGGACAGACGACGGGTCAGGTCGCCTTCACCCTGGGCGATGTCCTGCATCGCGCGGCCCATGGTGGTCAGCGGACGCATCAGCACATTGATCAGCAGGCTCAGCAGCCCCGCAATAACGCTGACGGCGATGAACATGGCGATCAGCGCCGAGGTGCGGAATTGGCTCAGTGGTGCGTAGGCCTTGTCCTTGTCGATCGACAGACCGATGTACCACTCGGCATTCGGCAAATCGCTCACCGGGGTGAACGAGAGGATGCGGTCCTGCTTGTTCAGAGTGACGTCCTGATTGCCCTTCTCGATGCGCACGCCAGAATTCGGGTAGATGTCTTTCAGGTTTTTCATCACCTGGTCTTTGTCCGGGCTGACGATCACCTGACCGTCGGCGCTGACCAGGAACGCGTGGCCGATGCCACCGAAGTCCACCGAGTTGATGATCTTCACCAGGGTTTCCAGACTCAGATCACCGCCGACCACGCCGAGCAATTCGCCGTTCTTTTTCACCGGCATGGCGATCGTCACCACCAAGCCACCGACGGCGGCCATGTACGGCGGCGTCAGCATGGTCTTGTCGGCTGCCACGGCTTGTTTGTACCACGGGCGCTGACGCGGATCGTATCCGTCCGGCATCTTCGCGTCGGGGCGTTGAGTGAACACACCATTGGCCTGGCCAACGTAGGTGAACTGGAAGTTCGAGGTGAAGGCCGGTTGATCAACCAGGCCCGGAAGGTCCGCGTTGGCGCCTTGATGAGCGACGTTCTGTGCGAGGTTTTCCAGGACCAGCACACGGCCGCTCATCCAGTTCTGCACGCTACTGGCGGTCAGGTCGCCGGCTTGCTGGACAGAGGACTCGAGGTTTTGCCGGATGGTGTTTCGCTGCAGATAATCGTTGTACAAAGTGAACAACGCAAAAGCCAGCACCACGACGCCGGAGGCGGCCAGAAGGATTTTATGGCTGAACTTGAGATTCATTTCATGGGACTTCTTATGCAAAAAGTGGGGATGCGTTCCAGGTGCAACATTCCATGTAACAGCGCAGGCGGCATTCTTCGGCCGCTCTACTTTGGTGCACGCATGTCTCTCCAGTCTGTCGGCACCAATCAGAGAAATCTTAGGGGTTTGTAAGAAATGCCCGGTATTCCCGCCGAACGGCGTGCCAGAGCTGTTGAATTGTTTTTTTGTGATAACAGTTGTTCGACCGGCAGTTGCAAACTCCGTAACCCTTGATGACAATGCGACCAATTATCATTTGTGACGTTCAGGCTTTCGCGTTCATGTCCTCTCCTGAGTTTGCAGTACAGTCATCCGCATGCTTGAAGGACTTAAGCCGAAAGTGCGTCAGGCATTTCTGGCGCTGTGCGAAGCACTTACCCACAAGCAGATTGCCGAGCAGATGGGTTTATCCCTGCGTTCGGTGGAGCGTTAAGTCGCTGATGCGCTGTATCACTGTTATCTCTTGCGGTATGAAGCTTGATGCCTGTGGATAACTCGTCACTTCACCGGCGCGGTGAACCTCATCAGCAGGTGGTCAAACAGGCCATCAATTGGCTGCTGCGACTGCGCAACAACGCGACCAATCCGAGGCTGCGCCAGGAATGCGACGTCTGGCGCGCGGAGCATTTAGAACACGAATTGGCGTGGCAGCGGGTGCAGTCCCTGCAAGCCGAGCTGAGCAGCAATCTGCGCGCCGTGCCCGGTGCTCAAGTCGCCTTAAACACATTGGAAAACAGTGCCCAGGGATTGGGACGACGACAGGCTCTGAAGTTGCTGTCGGGTGCATTGCTGATGGGTTCGGCGGCTTGGCTGGGAAAGGATGCGGTGGGTTGGCAACAATGGACCGCCGACTTCGCCACTGCCACGGGTGAGCGACGCGGCTTCCAACTACTCGACGGCACACGCCTGGAGCTCAACACCGCCAGCGCGGTGGATCTCGACTACACCGCGCAGCAACGGCTGATCAAGCTGACTCGCGGCGAGATCATCGTGACCTGTGGCGGGATCGACGAAGCGTCTCCATTTGATCGACCATTGCGGGTGCACAGTCGTCACGGCGTATATGAAGGTGTGGGGGCGCGGTTCATCCTGCGTCAGGACAATGATTGCACACGGCTCAGTGTCACCAGCGGCATGGTCGCGATTCATTCGCCGCGGGGCGCCGACGGTGAGTCGATTCGGGTACAGGCCGGACAGAGTTATTTGATCGATCACCACCAGGCGAAACTGGCTGCGCTGCTGGATATGGATGCCGGCGCGTGGGTCGATGGTCTGATCGTCACACGTAACATGCGCCTGGGGGATTTTCTCAATGAAGTCGCACGCTACCGGCACGGTTATCTGACGTGCTCATCGGACATTGCCGACTTGCGGCTGTCCGGAGTCTTCCGCCTGGAGAACACCGACAGGCTGCTGGCCATCCTGCCGCAAACCCTGCCCGTGCAGTTGGGCTACCGCACTCGCTGGTGGGTGACGCTGGAGCGGCAAGTCTGAATTATTTTTGGCGGGTTTTCCGTGCAAGCGCGGCTTAGTCAGTAAGCACTGCAACTCTGACTTCGGCGACTTCCTACGGAAGCCTACAATTTCTGTGCGCTCCATCGGTAAGAACCTTCCTTGTTTCACTGCGGACACCTGCATTTTGCGCCACGCCGTTCGCGCGGCGCTGTTCTCTACCGCGCTGGGTGTCGCCTTATTGCCAACAGTTGCCGTTGCGGCGCAGGGCAGCGAAGCCAGCAGCCATCGCTACAACATCGGCGCCGGTCCATTGAACGATGTACTCAACCAGTTTGCGCGCAATGCTGATACCGAGGCCCATGGTAAGTCCTCGCTGTTCTCCATGGTACAGACGGGCGACTACTCGGGCAGGAGATCGCCGGGCAGGGCACCTTGGGAGAACGTTTTTACAAGCTGCAATTGCCGATACACGGAGGGCGAATCATCGGGTTCACCGGGCAAGTCTTGATTGCCGTGTTGGGTGTTTTGATTGCAGGTTGTCGGTGACCGGGATCTATATCTGGCGGCGCAAGTTGCTGGCTCGTCAAAGCAGTAAGGTGCGCAAAAGGTAGTCTCGAGGGAAGCTTATTAAGGCTGCAGAAAGACAAAACCCCTGTCTGCGTTAGCAGACAGGGGTTTCGGAATTCAATCTTGACGATGACCTACTCTCACATGGGGAAACCCCACACTACCATCGGCGATGCATCGTTTCACTGCTGAGTTCGG
>NZ_JBIWAF010000044.1:0-35154 GCF_044759925.1 Pseudomonas sp. NPDC099000
GCGTAACTCTTTGTTTACCAAGGAGTTTTCCGTTTCGACTGCGCCGGAAGTGGGGCGAATTATAGACTTCCAGAATCTGCCGTCAACACCTAATTACGCTTTTCTTGCAGAAGGTGCCTTTTTAGCGATTAAACGCGGGATTCGACGGGCCACAGGTGGAATGCGCAACACTAATAGCAGCGCACCTATAGAAGCATAGATAGCCCATTCCTTCAGATCGGCACGAACGATCCACAACATATGCAGCAATCCAAGTCCGAGAACGACATACGCCAGCCGATGCAGCTTCTTCCAACGAACACCCAGCCGTCGCTGACTGTAACGATTAGAAGTCACCGCCAATGCCAACAAACAGAGAAACCCCAACGTCCCGACAATGATGTACGGCCGTTTGCGCAACTCGACACCCAACTGCGACCAATCAAATCCAAGAATGAATGCCGTGTAGCCGCTCAGATGCAGAACCACATAAGCGAAACACCATAGCCCCAGCTGCCGGCGCACAGCGATCCACCCCGCCCAACCCGTGAGCTTCTGCAGAGGCGTCATGCTTAACGTTACTAGCAGCAGGATAAGCGTCCCCAGCCCCAGCCGGTCAACCAGCACCTTGCCCGGATCGGGACCCAACACATCCTGCCAGGCCTGATACAACCAAAGCAGCGGCCAGACCGCCGCCGCTATAAAGACGCTAATTCGCCAGAACGGATAACGCATCAGTAGTTCTTCCGCAGATCGAGCCCTGTATAGAGAGAAGCGACTTCATCCGAGTAGCCGTTGAACATTTGCGTGTCCCGAACATTGGGCTTGAACAGGCCGCTCGGCAAGCGACGCTCCCGCGCCTGGGTCCAGCGCGGGTGATCGACTGTAGGGTTCACGTTCGCGTAGAAGCCATATTCATCCGCGGCAATGCTCTGCCAGGTGGTTTTCGGCTGTTCGCTGACCAGACTGATCCGCACGATGGACTTGACGCTCTTGAAGCCATACTTCCAAGGCACCACCAAACGCAGCGGCGCCCCGTTCTGATTCGGCAGTTCACGCCCATACATGCCAACCGCAAGAATGGTCAACGGATTCATCGCCTCATCCAGGCGCAAACCCTCTACATAAGGCCACTCGATCAAGGCAAAACCGGACCGCTGCCCAGGCATGCTTTTAGGATCTTGCAGCGTTTCGAAGCGAATGAACTTGGCCTTTGACGTCGGCTCGACCTCCTTCAGCAAAGCTGAAAGGGGAAAACCAATCCAGGGAATGACCATCGACCAGGCCTCAACACAGCGAAGACGATAGATCCGCTCCTCCAACTGATAGGGCTTCATGAAGTCCTCCAGAGCATACCGTCCAGGCTTGCCCACCTCCCCGTCCACCACCACGGTCCAAGGCTCAGTCTTCAACGAACCCGCGTTAGCGGCTGGGTCGCCTTTATCAGTGCCGAACTCGTAGAAGTTGTTGTAGTGGGTCGCATCCTTGAATGGCGTGATCGCCTCATCCTTGACGTTGACCGCCCCCCATTTAGTAGAAGGAAGCTTTTCGGCAAACCAGGAAGGCGCCTTGCCAGGTTCGACATCCGCGTAACGAGCGGCTTCATCGGCACTGGCCCAACGCGGCAGACTGCTCACAGCCAGACCGGCAACGGCAGCACCCAATAGATTGCGTCGAGAAAGATAGAAGGCTTCAGGCGTGACATCCGACTCATGGCAGTCAGACGCTTTGGGGACTTTGATCAGCATGGCAACTCCGCAGCATTGGAGGACAGATGCACCAATAGACTGCGGAGTATGAGGGAAATTACATCACTCGGCGTTTTTGTGCCGACGAAGATGCAACAGGTATTGCACCGGACCAGACGCCGCGTAAGCGAGGAAAACCAGCAGCAGAATGCGCGGCGGATCACTGAAGACCACGGCAAACACCAGCACTACCGCGAGGATCGCGACAAAAGGTACGCGCCCCTTCAAGTCCAGCTCCTTGAAGCTGTTGTACTTGATGTTGCTGACCATCAGCATGCCGGCGGCGGCCACCATCAGCGCAACCAGGAACGACATTTTGGACCCCTGAATGCCGTAATCGCTGAACGCCCAGACAATCCCCGCGACAACGCCCGCAGCAGCCGGACTGGCCAGACCGATGAAGTAGCGTTTATCCGCGGTGCCGACTTGCGTATTGAAGCGCGCCAGGCGCAACGCTGCACCCGCGACATAGATGAAGGCAACCATCCAGCCGACCTTGCCCATGTCGCCCAATGCCCAGCCAAACGCCAGCAATGCCGGCGCAACACCAAAGGCAACCATGTCCGACAGCGAATCGTACTCGGCGCCGAAGGCACTCTGGGTATTGGTCATGCGGGCTACGCGACCATCAAGGCCGTCGAGCACCATGGCGACGAAAATCGCGATCGCGGCAAACGCGAAATACTTGCTCGCGCCAATCGAATCACCGGCACTCAAGGCACTCTGGGCGCTCATCGAGCTGATGATGGAATAAAACCCTGCGAACAGGTTCGCGGTGGTAAACAGATTCGGCAGAAGATAGATACCACGATGCCGGACTTTACGACCTTCAGCGTCATGCCCTTCCTCGATGTGTTCATCGATGGGCAGGAGGCTTTCGGCGTCAGAAGCCTTGTTTGGCTCTTCGGGACGTTCGCTCATGGACATTACCTTGCAACGGGGTGGAAAGTTTCGACAGGTGTCTGGGACGACGGTTCGGCCACAAACGATGCAGCTTTATACCAGAACCGGTCACCCAAACGAAAAAACGCGGCCTAAGCCGCGTTTTTCGTACAAGTGCGCGACTTAGTTTTTAGCTTTGTCGACGATCTTGTTGGCACCGATCCACGGCATCATGGAGCGCAGTTGCTCGCCGATGATTTCGATACCGTGAGCGGCGTTGTTACGACGCTTGGCGGTCATCGAAGGATAGCCGGTCGCGCCTTCGCTGATGAACATCTTGGCGTATTCGCCGTCCTGAATACGTTTCAGGGCGTTGCGCATGGCCTGACGGGATTCGGCGTTGATCACTTCCGGACCAGTCACGTACTCGCCGTATTCAGCGTTGTTGGAGATCGAGTAGTTCATGTTGGCGATACCGCCTTCGTACATGAGGTCAACGATCAGCTTCAGTTCGTGCAGGCATTCGAAGTAGGCCATTTCCGGCGCGTACCCAGCTTCAACCAGGGTTTCGAAACCGGCTTTGACCAGCTCAACGGTACCGCCGCACAGAACGGCTTGTTCGCCGAACAGGTCGGTTTCGGTCTCGTCCTTGAAGGTGGTTTCGATGATGCCGGTACGACCGCCACCCACGCCAGCAGCGTAGGACAGCGCAACGTTTTTGGCGTTGCCCGAAGCATCCTGATAGATAGCGATCAGATCAGGGATACCGCCGCCTTTGACGAACTCGGAACGCACGGTGTGGCCCGGTGCTTTCGGCGCGATCATGATCACGTCGAGGTCAGCGCGCGGAACAACCTGGTTGTAGTGGATCGCGAAGCCGTGGGAGAAGGCCAGGGTGGCGCCTTTCTTGATGTTCGGCTCGATTTCGTTCTTGTACAGGGCAGACTGGAACTCGTCCGGGGTCAGGATCATGACCAGGTCGGCAGCCGCAACAGCGGAAGCAACGTCGGTCACTTTCAGGCCGTGAGCTTCGGCTTTGGCAACAGTGGCCGAGCCTTTGCGCAGACCGACAGTCACGTCAACGCCGGAGTCTTTCAGGTTGCACGCTTGAGCGTGGCCCTGGGAGCCGTAACCGATGATGGCAACTTTCTTGCCCTGGATGATCGACAGGTCGCAGTCTTTTTCGTAATAAACTTTCATGAAATTCCCCTATATATCCAGGCCGTTCAGGCCGTTCGCTAATTTGGTTTAGATGCTGAGTACTTTATCGCCGCGAGCGATACCGGTTACGCCGCTACGGACGGTTTCCAGGATCGAGGCGGTGCCAATGGACTGAATGAAGCTGTCGAGCTTGTCGCTGGTACCGGTCAGTTGAACGGTATACACGCTGGCGCTGACATCAACGATCTGCCCACGGTAAATATCGGTGGTGCGCTTGATCTCGGCGCGCTGGGCGCCGGTGGCCTTGACCTTGACCAGCATCAGTTCGCGCTCGATGTGAGCACTTTCCGACAGGTCGACCAGTTTGACCACTTCGATCAGCTTGTTCAGGTTCTTGGTGATCTGCTCGATGATCTCATCGTGGCCGACAGTGGTCAGCGTCAGACGCGACAAGGTCGGGTCTTCGGTAGGGGCCACGGTCAGGCTTTCGATGTTGTAGTTGCGCTGCGAGAACAGGCCGACTACACGAGACAGAGCGCCGGGTTCGTTTTCCAGAAGCAGGGAAATAATATGTCGCATGATTAAGTACGCTCCGTCTTGCTCAGCCACATATCGCGCATGGAGCCGTCTTTGATCTGCATCGGGTAGACGTGTTCACCGGCGTCGACCTTGATGTCGATGAACACCAGACGATCCTTCATCGCGAACGCTTGCTCCATCATCGGCTTCAAATCCTTCAAGTCCGTGATGCGCATGCCGACGTGACCGTAGGCTTCGGCCAACTTGACGAAGTCCGGCAACGATTCCATGTAGGAGTGCGAGTGACGCGCGCCGTAGCTCATGTCCTGCCACTGACGGACCATGCCGAGCACGCCGTTGTTGAGCAGGATGATCTTCACGGGCAGGTCATGTTGCAGGCAAGTGGACAGCTCCTGGATGTTCATCTGGATGCTGCCTTCACCGGTCACACAAGCCACATCGGCTTCCGGGAAGCTCAGTTTCACGCCCATTGCTGCCGGAAAACCGAAGCCCATCGTGCCCAGGCCACCGGAGTTGATCCAGCGATTCGGCTTGTTGAAGCGGTAGTACTGCGCCGCGAACATCTGGTGCTGCCCCACATCGGACGCAATGTAGGCATCGCCCTTGGTCACTTCGTGCAGGGTTTCGATAACGGTCTGCGGCTTGATGATGCTGCCGTCCCCTTTGTTGTAAGGGAACATGTCGCGATCGCCGCGCCACTCTTCAACCTGCTTCCACCAGGCAGCAACCGAGTCCTTGTTCGGGGTCTCGCCGATTTCCTTGAAGGTAGCGACCATTTCGGTCAGTACGCTTTCCACCGGGCCTACGATAGGAACGTCGGCCTTGATGGTCTTGGAGATCGAAGCCGGGTCGATATCGATGTGGATGATCTTGGCGCTTGGGCAGAACTTCGATGCACCGTTGATAACACGGTCATCGAAACGCGCGCCCACGGCCATGATCACGTCCGCATGGTGCATCGCCAGGTTGGCGGTGTAGCTGCCGTGCATACCGAGCATGCCGAGGAACTGACGGTCGCTGCCCGGATAGGCGCCGAGGCCCATCAAGGTATTGGTGACCGGCACGTTCAGCAGTTGCGCCAGCTCGGTCAACGGCGCGGAACCGTTGCCCAGAATGACGCCGCCGCCGGCATAGATGATCGGCCGCTTGGCCGCCAACAGCATTTCCACTGCTTTGCGGATCTGGCCCGAGTGGCCACGAACCGCCGGGCTGTAGGAACGCAGCTTGGCTTTTTTCGGGAAGATGTATTCGAACTTCTCGGCCGGGTTGGTCATGTCTTTCGGGATGTCGACAACGACAGGGCCGGGACGACCGGATTGCGCGAGGTAGAAAGCCTTTTTCATGATCTCCGGGATTTCCGAAGCATGCTTGATCATGAAACTGTGTTTCACGATCGGCCGGGAGATACCGATCATGTCGGTTTCCTGGAAGGCATCGGTCCCGACCATGGTGCTAGGCACCTGGGCGGTCAGGATCACCATCGGGATCGAGTCCATGTACGCGGTAGCAATGCCGGTAATGACGTTGGTCGCGCCGGGACCGGAGGTCACCAGTACGACGCCGGCCTTGCCGGTAGCGCGCGCATAGCCGTCCGCCATATGAGTGGCGGCCTGCTCATGACGAACGAGAATGTGTTGAACGGCTGGTTCTTTGAACAGCGCGTCGTAGATATGCAATGCGGCACCACCCGGGTACCCATAGATATATTTAACGCCTTCGTCACGCAAAAAGCGGACGAGCATCTCACCGCCAGATAAAAGCTCCACGTTGTTCACCTCTAAAACGCCAGAATACCGCCCACATCAAAGAGGACGGGTCTTAATAGGTTTACTTCTCAGCAGAGCATGAGCGACGGTGGTCGCCGACTACGTCAGCACTGACTGAGCAAGTATTGGGATCGTCCCAAGTGTTGCGGGCCTTTCCCACCCAGCGCGAGGTAACGCGTTGCGGGTGTAACAGGTCGGCGCGGATGTGCGCCTCATGATCTGCTGAGTGGGCCTGCTTCTGGCAGTCCCTCTACAGCGGACTTTGGATTCTTCTGTTTCGTCCCCTGCAAGTCAAGCCGTCTATGTGCTTTATTGAAGTAAGCACATGAGAAAGCAAGAAAAAACCGCTAAACCGCAACTGTGTTAGCTTCAATTGCGCAACTCTGGCAAGGAAATGGCATGCGAACGTTCTTGATGGTCAGTCTGCTGGTCAGCCCTTTGTGTATGGCCGGTCAGATCTATAAATGGGTCGACGCCCAGGGCGTGACCCACTTCGACGCGCAACCGCCGCAAGGCCAGGAGGCCACCACGGTGCTGACGCCCTCCCCGCCTGCCGGCAAACCCGCCGCGCCAACGCGCAGCACGGCGATTGGCGATCAACAGGCCATCGACAACACAGTGAAAAAGCAGGTCGCCGAGCAACAAGCCCAGCTAAAGGTATTCTGCGAACAGGCGCGAACGAACCTGGCCCAGCTGCAGAACAATCCGCGATTGCGGGAGGATGTCGACGGTGAGAGGCGGCGCCTGACCGATGAGCAACGTCAGGAGCGTACAACCGAAGCACAGAAACAGATTGCGGATAACTGCCAGTAGGACCTGGCAGTTTCCGTTTCAGCGAGAGGCGGTGATGAGCAGGTCGAACTCTTTTAGCAAGACCTGCAACTGCCGATCCTTGCCCTGGGCATTGCGGGCGGCGAAGACCATTTCGGCCATCTCCTGAATTCCCGACGCATTGGGCAGCGGCAAATCCTGTTCGAGGATGATCTTCATCTTCGGCAGGAAGATCCATTGAAGCCACTGTTCGAAATCCAGCGTATCCACCGAAAACGGCTCGACGCTGGATAACGCTTCAGCGGAGGGCGAAACTTCGTCCCACCAACCCTGAACCCGCAGCTCACGCTCGATCAACAGCAGTTGCTCGGCAATCCTGGGGAAACGTGCGTCCATCACAGCGAAACCTTGGCCTTCTGACGGGCCAGTGCCGCACCTGCAGAATCACCCTGCTTCTCACGCGACTGACCGATCAATTCCCACAGGCTGGCCTGAAGCGCCGGACGACCATTGGCGAACGTCAGGCCACGACGGGCGAACTGTTCAGCCTGTGCCGCATCGCCTTGGGCCATGCGCACCTGAGCCAGACGATAAAGCACTTGCGGCTCACGTGGCGCAACACGCTGGGCGCGCTCAAGACTGGAGGACGCACCATTGAGATCTCCGCCGGCCTGTTGCTGCTGAGCAGTGGTCAACAGCGCCAGCACCGGACCGTCCAACTGCTCATCGGCAGACAAGCCACCGGAGCTCGCCGAAGGAATCCCGCTCGGCGTCGACGGCATGCTGTAGCCGCCCTGATTGATCGGTGCCGACTGTACCGGCGAGGTGTCTATCGGGCCAGGCGTAATCGGACCGGTGCTGATCGGTGCCGACGCCACTGCGCCGCCACCCGGCACCATCACGACCACACCCGTGTCACCTTGAGGAATCGCCTGAGTCTGGGCTTGCACAGGACGTTTAGTCGTCGTCTGACGGAAACCGCCATTTGCCGACACTCGCTCACTGTTGGAGACAGCGCTGCCAGAATCCACAACCGGGATCGAACCGCGTTGTACGGAGGAACAACCGCTGAGCAAAGCCACGGCGGTAACCGCTGGAATCAACCACTTGTTCACTTGAAACCCTCTTTGCTTAATTCATCCAGCCCTTGACCCAATCCATCACCGTTTCGCCGGATGCAGGACTGTCGCCACCGCACGCAGCACCGGGAGGCGGTTCGCTGCCGCGAATATACGGCATCTGCACAGCACCTGGGCAGCTGCCTTCGGAACCCTGCCCTGTACGCGAATCGACCCAGGCCTGAACAATGTTGTCCGGCTGCGGCATGTCCAGCGGCAGCGGATCGGCCTTGCGCATGAAACTGGTCCAGACCTGCAACGCACCGGTGGCACCGGTGAACGGTGTCTTGCCGTTGTCATCGCGACCCAGCCACACCACCGCCAGCAAATCCTGGCTGAAGCCAGCAAACCAGCTGTCTCGCGAGTCGTTACTGGTACCGGTTTTACCCGCCAGGGTCAGGGTTTTCGGCAGCACGTTATAAACCGAACTGCCGGTACCTTCACGCATGACTCGCTGCATGGCGCTTTGGATCAGGTAAATGGAGGCCGGGTCGAAACGCTGCTCAATCTGGAACGGATAACGCTTGAGCGGCTCACCTTCGGCGGTCAATACGCTACGAATCCCGCGCATCGGCGTATTGAAACCACCGTTGGCCAGCGTCTGGTACATGGTCGCCACTTCGATCGGCGTCAAACCACCGGCCCCCAGCAACATCGAAGGGAACGCCGGGAACTCGCGACTGACACCCAGGCGCGCCAAAGTCTTCAGAACATTCGGGACGCCCACCGCCAACCCGAGACGCGCCGTCGACAGGTTGTAGGAGTGCGCCAGGCCCTGGTACAGGAAAACCGTACCGTGGGAACGGCGATCGTAGTTCTGGGGTTTCCAGACCTGACCGTCCGCGCCTTTGACCGAGAAGTAGTCGTCCGACAGCCAACTGGTCAGCGTGTACTGGCTCGGTTTCTCAAGGGCTGTCAGATAAACCGCGGGCTTGATCAATGAACCGATCGGTCGCACCGCATCCAGCGCCCGGTTGAAGCCGGCAAAACTCGCCTGACGGCTGCCGATCATGGCCTGGACTTCACCGGTTTCCGGGTTGGTCACGACCATCGCCGCTTCGACCTCATCGGAACCCTTGCGCCCGGATAGACGCTTGAAGGTGTCGTTGACCGACGCCTCGGCTTTCATCTGCAGGATCGGGTCGAAACTGGTGAAGATCCGCAGGCCTTCTTCGGTCAAGTCTTCGTCGCGGTAGTCTTCGCGCAACTGGCGTTTAACCAGGTCGAGGAAGCCCGGGAAAGAACTGTCCGCCAGTTTGCCGCGCGTCGTCACGCCCAATGGCATTTTCTTCGCGGCGGCGACCTGCTCGGCGGTGGCGACGCCTTGCTGCTCAAGGACATCGAGCACCAGATTGCGGCGCTCCAGCGCCCGTTCCGGGTTGCGACGCGGATTGTAATAAGACGGTCCCTTGACCATCCCCACCAGCATTGCCACTTGATGCAGCTTCAGCTCGGACAATGGCTGCCCGAAGAAGAACTGGCTGGCGAGGCCGAAACCGTGCACCGCGCGCTGGCCATCCTGGCCGACGAACACTTCATTGAGGTACGCCTCAAGAATTTCCCGTTTGTCGTAATGCAGCTCAAGCAGCATCGCCATCATGGCTTCGGTGAGTTTGCGGGTCAGGCTGCGTTCGCTGGTCAGGTAGAAATTCTTCACCAACTGTTGTGTCAGCGTACTGCCGCCCTGGGTCATCTTGCCGCCAGAGGTGTTGACCCACACGGCACGGGCAATCGACTTGGGCGACACGCCCCAGTGGCTATAGAAATCCCGGTCTTCCACGGCCACCAGGGTTTCCAGCAGGTACGGCGGGACCTGATCGATTTTGATCAAAATGCGATCTTCGAGATTTTTCGGGTAAATCCCGCCGATCAGCAGCGGCTCCAATCGCACGACAGAAAGCTTCGAACCGTTGGTCGCCGAAAGGTCGGCCACGTAATCGCCGGAGAAGCGCACGCGCACCGGCTGAGCGCTCTCCAGACCTTCATAAAACTGGAAGCCACGGGTATTCAAGTCGACGGTGTTGCCGTTGACTGCCGCAGCGCCGGGGCCATTGCTCACGGCTTCGCGGCGATAACCCAAGGCGTCGAGCTCGGTGAGGAAGTCTTCCTTGCTCAGCTTCTGGCCGGTGAACAGCTCAAGCGGGCGCGCATACACCTTGGCCGGGATGGTCCAGCGCTTGCCGGAGAACTTCTCCTGGACCACGGCGTCGAGGTAAACCGCGAACCCGGCGAGCACCACGAGGCCGACCAGACTGAGTTTAAGGGCCCAGCCCAGCCAGGGGCTCAAGCCCTTGGAAGGTGGTTTTTTGGGGGTACGGGGGGATCGAGTACGAGTCATGGCGGCGGATTATACGCACTTTATTCATACTCAACAGGCGCCCTCCGAGGTTTGCGTCAGGCGGACTTGCAGCCATAATGGCGGCCGTGAATTTTCCCCAGACTCTGAAGGATCGCCTGTGAGCCAGTCCCTGATCGCCGCCCTGCAAAACCCGGCCCTCTACCCGCATCCTGTCGACGGGTTCCAGGTCATCGAGACCCATATTTCCTGGGTCATTCTCACCGGCCCCTTTGCTTATAAAGTGAAGAAGCCAGTGAATTTCGGCTTCCTCGACTTCACCAGCCTCGACGCTCGCGAGCATTTCTGCGGCGAAGAGCTGCGCCTTAACCAGCGCCTGACCAACGATTTGTACCTGGAAGTGTTGCCGATCACCGGCACCGAAGAAGCACCGCAACTGGGCGGCGAAGGCCCGGTTGTCGATTTCGTGCTGAAAATGCGTCAATTCCCACAAAGCCAGTTGCTCAGCACCCTGCAAGCCAATGGCGAATTGACCACCGCACACATCGACGAGATGGCCGCGCAGATTGCCCAATTCCATCTCACCGCACCGAAAGTGCCTGGTGAACACGATGCTGGCACCCCGGACAGCGTGATGGCACCGGTACGCCAGAACTTCGAACAGATCCGCCCGTTCCTCAGCGACAAGGCCGATCTGCTGCAACTCGAAGCGTTGCAAGCCTGGGCCGAAAGCAGCTTCGAACGCCTGAAGCCGCTGTTTGCCCAGCGCAAGGCTGAAGGCTTCATCCGCGAATGCCACGGCGACATCCACCTGGGCAACGCCACCGTGATCGACGGCAAAGTCGTGATTTTCGACTGCATCGAGTTCAACGAACCATTCCGCTTCACCGACGTTTATGCCGACACCGGCTTCCTGGCCATGGACCTGGAAGATCGCGGTCTGAAGAGCCTGGCGCGCCGTTTCATCAGCCAGTACCTGGAACTGACCGGTGACTATCAGGGCCTTGAGCTGCTGAACTTCTATAAGGCCTACCGCGCCCTGGTTCGCGCCAAGGTCAGCCTGTTCAGCATGCCGGCTGAGGCCGACCCGGTGCAACGCGCCACCACCCTGCGCCAATACCGCAACTACGCCAACCTGGCGGAAAGCTACAGCACCATTCCTTCGCGCTTCATGGCGATTACCCACGGCGTTTCCGCTGTCGGCAAGAGCCACGTGGCCATGCGTCTGGTGGAAGCGTTGGGCGCCATTCGCCTGCGTTCCGATGTTGAACGCAAGCGACTGTTCGGCGAGCAAACCGTACCGAATGACCCGCAGGCCGGCATTTATAGTGCCGACGCCAGCGCCGCCACCTACAGCCGACTGCATGAGATTGCCGCGGTCATCCTGCGCGCCGGTTTCCCGGTGGTCATCGATGCGACCTACCTCAAACGCGACCAGCGCGACGGCGCGGCGAAAATCGCCGAGGCCACCGGGGCACCGTTCCTGATCCTCGATTGCAATGCACCGCAAGCTGTCATCGAGAGCTGGCTGGCCTTGCGTCAGGCAGACAAAAAGGATCCGTCCGACGCCAACCTCGCCGTTATCGCCGCCCAGCAAGCCAGCCGCGAAGCGCTGACACCAGCCGAGATTCTTTGCAGCAAACGCGTCCAGACCAATGAAAGCGGGACGCTCGACACCGTTGTTGCGCAGATTCGCCAGCGCATGCCGGGCCTGTAAAAACTATTTCAGCCGTGAAGCCCTCGCCGGCTTCACGGCTGCCAAATAGTGGCACTATACTGGCGTCATAAAACCATCAGGTGATGCGACATGAGCCAGCCGAAACTTCTCGACACCCCGCTTTATGCCTTGCTGCACAAAGACGACATCGCAGGCTTCAATGCCGAGCGTGCCAGTCATGCTTCTGTCGACATGGTCGGCGGCGATTTCCGTGGCCTGGACCTGCGTGAACTGAATGCCGATGGCGTCGATTTCACCGATGCCTATTTCCGCTCCGCCGATTTACGCGGCATCGACTTTCGCAACTCCTGCCTGGAAGGCGCGAGCCTGGCTCACGCACAGATCTCCGGCGCCTACTTTCCGCCAGAACTGAGTGCTGACGAGATCCTGATGTCGATGAATTTCGGTACTCGCCTGCGTTATCGCACCCGCTAAAAACGACGTTCTGCCTGACAAGTCCAGCGCCCCCGCTTCGCGCTGGGCGCTGGATTTTTTTATCGGAAAGTTGATTCCTCCGCGCTTCCTCCTACAACTCCCGCCGACCTTCACGCAGCTATTTGAGTCCTCTTCTTAGAAGCTTTTGCGTCGAAACCGACCAAACAATCACGCTTTTCCTACTGATGGCTACACTCCTGAGAGGCTCGCCCACGCACCGTTCGGCCGTCGCAAGGAGGCTTGATGAATGATGAACTGCAACACCTGAAGAATCTTGGCAAGACGTCGGCACAGTGGCTGCATGCCGTGGGCATCCACAGTGCGTCTGACTTGCGTCGCCTCGGGGCGGTGGATGCTTATCGGGCCGTGCGTACGCGCGGGTTCCGGGCGTCCAAGGTGTTGTTGTATGCGATCGAAGGCGCGCTGATGGATGTGCACTGGAACGACATTCCAGCCGATCGCAAAGAAGCCTTGAACAAACAATTGGAAGCCATCTCGTCCCGTCACAAGAATTGAACAGGCACGTTTCGCCTCAGGATTACCGCCTGAGGCCCAACGATTACGGGGCTTTTCCATCAGAAGACAGAGGATCTCAAAGAAATCAAAAAACAGCGATTGACTTGGTAATGAGAATCGCTATGATTACCACAACTGGTCGCGAGACTGGTCGATATTTGAAAAGCCCTTGGTTCGGACTCTCAGATATCTCCTCATCAGGCTAATCACGGTTATTTGACCCGGCTCTTGCCGGGTCTTTTTTTGCCTGTGGAAAAGTCGTCCGTTTACTTCCCGAACTGCTTACGCATTTGCGCGCAGTAATCCTGAGCCGGCGTGGCAGGCGTGTACCAGACGTAATCAGCCATGGCCGGTGTGACCTTGCCGCCCTGCTCCGCCAGCATCAAAACCATCAGTGCTTCAGGCTCGCCAAGATCAAGGACATGGATCGGCACGCCAACATCCTTGCGCGCGTGGTAAGCGCCGGCAAACAGCAGCGAAGGCGTCGGTGCCGACAGCAAGCGCTCGGCCATCCGCCGATCACGTTGCTGCTGGACCGCCAGCATCGCGGGCATTTGCGATGTAGGCAGCAGGCCGCAATGGGAGTCGTTGATCTGCGCCAGCAACTCATCCTTGACCGACGGAGCATTGGAAAGCCGACCGTTTAATGTCGGCGGCTTGGCATAAACGGTGCGGACTTCAAGAGTGTCCAGATTGGCTGCCAGCAACGGGTAGGGTTGAGTCAACACAAAGCGCACGATCGGCCCGTACAGATTCCAGTCCCACCCCGACTGCCAGTTCAACGCGCCGGGAAGATCTGCGGGTAGCGTCGAGGCACGGCGAATGTCATCGACGCGCGGTTGTTGATCCGGCGTGAGCATTTCCAGCAGCAGACTGCCCTGGGGTCGACGTTCGCCCAACGCCTGTAGCAACCACAATTGCAGTTGATGGTGATCAGGATTGTCATGTTGCTCGCCGACGATCAGCCGCGAAGGCCTGGCCAGCCGTTCGAGCAGCGCCTGGGGCGTCAGGACCTGGCCGTTGCGCAGGTCCTGAATTTCACCGACGACCGGAGGCGGTAACGAAACGTGCTGGCAGGCACTCAACAATAATACCGCCAGTAACAAAATCCCTCGCATGCTCACCTCGATGTCATTCTCAGCGGGCGATGATCAGCGGATGACCACGCTCCGGATGCTGCTGCACCAGTACTTCCAGCCCGAACACCGCTTTGAGTGGTTCCGGGCGCAAGACTTGCTCAGGGGTGTCCAGCGCCACCGGCCGCCCACCTTCGAGCAGTAAAAGGCGATCACAATAGCGCGCCGCCAGGTTCAGATCATGCAGGATCACCAGCACCGCAGCGCCATGATCGGCGAATTCGCGCACCGCTTGCAGGGTTGTGTGCTGGTGCAGCGGGTCGAGCATCGAGGTCGGCTCATCGAGCAACAGCGTCTGCCCCGCTTCGCCCGGCCAGAGCTGCGCCAGCACCCGCGCCAGATGCACCCGCTGACGCTCGCCGCCGGACAGCGCCAGATAGCTGCGGCCACTCAGGTGTCCCGCATCGGCAGCGTGGAGGGCGGCGGCGACGATCTCGTCATCCCGGACCCGCCCGCTTTGATAAGGCAAACGCCCCATGCCGACCACTTCTTCGACACGGAAGGCGAAGTCCAGGGTCGACACCTGCGGCAAGACCGCCAGTCGCTGGGCTCGCTGCGCGCCGGTCCAATGGCTCAACTCGCGCTCATCGAGCCAGACGCTGCCGTGGTCAGCCTTCAATTCGCCGCACAAGGCACCGAGCAAGGTGCTTTTGCCGGCACCGTTAGGGCCCAGCACACCAAGCACTTCGCCGGGTTTGAGCTCAAGTGTGATGTCCGTCAGCACAATCTTTGTGCCTCGACGGATTTGCAGGCTTTGGGTTCGCAACATCAGGTACGCCCTCTGAGCAGTAAATACAGAAAGAACGGCGCACCGATGAAGGCCGTGACTATCCCGATCGGCAGCTCCGCCGGCGCCAGCGCTAGCCGCGCCACCAGATCGGCAAACAGCAGAAGACTGGCGCCCGCCAGCACCGAGGCCGGCAACAACACTCGATGATCAGGACCGGCCAGCAGACGCACCAGATGCGGCACCACCAGGCCGACAAAGCCAATCATCCCCGCTGCCGCCACGGCCGCTCCAACTCCCAGCGCGGTGCAGAACACCAGTTCACGCTTGAGCCCTTCAACATCAATGCCCAGGTGACCCGCCTCCGATTCGCCCAGCAACAACGCGTTCAAGGCCTTGGCCCGGCGCGGTAACCAGAGCGCAACACCGGCGCTCACCAGCAGTAACGGCCAGAGCCGTGAATAGCTGGCACCGTTGAGGCTGCCCAGGTTCCAGAACGTCAGTGTGCGCAAGGTCGCGTCGTCGGCCAGATAGGTGAACAAACCGACCGCCGAACCTGCCAGCGCAGTCAACGCAATACCGGCCAAAAGCATGGTCGCGACATTGGTCTGTCCATTACGGCGACCCAGCCGATACACCAGCGCCGTCACACCCAGCCCGCCGAGAAATGCGCACACCGACAACAGATAAGGTCCGAACGATTCAGGCAGACCG
This sequence comes from Pseudomonas sp. NPDC099000, assembly GCF_044759925.1. Classification (NCBI taxonomy): domain Bacteria; kingdom Pseudomonadati; phylum Pseudomonadota; class Gammaproteobacteria; order Pseudomonadales; family Pseudomonadaceae; genus Pseudomonas; species Pseudomonas sp. NPDC099000. The sequence goes on from NZ_JBIWAF010000044.1 coordinate 15,507, forward strand.
CCAAACACCGAACCACCGACAATCGCGATGGCAGCGCCCAGCGCGGCACCGCTGGACACCCCGACCAACCCCGGATCAGCCAGTGGGTTACGAAACAATCCCTGCATCGCCACACCGGACAACGCCAGCACGCCACCCACCGCCAGACCCAACAAGGTTCGAGGCAAGCGGATTTGCCCAAGGATCAGCTCGGCCTGCTCCAGCCCATCAGGGGCAATGGGCAGCCCGATCATGCGCAACGCCGCGCGCAAGGTATCGAACAACGGCAGGCTCACCGGCCCCAGCGCCAATGACAACCAGATCGCCATCAGACACAGCAGGCTCAGGCCAATGAACAACGCTCGGGGTTTAACCAGAATGGTCATTGGGTCGCAGTGCCGGGGAAGAAACCATCAGACAGCGTCTTCAACGCATCGGGCAACCGCGGCCCCAACCCACCGACCAGCAAGGTCGGATCGAGCTCCATGACGCGCCCATCCTTGGCCGCACGGGTCGAGGACAGAATCGGGTTTTCCTTGAACAACGCCGCGCGCGCGGCATCGCCGGTCAGTGCTCGGTCAGCAAACACCAGCATGTCGGGGTCCAGACTGACCAGCGACTCAACAGAAAAGGGCTTGTAGCCAGTGTGCGCTGCCAGATTGTGCCCTCCGGCCTGCTGGATCAGCCAATCGGCGGCGGTGTCTTTACCGGCGATGAGCGGCTTGCCGCCCGCATGACCAAGCAGCAACAGCACGCCCGGCGATTTCTCCTTCAACTGCGCACGAGTGACCCGGACCTTCTGCTGCTCGAGTCGCTGCTGATAGGTCTGGAGCAATTGCGCAGCCTGGTCTTCAGCACCGAGCAATTTGCCCAGATGCGCCAGATTGCCCTCTAACGTTGGCAGATCGGGCTGGGCCGAGAACAACTCGACCTGCACGCCCGCGCTGCGAATCTGCGAAAGCACCGGCGGCGGCCCCATTTCTTCGGTGCCGACCAGAATCTGCGGGCGCAAGCTCAAGATGCCCTCCGCCGACAGTTGCCGCTGATAACCGATGCTCGGCAGCGCCTTCAACGAGGCCGGATGCTGGCTGGTGGTATCGACACCGACGAGTTTCGACTCACCGCCCAGCGCGCTCACCCACTCCGACAGGGCGCCACCGGCACTGACCCAACGCTGTGGTAACTCGGCCGCTGCGGCGTGATGGCTGACGAGGAGTCCGACACACAGCGCAGCAGCGCGGGTACTCAGGCGCATAAACAGCTTCCTTTTAAGTTTTCCCAGGCATCGAGATGACAGGCCAAGTATCCTCGGCATCCGGCACCTGCGCCCGATGGGCGAAGCGGCCATTTGATAATTGTTTGCATTTGAACGTCAAGCTCGGACATATCCGGTCACGAGCAGCCGAAATTGAGGATAGACATGAAGTGGCTTTGCACAGGTGCCGAATTGGCTGACAACAGCAGTCGCGGATTCGACGTCGACGGTCAGAAACTCTTCGCCGTGCGCCGGGGCGGTCAAGTGTACGTCTACATCAATCGCTGCCCGCACCGGGGTGTCGGGCTGGAATGGAAACCCGACCAGTTTCTCGACCCCAGCAACAGCCTGATCCAGTGCGCCACCCACGGCGCACTGTTCCTGATCGAAGATGGCGAATGCGTCGCCGGCCCGTGCGCCGGGCAATCCCTGACCACCATTGCCAGCCGCGAAGACGAACAAGGGATCTGGATCAGCCTTTAACCGTTCAGCAACACCTCCAGACGTCGATCGACCACCATCTCTTCGTGGGTCAATCGCACGCCATAGGCCAGTACCTCGACGCCGCACGCCACCGCCTCACGCAATGCCGCTGCATAGGCCGAATCGATTTCTTCTGCAGGACGCACCGCTTCAATGCCGGTCAGGTTGACGCAATACAACTGCACCGCGCGAATCCCGTCCCGAGCCAGATGTGCTAGCTCCCGCAAATGCTTGGCACCCCGTTGCGTCACCGCATCGGGAAACGCGGCCACCGATGAACCGTCGAAGCCCAGGGTCACGCTTTTGACTTCCACATACGCCGGCCCGCTCGGGTAGTCGAGACGGAAATCGATGCGGCTGCTTTCCTGCCCGTAGGCCACTTCGCGCTTCAACTCGGCAAAGCCTTTCAGTTCGGTAATCACACCCGCCCGCAACGCTTCTTCGATCAACCCATTGGCGCGCCCGGTGTTCACGCAAAACAGCCGGCCTTGCGGGGTTTCACCGACTTCCCAAGTGCCGGGCAATTTGCGTTTCGGGTCGTTGGAGCGACTGAACCAGACCTGCCCGCCTTCTACCTGGCAATTGAGCATCGAGCCGGTGTTGGGGCAATGAATTGTCAGCAACTCGCCGCCAACGGTTTCGATATCGGCAAGAAAACGCTTGTAACGTCGGATCAGGCGACCTTCTTCGAGGGGAGGATGAAAACGCATCAGCCTTGCCAGCTCCGCAATCCACGAGCGATCCGCTCCACCGCTTCTTCCAGGCGCGGCAGGCTTTGGGTGTAGGCAAAACGCACGTGATGCCCGGCCTGATAGCGCCCGAAGTCCAAGCCCGGGGTAATTGCGACATGCTCGGTTTCGAGGAAATGTCGGCAGAACGCGAAGGCATCGCCGCCGAACTTGCTGATATCGGCGTACAAATAGAACGCGCCTTCCGGCTCGACTGCGATGCCGAAGCCCAGCTCTCGCAGGGCTGGCAACAGGAAATCCCGACGACGACCGAATTCGGCGCGACGCTCCTCCAGAATACTGATCGTGGCCGGTTCGAAGCAGGCCAGAGCGGCATGCTGAGCCATGCTCGGGGCGCTGATGTAGAGGTTTTGCGCGAGTTTTTCCAGCTCACCAACCGCCGCTTCAGGCGCGACCAGCCATCCGAGCCGCCATCCGGTCATGCCGAAATACTTGGAAAAACTATTAAGGACGAAGGCGCTGTCATCGACTTCCAGGACACTGGCGGCATCGGTGCCGTAAGTCAGGCCATGGTAGATCTCGTCCACCACCAGATGACCGTGGCGCTCCTTGATCGCCGCCGACAAGCCGGCCAGTTCGTCGCGGGTCAGGATCGTCCCGGTCGGGTTGGCGGGTGAGGCCACCAATGCGCCGACGCTGTCTTGATCCCAATGGCGCGCCACCAGGTCCGGCGTCAGTTGATAACGCACGTCCGGGCCGACCGGCACCAGTTGCGCAGCCCCTTCGACCAACCGCAGGAAATGCCGGTTGCAGGGATAACCCGGGTCCGCCAGCAACCAGTGTTTGCCCGGGTCGACGAGCAAGGCGCTGGCCAGCAACAGCGCGCCGGAACCGCCGGGCGTAATGAGGATTCGCTGCGGATCAATGCTCAAACTGTAACGCTGCTGATAAAAGCCCGAAATGGCCTCACGCAACTCGGGAATACCACGCGCGGCGGTGTAACGGGTCTTCCCCGCCGTCAGTGCTGCCTGGCCGGCCTGGATGATCGGCTCGGCGGTGGTAAAGTCCGGCTCGCCGATTTCCAGGTGGATCACATCGTGACCAGCGGCCTGCAGTTCATTGGCCCGCGCCAGCAGCGCCATGACATGGAAAGGTTCGATCGCGCGACTGCGGGCACTGTAGGACTGAGCCATTAGCCTTCCTTACAACGGAGAAAAGAATCGATTCTACCCAAGCGCCGGAACGAGCGAGAACCTAAAGCGGTCAGAGGCGTTATAACCTTGGCCGTAAACGACTCAAGCGTGTACCACAGGTTTGACTAAAATCAATAATTGATCAGGTCTCCAACGCCGCCAGACAAGGCTTTGCAATCATTTGCAAGCCCCTTGGGCCACTACCTCGACATCCGGGAGTAGCGCGGCCCGATTTGATCTGGTAAGTTCGCCCGCTTGCAGCCGCAGGGCCGGCAGGTGTCGGTGATGGAGCAATCCTGCGCAATGGATTACAAGAGTAGAGGCGGTCCATTTCATGCCCACCCAAGCAAAGCAGCAAAACCAGTCGATCAGCGGCTTCGAACCCTACAAAGAAGTAAAGGGCGAGGAATACATGGGCAAGCCCATGCGCGCTCACTTCACCAAGATCCTGAATAAGTGGAAACAGGACTTGATGCAGGAAGTCGACCGCACGGTTGATCACATGAAAGACGAAGCGGCCAACTTCCCTGACCCGGCCGACCGTGCCAGCCAGGAAGAAGAGTTCAGCCTTGAACTGCGTGCCCGCGACCGCGAGCGCAAGTTGATCAAGAAGATCGACAAGACGCTGCAGCTGATCGAAGACGAAGAATATGGCTGGTGCGAGTCCTGCGGCGTCGAGATCGGCGTCAAGCGACTGGAAGCCCGCCCTACCGCCGACATGTGCGTTGACTGCAAGACCCTGGCGGAAATCAAGGAAAAGCAAGTCGGCAAGTAATCTCGACTTGAACGAACAACGGAGCGTGCGAACGCTCCGTTTTTGTTTCTGATATTTGTTGCGTCTTCGAAATTGCCTTCGCGAGCAAGCTTCGCTCCTACAAAGGCTGGCGCAATCCTCTGTAGGAGCGAAGCTTGCTCGCGAAGGCGGCTTCAAGCCATGCACAAAACGATTGGACAGCCTGACATCGCCTTATGACCGCCATCACCCCCTCCGCCTACATCGGTCGCTTCGCCCCCACGCCCAGTGGCCACCTGCATTTCGGTTCGCTGGTCGCAGCGCTGGCCTCGTACCTCGACGCACGTGCGGTGGGTGGTCGCTGGTTGATGCGCATGGAGGATCTCGATCCGCCACGGGAAGAACCCGGTGCCCAGGCCGCCATCTTGAAGGCTCTGGAAAGCTACGGTTTCGAGTGGGATGGCGAAATGGTCCGCCAGAGTGATCGGCACGACGCCTACGCCGAAGTCCTCAATCGCTTGTTCAATCAAGGCCTGGCTTACGCTTGCACTTGCTCGCGCAAACAATTGGAGCCGTATCACGGCATCTATCCAGGTCTATGCCGAAACGCCGGCCATGGCACTGAAAACGCTGCGATTCGACTGCGAGTGCCCGAGCTCGACTACCACTTCATCGACCGCGTACAAGGCGAATTCCGCCAGCATCTGGGCCGGGAAGTCGGTGACTTCGTGATCCGCCGCCGCGACGGGCTTTACGCCTATCAACTGGCGGTGGTACTGGACGATGCCTGGCAAGGCATCACCGACATCGTCCGTGGTGCTGACCTGCTGGACTCCACACCACGCCAGCTCTACCTGCAAGAACTGCTTGGCCTGCGGCAACCGCGTTATCTGCACATCCCGCTGATTACCCAGCCCGATGGCAACAAACTTGGCAAATCCTACCGCTCGCCGCCGCTGACCGCCGATCAGGCCACGCCTTTGTTACTGCGTGCGATGCGCGCACTCGGGCAAAACCCGGGCAAGGAACTGGCCTATGCGACACCACGGGAAGTGCTGGATTGGGGCATCGCCCATTGGGATGCGTTATTAATCCCGCGCACACTGACCCTGCCCGAAGCGCAACTACAGTGATCACACTTGCAGTGGCGCGCCCATCCGTTACCATCGCCGCACGTTTTCGGGCACGCGCATAAAAAAGAGAGGCCGGGATGTACATCTATCGCTTGGTCCTGCTCCTGGTAGTGGGGATTTACCTGTTCTCCCCGGCCATCATGGATTGGTGGATCGACGCCACTGGCGCCTGGTATCGCCCTTATCTGCTCTGGCTGATTCTGATCGTCGTGACCTTCATCCTGCAGAGCCAAAAAGATGCCGATGAGCTTTAGCCTGACCCAGATGATCCTGATCAGCGCCGCGTACCTGGCGGTGCTGTTCGGCGTCGCCTGGATCAGCGAACGGGGCATGATCCCCCGGGCGATCATTCGCCACCCGCTGACCTACACCCTGTCGCTGGGCGTGTATGCCAGCGCCTGGGCGTTTTACGGCACGGTGGGCCTGGCCTATCAGTACGGCTACGGTTTTCTGTCCAGCTACCTCGGGGTCTCCGGGGCGTTTTTGCTGGCGCCGGTGTTGCTGTACCCGATCCTGAAAATCACCCGCACCTATCAACTGTCGTCGCTGGCCGACTTGTTCGCGTTCCGTTTCCGCAGTACGTGGGCCGGGGCGCTGACCACGATTTTCATGCTGATCGGCGTACTGCCATTGCTGGCGTTGCAGATCCAGGCGGTGGCCGACTCCATCGGCATCCTCACCCGCGAGCCGGTGCAGCATCGCGTGGCCCTGAGCTTTTGCGCGCTGATTACCCTGTTCACGATTTTCTTCGGCTCGCGCCACATCGCCACCCGCGAGAAACACGAAGGCCTGGTGTTCGCGATTGCCTTTGAGTCGGTGATCAAGCTGATCGCCATTGGCGGTGTCGGCCTCTATGCCCTTTATGGCGTGTTCGACGGCCCGCAACAGCTTGAACTGTGGCTGCTGCAAAACCAGACCGCCCTCGCCGCTTTGCACACGCCCTTGCAGGAAGGCCCGTGGCGAACGCTGCTGCTGGTGTTCTTCGCCTCGGCGATCGTGATGCCGCACATGTATCACATGACCTTTACCGAGAATCTCAACCCGCGCTCGCTGGTCAGTGCGAGCTGGGGTCTGCCGCTGTTCCTGCTGCTGATGAGCCTGGCGGTACCGCTGATTCTCTGGGCCGGACTGAAACTCGGCGCCACCACCAATCCGGAATACTTCACCCTGGGCATCGGCATCGCCGCCAACAGCAAAGCCCTGGCGTTGCTGGCGTATATCGGCGGGTTGTCGGCAGCGAGCGGACTGATCATCGTCACCACCCTGGCGCTGTCCGGGATGGCGCTGAACCATCTGGTGCTGCCGCTCTACCAACCGCCGGCCGAAGGCAACATCTATCGCTGGCTGAAGTGGACCCGCCGCGCGCTGATCGTTGCGATCATCATGGCCGGCTACGGTTTCTACCTATTGCTGGGCGCCGAACAGGACCTGGCCAACCTCGGCATCGTCGCGTTTGTGGCCACGCTGCAATTTCTTCCGGGCGTCCTGTCGGTCCTGTATTGGCCGACCGCCAACCGCCGCGGCTTCATCGCCGGGTTGCTGGCGGGGATCCTGGTGTGGCTGGTGACCATGCTGCTGCCGCTGGTCGGCAATCTGCAGGGTTTCTACATTCCGTTGTTGAACATGATCTACGTGCTGGACGACACCAGCTGGCACATGGCAGCGATCGCGTCCCTGGCCGCCAACGTGCTGATGTTCACCCTGATCTCGCTGTTCACTAACGCCAGCCCCGAAGAAGCCAGCGCCGCCGAAGCCTGCGCCGTGGACAACGTGCGTCGCCCGCAACGCCGGGAACTGCACGCCGCCTCGCCTCAGGAATTCGCCACGCAACTGGCCAAGCCCCTGGGCGCCAAAGCCGCGCAGAAAGAAGTCGAGCAAGCCCTGCGCGATCTCTATCTGCCGTTCGACGAGCGCCGGCCTTATGCCTTGCGCCGCTTGCGCGACCGGATCGAAGCCAACCTCTCAGGCCTGATGGGGCCAAGCGTGGCGCAGGACATGGTCGAGACCTTCCTGCCGTATAAGGCCGGCGGCGAAAACTACGTCACCGAAGACATCCACTTCATCGAAAGCCGTCTCGAGGATTACCACTCGCGCCTGACCGGCCTTGCCGCCGAACTCGATGCCCTGCGCCGCTATCACCGCCAGACCTTGCAGGAATTGCCGATGGGCGTTTGCTCGCTGGCCAAGGATCAGGAAATCCTCATGTGGAACAAAGCCATGGAGGAGCTGACGGGGATTGCCGCACAGCGTGTGGTCGGTTCGCGCCTGAGCACCATCGCCGATCCGTGGAAAGAATTGCTGCAGGGCTTCATCAATCTTCCCGACGAGCACTTGCACAAACAGCACCTGGCCCTTGATGGCCAGACCCGCTGGCTGAACCTGCACAAAGCAGCGATCGATGAACCGCTCGCGCCGGGCAACAGTGGCTTGGTATTGCTGGTGGAAGACCTGACCGAAACGCAGATGCTCGAAGACAAATTGGTGCACTCCGAGCGCCTGGCCAGCATCGGCCGACTCGCGGCGGGTGTGGCCCATGAAATCGGCAACCCGATCACCGGCATCGCGTGCCTGGCGCAGAACCTGCGCGAAGAACGTGAAGACGATGGCGAGCTGAAGGAAATCAGCGGGCAGATCCTCGAGCAGACCAAACGCGTGTCGCGCATCGTTCAGTCGCTGATGAGCTTCGCCCACGCCGGCAGTCATCAGCACAGCGACGAGCCCGTCTGTCTGGCTGAAGTGGCGCAGGATGCCATCGGTTTGCTGGCCCTGAACCGACGCAATTTCGAAGTGCAGTTCTATAATCTGTGCGACCCCGATCACTGGTGCGAAGGTGACCCGCAGCGACTCGCGCAAGTTCTGATCAATCTGCTCTCAAACGCCCGTGACGCCTCGCCTCCCGGCAGTGCGGTGCGGGTCAAAAGCGAAGCCGGCGAACACACGGTCGACTTGATCGTGGAAGACGAAGGCAGCGGTATTCCGAAGAACATCATGGACAGATTGTTCGAACCTTTCTTCACCACCAAGGATCCTGGCGAAGGCACCGGTCTGGGCCTTGCACTGGTCTATTCCATCGTTGAAGAGCATTATGGACAAATCACCATCGACAGCCCGGCTGATGTACAAAGCCAACGCGGCACCCGTATCCGGGTGACCTTGCCGCGTCATGTCGAAGCGACGTCCGCTGTGAACTGAGACCGTCGAGAGTATCGAATCAATGCCGCACATTTTGATCGTCGAAGACGAAACAATTATCCGCTCCGCCTTGCGCCGCCTGCTGGAACGTAACCAGTACCAGGTCAGCGAAGCCGGTTCAGTGCAGGAAGCACAAGAACGCTTTACCATTCCCACGTTCGACCTGATCGTCAGCGACTTGCGTCTACCGGGCGCTCCGGGCACCGAGTTGATCAAACTCGGCCAGGGCACTCCGGTGCTGATCATGACCAGCTACGCCAGCCTGCGTTCGGCCGTCGACTCGATGAAGATGGGCGCGGTGGATTACATCGCCAAGCCTTTCGATCACGACGAAATGCTCCAGGCCGTCGCCCGTATCCTGCGCGACCGCCAATCGCTGCCGGCCGGCGGCGAACCTGCTACCGGCAAAGCGGCCAATGGCGCGGCGAAACTGGGTGTCGATAACAGCAACGGCGAAATCGGCATCATCGGTTCATGCCCGCCGATGCAGGACCTGTACAGCAAGATTCGCAAAGTCGCGCCGACCGATTCCAATGTCCTGATCCAGGGCGAATCCGGTACCGGTAAAGAACTGGTGGCCCGCGCCCTGCACAACCTGTCCAAACGCGCCAAGGCGCCGATGATTTCGGTGAACTGTGCTGCCATTCCGGAAAGCCTGATCGAGTCCGAGTTGTTCGGCCACGAAAAAGGCGCATTCACTGGCGCCAGCGCCGGGCGTGCCGGTCTGGTGGAAGCGGCGGACGGCGGCACCTTGTTCCTCGACGAAATCGGCGAACTGCCGCTGGAAGCCCAGGCCCGCTTGCTTCGCGTGTTGCAGGAAGGCGAAATTCGCCGGGTCGGTTCGGTCCAGTCGCAGAAAGTCGATGTTCGGCTGATCGCCGCGACTCACCGGGACCTCAAGAGCCTGGCGAAGATCGGCCAGTTCCGTGAAGACTTGTATTACCGCCTCCACGTCATCGCCCTGAAACTGCCAGCCCTGCGCGAGCGCGGTGCCGACGTCAACGAGATCGCCAATGCCTTCCTGGCGCGGCAGAGCGCGCGGGTCAACCGCACCGACCTGAAGTTCGCCGCGGACGCCGAACAGGCGATTCGTCATTACTCCTGGCCGGGTAACGTTCGCGAACTGGAAAACGCGGTAGAGCGCGCTGTCATCCTGTGCGAGAGCCCGGAGATTTCCGCCGAGCTGCTGGGGATCGACATCGAACTGAGCGACCTGGAAGACGACGACTTCATCGGTCTGCCTCCGCAACAGGGCAACGGTGCCAGCAACAGCAATCATGAGCCGACCGAAGACCTGTCGCTGGAAGACTACTTCCAGCACTTCGTGCTTGAGCATCAGGACCACATGACGGAAACCGAACTGGCCCGCAAACTCGGGGTGAGTCGCAAATGCCTGTGGGAACGTCGTCAGCGCCTGGGTATTCCGCGGCGCAAGACCGGGGTGGCCAGCGAGAGCTGAACCGCGCCTGTCTGATGTGCGGGTAACACGTGACTTTGTGAAAAAACTGTTACCTCAGTCTTTTCACGTAACAGAAGCCGGGGCTTACGGTAACGAAGCCCCGGTTTTTTTCGGCCTCGAAAAACCCCATCAACCAGCCCAACCCCTTGTTTTACTAGGCCTCGCAAAAGTTGGCACGCACCCTGCTATATGTTCAGTACAAGAACAATAACAAGCAATGCACAAGACAATAAAAATAAGACGAATCGACTCACGCACAATAAAAACAAGACGGCGAGAGGCGCAGCTAACTGATTCTTTTGGAGAGGCGTTGTATTTGGGGCTTGCCCCACGACCAGGCCGAGAATAATAAAAAACTGTCTCAAGACAGTGCCTGAACTGGTTGGATCGCAAGATCACTGCAGCACAGCGACCAAAGCAATCCGTTTGCTCTTGGCTCCCGATTGGGAGGGCCATGAAGGAAAAGCTTCATGGCGAGGGCACTTAACAAAAACAAAAAGCCCGAATCAAAAATAAAAATAGAGCATGCAACTACTTTCTTGGGGAGCTTCGGCTCCCCTTGTAGTTTCTGTGGCGAGGGGGTTTACCCCCGTTCCAGTGCGTAGCGCTGGCAAGACTTCACAAACGCTCAGGAGCTTGGGCTGCTTCGCAACCCAACGGGGCGATGCGGCGTTCCGAGAAGCCCCCCTCGCCACAGTGCGCACGCTTCCTACACCATCCCCCGACTAAATGCTAGAATCCCCGCCCATCATGCGGTCATTCTTCGTTATGGCCGAACATTCCTTCAAACAGTGCATCCCATGCTGAAGAAGTTGTTCCAGTCATTCCGTTCTCCCAAGCGTCATACGCAACACATTCGCAGTACGCCTGAAGTGCTCAACAGCGGCCAACATTCGCTGCAAAAGGCCCAATTCAGCCGTTATGCGGTGAACATCGTCGAACGCCTGCAGAACGCCGGTTACCAGGCCTATCTGGTCGGCGGCTGTGTGCGTGACATGCTCCTCGGCATCACGCCCAAGGATTTCGACGTTGCCACCAGTGCCACCCCTGAACAGGTTCGAGCCGAATTCCGCAACGCGCGGATCATCGGTCGCCGCTTCAAACTGGTGCATATCCACTTTGGCCGCGAAATTATCGAAGTCGCGACCTTCCGCGCCAATCACCCGCAAAACGACGAGGAAGAAGACAGCAACCAGTCTTCCCGTAACGAGAGCGGGCGCATCCTGCGCGACAACGTCTACGGCACGCTGGAAGAAGACGCGCAACGCCGCGACTTCACCATCAACGCCCTGTATTACGATCCGGTCAGCGAGCGCATTCTCGATTACGCCAATGGCGTACACGACATCCGCAATCACCTGATCCGCCTGATCGGCGATCCGAAGCAACGCTACCAGGAAGACCCGGTACGGATGCTGCGGGCCGTGCGTTTCGCCGCCAAGCTGAATTTCGGCATCGAAAAACACAGTGCCCAGCCGATTCGCGACCTGGCGCCGATGCTGCGCGAGATCCCGTCGGCACGCCTGTTCGAAGAAGTGCTCAAGCTGTTCCTCTCCGGCCATGCCGCGGACACCTTCGAGATGCTGGTCGACCTGCAGTTGTTCGATCCGTTGTTCCCGGCCAGTGCCGAGGCGCTGGAATACAACCCGACGTACACCCACACACTGATCAGCGAAGCCCTGATCAACACCGACCTGCGGATCAAGCAGAACAAACCGGTGACCCCGGCGTTCCTGTTTGCAGCCCTGCTGTGGCCTGCCCTGCCGGCTCGCGTATTGCGCCTGCAAGAACGTGGCATGCCACCGATTCCGGCGATGCAGGAAGCGGCTCACGAGCTGATTGCCGAACAGTGCCAGCGAATCGCGATTCCAAAGCGTTTCACCATGCCGATCCGCGAGATCTGGGACATGCAGGAGCGTCTTCCGCGCCGCAGTGGCAAGCGTGCCGACCTGCTGCTGGACAACCCACGGTTCCGCGCCGGTTACGACTTCCTGCTGCTGCGCGAAAGTGCTGGCGAACAGACTGATGGCCTGGGTGAATGGTGGACCGACTATCAGGACGCCAACGACAGTGAGCGTCGGGACATGATCCGCGACCTCAGCGGCAAGGATGAAGGCACTGGCGCGCCACGCAAACGTCGTCGCAGTGGTGGCGCCAAGCGCAAACGCGCGGCCGGCGCACCGAGTGCCACGGGCGAGTAATCCATGGAACGCATCTACATCGGCATGGGCAGCAATCTGGCTGACCCCGCCGAACAATTGCGCAGCGCCGTCGAGGCGCTGGCGCAGTTGCCGCAGACCGAATTGGTCGGGGTGTCCGGGTTTTATCAAAGCGACTCGCTCCTGCCCGGCCAACCGCGTTACACCAACGCGGTCGCCGCCCTCGACAGCACGCTCGCGCCGCTGGACCTGCTTGATGCGCTGCAAGCCATCGAGAACGGGCAAGGCCGCGAACGTCTTGAGCGCTGGGGCCCACGCACGCTGGACCTCGACATCGTGCTGTTTGGCGACCGGCTGATCGACGAACCGCGCCTCAAGGTGCCGCACTACCATATGCAGGAGCGGGCCTTCGTTCTGTATCCGCTGGCCGAACTGGCGCCTGCGGATCTGCGCCTGGCCGATGGCCGCAGCCTGAAGGCATTACTCGCCGCCTGCCCGTTCGTCGGCCTGGAACGCCTCCCTCAAAATTGACACCAATCCCTGTGGGAGCGGGCTCCTGTGTCGAGGGGGCTTGCCCCCGTTCGGCTGCGAAGCAGTCGTGAAATCAGTGCATTCGGTAAACCTGACACACCGGGTTTGCAGGTTTTAGGGCCGCTACGCGACCCAACGGGGGCAAGCCCCCTCGCCACAGGAGCCCGCTCCCACACTGGTTTTTGTGTCGGACACAGGATTGCAGCTGCTGAAACGCATCAGTTACCCCGGTAACACCCCCCGCGTAACAATGCGGTAACACATGCAATTGACTTCCCGAGTTCTCCTCACGACTATAGGCGTCCCGCTGCCGCCAACATGGCGTTGAAGGGCGCAATCCAGGCCTTAAAAGCACGACATCAGAGCGTGCGCCTGTATTTAACGAAGAATCACGCGCGTTACTCGCAGTAGTTTCCAAGCGCCTGAATGAGGAACTTTTCATGCCAGCCATCACCCTGACCACTCTGCAAGGTCTCAAGCAAAAAGGTGAAAAAATCACCATGCTGACCTGCTATGACGCGACCTTCGCCCACGCCTGCAATCAGGCTGGCGTCGAAGTGCTGCTGGTGGGCGACTCCCTCGGCATGGTTCTGCAAGGTCACGACAGCACCTTGCCGGTGACCACCGCGGAAATGGCTTATCACGTGGCTGCCGTCAAACGCGGCAACGCCGATGCGCTGATCCTCGCCGACCTGCCATTCATGGCCTACGCCACCACCGAACAAGCCATGAGCAACAGCGCCCTGTTGATGCAGGCCGGTGCGCACATGGTCAAGGTTGAAGGCGCATTGTGGCTCGCCGACTCGATCCGTCTGTTGGCCGAACGTGGCATCCCTGTGTGCGCGCACATGGGGCTGACGCCGCAATCGGTGAACATGCTGGGCGGTTACAAAGTCCAGGGCCGCAGCGAGAACCAGGCGCGGCAGATGCGCGCCGACGCCATCGCCCTGGAACAGGCCGGCGCAGCCATGCTGTTGCTCGAGTGCGTACCGAGCGAACTGGCCCAGGAAATTACCCAGGCAGTGGGCATTCCGGTGATCGGCATTGGCGCCGGCAGTGACACCGATGGCCAGGTCCTGGTCCTGCACGACATGCTTGGCCTGTCGATTACCGGCCGCGTGCCTAAATTCGTAAAAAACTTCATGAACGGCCAGACCAGCATTCACGCTGCACTGAGCGCCTACGTCACTGAAGTCAAAGCAGCTACTTTCCCTGGGATCGAACACGGATTCTCTGCATGAACACCGTAAAAACAGTACGCGAACTCCGGGCCGCCGTAGCCCGTGCCCGCAGCGAAGGCAAGCGCATCGGCTTCGTGCCGACCATGGGGAACCTGCACAGCGGTCATATCGCGCTGATTACCAAAGCGACCCAACGGGTGGATTTCGTGGTCGCGAGCATTTTCGTCAACCCGCTGCAATTCGGCGCCGGCGAAGACCTCGACAAGTACCCTCGGACCCTGGCCGCCGACCAGGAGAAACTGCTCCAGGCCGGTTGCCACTTGCTGTTCGCGCCCACCGTCGAAGAAATGTACCCCGACGGCATGGCCGGCCAGACCCGCGTCAGCGTCCCGCAACTTTCCGAAGGCTTGTGTGGCGCCAGCCGTCCCGGGCATTTCGAAGGCGTCGCGACGGTCGTCAGCAAGCTGTTCAACATGGTCCAGCCGGACCTCGCGATCTTCGGCCAGAAAGACTTCCAGCAACTGGCGGTGATCAAATCCCTGGTGCATGACCTGAACATGCCGGTGCAGATCATCGGCGAACCGACCGTGCGTGCGGCCGATGGCCTGGCGCTGTCGTCGCGCAATGGTTTCCTCAGCGAAGAGCAGCGTGCCGTCGCGCCGGTGGTGTATCGCGGTCTGAGCCAGATTGCTGAGGCGATCAAACAGGGCGGGCGGGATTTCCCGGCGCTGATCGACACCCAGATCCAGCAGCTCGAAGCGGCGGGTTTGCGCACCGATTACCTGGAGATTCGTCACGCGCAAACCTTGCGCCCGGCGACCCCGGAGGATCGGGACCTGGTGATTCTGGTCGCTGCGTTCCTCGGTACCACACGGTTGATCGACAACCTGCACCTGAACCTCGACGCCCCCGCCTAAGCACCGCAAACCCCCTGTAGGAGCGAGCCTGCTCGCGATGAGGGGCTGACATTCAACATTTGTGTTGGCTGACAGTCCCTCATCGCGAGCCGGCTCACTCCTACAGGGGGATCTGCGCCTGATTCCATACTGTATTGCTGCCTCTGAAGCCTTCGGGCAAACTGCCCGCCGTTCGATTCCGACCTGGGAAACCACTCATGCACGCCATCATGCTCAAAGCCAAGCTGCATCGCGCCGAAGTCACTCACGCCGTTCTCGATTACGAAGGTTCTTGCGCCATCGACGGCGAATGGCTGGACCTGTCCGGTATCCGTGAGTACGAACAGATCCAGATTTATAACGTCGACAACGGCGAACGCTTCACCACCTACGCGATTCGGGGCGAAGAAGGCTCGCGCATGATCTCGGTCAACGGTGCTGCCGCGCACAAGGCCAAGGTCGGTGACCGGGTGATCATCTGCGCTTACGCGCATTACAGCGAAGCCGAACTGCTCAATTTCAAGCCGCGCATGCTCTACATGGCGCCGGGCAATGAGCTGAGCCACACCAGCAATGCCATTCCGGTTCAGGTCGCCTGATCGAACCGACGCCCCTCCCGTTTGTCGAACCGTTCCCTGCTTTGTGTATAAAAAAGTACCGGGAACGTGTTAGACAAAGTCAAGACAGATCGCAGCGCGAGGTTTACTGTATTCGCCCTGTGTCTTTGAAATCGTGTCGACGCAGTTGACCGGACGCCTGCCCATGGCGCGCCGGGATTTTCAGTGTTCAAAAAAGCCGTTCAAGTAAAAAGGAAACCCGCAGCGATGGCGTACTACCGCACTCCTCA
Organism: Pseudomonas sp. NPDC099000; assembly: GCF_044759925.1. Lineage (NCBI taxonomy): Bacteria > Pseudomonadati > Pseudomonadota > Gammaproteobacteria > Pseudomonadales > Pseudomonadaceae > Pseudomonas > Pseudomonas sp. NPDC099000. Next base: position 31,237 of record NZ_JBIWAF010000044.1, read on the forward strand.
CGACGTGACCGCTCTGCCCGCCTGGCAAGCGCTGAATGACCACCGCCAAGCCATGCAGGATTTCAGCATGCGCGAGGCCTTCAATGCCGATCCGCAGCGCTTTACTCAATTCACCCTGAGCAGCTGCGGCCTGTTTCTCGATTACTCGAAGAACCTGATCAACGCCGAGACCCGCAATCTGCTGGTGGGCCTGGCCAATGAAGTCGACCTCAAGGGCGCGATCAAGTCGCTGTTCGACGGCGAAATCGTCAACTCGTCGGAAGGTCGTCCAGCCCTGCACACCGCCCTGCGCCGCCCGGTCGGCGACAAGCTGTCGGTGAACGGCGTCAACGTGATGCCTGAAGTGCACAAAGTGCTGAACCAGATCACCGACCTCGTCGGCCGCATCCACGACGGTTTGTGGCGTGGTTACACAGAGAAGCCGATCACTGACGTGGTGAACATCGGCATCGGTGGCTCGTTCCTCGGCCCTGAGCTGGTGTCTGAGGCGCTGCTGTCCTACGCCCAGAAAGGCGTGCGTTGTCATTACCTGGCGAACATCGATGGCAGTGAGTTCCACGAACTGACCATGAAGCTGCGCGCGGAAACCACGCTGTTCATCGTTTCGTCGAAATCTTTCAACACCCTCGAAACCCTGAAAAATGCCCAGGCCGCTCGCGCCTGGTATCTGGCTCAGGGCGGTTCGGAAGCTGAGCTGTATCGTCACTTCATCGCCGTTTCCAGCAACAACGCGGCGGCCGTAGCTTTCGGTATTCGCGAAGAAAACATTTTCCCGATGTGGGACTGGGTCGGCGGTCGTTACTCGCTGTGGTCGGCCATCGGCTTGCCAATCGCGCTGGCCATCGGCATGTCGAACTTCAAGGAATTGCTGTCCGGTGCCTACACCATGGACCAGCATTTCCAGAGCGCGCCATTCGACCAGAACATGCCGGTGCTGCTGGCGTTGCTCGGCGTCTGGTACGGCAACTTCTGGGGTGCGCAGAGTCACGCGATCCTGCCTTACGACCACTACCTGCGCAACATCACCAAGCACTTGCAACAGCTGGACATGGAATCCAACGGCAAGAGCGTGCGCCAGGACGGCACGCCAGTGTCCACCGATACCGGCCCGGTGATCTGGGGCGGCGTGGGTTGCAACGGTCAGCACGCGTATCACCAGTTGCTGCACCAGGGCACCCAACTGATTCCGGCCGACTTCATCGTGCCGATTGTCAGCTTCAACCCGGTGTCCGACCACCACCAGTGGCTGTACGCCAACTGCCTGTCCCAAAGCCAGGCACTGATGCTCGGCAAGACCCTTGCCGAAGCCGAAACCGAGCTGCGTGACAAAGGCATGAGCGAAGAAGACGTGCATAAAATCGCGCCGCACAAGGTGATCCCGGGCAACCGTCCGAGCAACACCATCGTGGTCGAGCGCATCAGCCCGCGTCGTCTCGGTGCGCTGGTGGCGATGTACGAACACAAAGTCTTCGTACAAAGCGTGGTCTGGGGCATCAACGCCTTCGACCAGTGGGGCGTGGAGCTGGGTAAAGAGCTGGGCAAAGGCGTCTACAACCGTCTGGTCGGCAGTGAAGAAACCCCGGCTGACGATGCTTCCACTCAAGGCCTGATCAACTACTTCCGCGGTCGTCACCGCGGTTGATCTGACGCCCGCCCACAGGGTTTGTGCCAAACACAAATGCTGTGGGCAACACCAATCCCTGTAGGAGTGAGCCTGCTCGCGATAGCGATTTTTCATTCAACATCGATGTTGACTGATCCACCGCTATCGCGAGCAGGCTCACTCCTACAGTTGTTTTGTGTATGACTTGAACCCATTGGTCACTCGGCGCATCTTTATTACTTGTCGCAAAACAAGAATAAGGAACCGTCATGTTCGATATCAGCACATTCCCCAAAGCCGATGCCGTCCGCCGGGCTGCAAACCTAAGTCAAGACGACTACCACCGCCTCTACCGCCAATCCATCGAGCACCCCAGTGAGTTCTGGGCCGAACAGGCGAGCCGCTTTCTCGACTGGAGCACGCCATGGGAAACCGTCCAGCGCTATAACCTGAAGACCGGCGAGGCCAGCTGGTTTGCCGGTGGCCAGTTGAACGTCAGTTACAACTGCATCGACCGTCACCTGGAAACACGCGGCGATCAGATCGCCATCCTGTGGGAAGGTGACGACCCCGCCGAATCCGCGCAGATCACCTACAAGAAACTCCATCACAACGTCTGTCGCCTGGCCAACGTGCTCAAAAGCCGTGGCGTGAAAAAGGGTGACCGCGTGTGCATCTACATGCCGATGATTCCCGAAGCGGCCTACGCCATGCTCGCCTGCACGCGGATCGGCGCGGTGCATTCAGTGGTGTTCGGTGGCTTCTCTCCAGACTCTGTGCGCGACCGGATTCTCGACGCCGACTGCCGCACCGTGATTACCGCCGACGAAGGCGTGCGCGGCGGTAAATTCGTGCCGCTCAAGCAGAAGGTCGACGAGGCACTGCAAAGTTGCCCGAACGTCAGTACCGTCATCGTCGTCGAGCGCACCCAAGGCAAAGTGGACTGGGTTGAAGGTCGCGATCTCTGGTATCACCAGGCGCTGCGCGACGTCAGCGACGATTGCCCGCCGGAACCCATGGACGCCGAAGACCCGCTGTTCATCCTCTACACCTCCGGCAGCACCGGCAAACCCAAAGGCGTGCTGCACACCACCGGCGGCTATCTGCTGCAAGCGGCGATGACCTTCAAGTACGTGCTTGACTACCGCGATGGCGAAGTCTTCTGGTGCACCGCCGACGTCGGCTGGGTCACCGGCCACAGTTACATCGTCTATGGCCCGCTGGCCAACGGCGCGACCACGCTGATCTTCGAAGGCGTGCCGAGTTACCCGAGCAGTTCGCGCTTCTGGCAGGTGATCGACAAACACCACGTCAACATTTTCTACACCGCCCCGACCGCGCTGCGCTCGTTGATGCGCGAAGGCCCGGAACCGTTGAAGGAAACTTCTCGCCAGAGCCTCAGACTACTCGGCAGCGTCGGTGAGCCGATCAACCCGGAAGCGTGGGATTGGTACTTCAACGTCGTCGGCGAACAGCGTTGCCCGATCGTCGACACCTGGTGGCAGACCGAAACCGGCGGCATCATGCTCAGCCCGCTGGTCAGCGCGCAACGGATCAAACCCGGCTGCGCCACCCAACCGATGTTTGGCGTGCAACCGGTGCTGCTGGATGAAACGGGCAAGGAAATCAAAGGCGCCGGCAGTGGCGTGCTGGCGATCAAATCCAGCTGGCCGGCGCAGATCCGCAGCGTCTATGGCGACCCGCAACGGATGGTCGACACCTACTTCAAGCCCTACCCCGGCTACTACTTCACCGGCGACGGCGCGCGGCGCGATGAGGATGGCGATTACTGGATCACCGGGCGCATCGACGACGTGATCAACGTCTCCGGGCACCGCATCGGCACTGCCGAAGTGGAAAGCGCGCTGGTGCTGCACGACAGCATCGCCGAAGCGGCTGTGGTCGGTTATCCCCACGACCTCAAGGGCCAAGGCATCTATGCCTTCGTCACGCCCATGAACGGCACCGAGGCCAATGACGAACTGAAGAAAGAACTGCTGGCTCATGTCAGCAAGGAGATCGGCAGTTTCGCCAAACCGGACTTGATCCAGTGGGCCCCGGCCTTGCCGAAAACCCGCTCGGGCAAGATCATGCGGCGCATCCTGCGCAAGATCGCCTGCAACGAACTGGACAGTCTGGGGGACACGTCGACCCTGGCCGACCCAAGCGTGGTGCAGGGGTTGATCGACAAACGTCTGAACCCGTAACGCACCTGACAGCATCGCGAGCAGGCTGATCTGGCCTAATGAATTTGGACACATCAATAGGGCGCTATGATGGCGCCCAAATCTGAGGTGTGCATGATGATGCGAAAA
>NZ_JBIWAF010000045.1:0-34119 GCF_044759925.1 Pseudomonas sp. NPDC099000
AAAGAAACGCCGACCACCTACATCAACACTATCAAACACACACAAACACTAAACTAACATCATAACATAATACGGAAACGACCGTGTTCTCACGGTTGATCTGCATGCTGACCAAATCCAGGGTTTCTTCGATATTCCGGTAGATAACATCTACGGCTCCCCGGTATTGGTGGATGACATTGAAGATCAGCGCTTCGAAAACCTGATGATCGTGTCCCCGGACATTGGCGGCGTCGTGCGTGCACGTGCTGTTGCCAAATCCCTGGGCGTGGATCTCGGGATCATCGACAAACGCCGTGAGAAAGCCAATCACTCTGAAGTGATGCATATCATCGGTGATGTCGAAGGGCGTACCTGTATTCTGGTCGATGACATGGTCGATACCGCCGGCACTCTGTGCCACGCGGCCAAGGCCTTGAAAGAGCATGGCGCTGCCAAGGTTTTCGCCTACTGCACACACCCTGTGCTGTCCGGTCGGGCGATCGAAAACATCGAAAATTCCATGCTGGACGAACTGGTGGTGACTAACACCATCCCGTTGTCCGCTGCTGCTCAAGCCTGCTCGCGTATCCGTCAACTGGATATCGCGCCGGTAGTTGCCGAAGCGGTCCGCCGCATCAGCAATGAAGAATCGATCAGCGCGATGTTCCGTTAAGGGCCCTGCCCTTCTCGACTGTCTCGTTGACGAAAAGCGCCCCGCCCCGGCATTCCTGTCGGGGCGGGGCTTTTTTGCCCATATCGCCTTTAGCGCTGGTCGCAACCGCTGGGGCGAATGTGGTTATTTTGGAGATACAACATGAACGATTTTACTCTGAATGCTGAAGTGCGTTCCGACCTGGGGAAAGGTGCGAGCCGCCGCCTGCGTCGTCTCGCAAGCCTGGTTCCAGCTGTAGTTTACGGTGGCGAAAAAGCCCCTGAATCCATCAGCATGCTGGCTAAAGAAGTTGCCAAACTGCTCGAAAACGAAGCGGCTTACAGCCACATCATCGAGCTGAACGTTGGCGGCACCAAGCAAAACGTAATCATCAAAGCTCTGCAGCGTCACCCGGCCAAAGGCCACGTGTTGCACGCCGACTTCGTACGCGTTGTAGCTGGCCAGAAACTGACCGCTATCGTGCCTGTACACTTTGTTGGTGAAGAAGCTCCGATCAAGAAAGGCGGCGAAATTTCGCACGTTGTTTCCGAGATCGAAGTGACCTGCCTGCCAAAAGACCTGCCTGAATTCATCGAAGTCGACCTGGCTAACGCCGAAATCGGTTCGATCATTCACCTGTCCGACCTCAAAGCCCCTAAAGGCGTTGAGTTTGTTGCTCTGGCACACGGCGATGACAAGGCTGTTGCCAACGTCCACGCTCCACGTGTTGCTCCAGAAGCTACTGAAGAAGGCGCAGCAGAGTAATTCACTCTGTCATGCCGGAGTGATCAAGTAACATCGCGGACTGGAACGTAGCGAGAAAGCGGGCGAGAACGCGGAGTTTACATAATGGTAAATGAGCATTTGTCGTCCACTTTCGCCGCACTTACTGATTGCGGCGATGTTATCCACCACTCCAAGGAAGGGCCCCTATCGTGACTGCCATCAAACTGATCGTTGGCCTGGGAAATCCAGGCGCTGAATACGAACAGACCCGGCATAACGCAGGGGCCCTTTTTGTTGAGCGCATCGCGAACGCGCAAGGCGTAAACCTTGTGGCCGATCGCAAATATTTCGGCCTGACCGGACGCTATTCGCATCAGGGTCAGGATGTTCGTCTGTTGATTCCCACCACGTACATGAACCGCAGCGGCCAGGCCGTCGCGGCACTCGCCGGTTTCTTCCGCATAACGCCTGAAGAAATCCTCGTGGCGCATGACGAACTCGACCTGCCACCGGGCGTTGCCAAACTCAAACAGGGCGGCGGCCACGGCGGTCACAACGGGTTGCGCGACATCATTGCGCAACTGGGCAATCAGAATACCTTTCACCGCTTGCGGCTTGGCATTGGCCACCCGGGCGTTGCCAGTATGGTTTCAAATTTCGTCCTGGGTCGTGCGCCACGCGCCGAACAGGAAAAACTCGATGCCAGCATCGACTTTGCCCTCGGCGTGCTGCCGGATATCCTCGCCGGGGAATGGAACCGCGCGATGAAAAACCTGCACAGCCAGAAGGCTTGACTCACTCCTCGGGGAAAACACCATGGGATTCAATTGCGGCATCGTCGGTCTGCCTAACGTCGGCAAGTCCACCCTGTTCAACGCCCTGACCAAGTCCGGGATCGCGGCCGAGAACTTCCCCTTCTGCACCATCGAGCCGAACACCGGTATCGTGCCGATGCCGGATTCGCGTCTGGAAGCCCTGGCGGCCATCGTCAATCCCAAGCGCATCCTGCCGACCACCATGGAATTCGTCGACATCGCTGGCCTGGTCGCCGGCGCCTCGAAAGGTGAAGGCCTGGGCAACAAATTCCTCGCCAACATCCGCGAGACCGATGCCATCGCCCACGTAGTCCGCTGCTTCGAAGACGAGAACGTGATTCACGTCTCCAACAGCGTCGACCCGAAACGCGACATCGAGATCATCGACCTGGAACTGATCTTTGCCGACCTCGACAGCTGCGAGAAGCAACTGCAGAAAGTCGCTCGCAACGCCAAGGGTGGTGACAAGGACGCCGTGGTCCAGAAAGGTTTGTTGGAGCAATTGATCGCTCACTTCACCCTCGGCAAGCCAGCGCGCACCCTGATGAAGACCATGGGCGCCGACGATAAAGCGGTGATTCGTGGTTTCCACCTGCTGACCACCAAGCCGGTCATGTACATCGCCAACGTCGCTGAAGACGGTTTCGAGAACAACCCGCTGCTGGACATCGTCAAGGCCATCGCCGAAGAAGAAGGCGCCATGGTGGTTCCGGTCTGCAACAAGATCGAAGCCGAAATCGCCGAGCTGGAAGACGGCGAAGAGAAAGACATGTTCCTCGAAGCCCTGGGCCTTGAAGAGCCAGGCCTGAACCGCGTAATCCGCGCCGGCTACGAAATGCTGCACCTGCAGACCTACTTCACCGCCGGTGTCGAAGAAGTCCGCGCCTGGACCGTCCGCGTGGGTGCTACCGCGCCACAAGCCGCTGGCGTGATCCACACCGACTTCGAAAAAGGCTTCATCCGCGCCGAAGTCATCGCCTACGACGACTTCATCCAGTACAAGGGCGAAGCCGGTACCAAAGAAGCCGGTAAATGGCGTCTGGAAGGCAAGGACTACATTGTTAAAGACGGCGACGTGATGCACTTCCGTTTTAACGTCTAAGTTTTCAGAACGAAGCAGCCACATACGAAAAAGCCGCGTTTGATACGCGGCTTTTTTGTGCCTGAAATCCGGGCGATACCTAATCCTGTAGGAGCGAGGCTTGCCCGCGAAGGCGTCATCACCGGCTCAAGAAGCTTCGCGGGCAAGCCTCGCTCCTACAGGGTCGGCGGTGTTCAAGGCTTTTTGGTTCTTGGAAGGAAGATCGCCAGTACACCTAACAACGGCAGGAACGAGCACAGGTAGTACACGTATTCGATGCCGTGAATGTCGGCCAAATGCCCAAGCAACGCCGCGCCAATCCCGCCAAATCCAAACATCAAGCCGAAGAACACCCCGGCAATCATTCCGACATTGCCCGGCACCAGCTCCTGGGCGTAAACCACGATCGCCGAGAACGCCGAAGCGAGGATGAAGCCAATCACCACGCTCAGAATACTGGTCCAGAACAGATCAACGTGAGGCAGGATCAGCGTGAACGGCGCAACGCCAAGGATCGAGAACCAGATCACCGCCTTACGGCCAATCTTGTCGCCAATCGGGCCACCGAAGAAGGTCCCCGCCGCCACGGCACCCAGGAACAGGAACAGATGCAGTTGCGAACTGGCCACCGACAGGTCGAACTTTTCGATCAGGTAAAAGGTGAAATAGCTGGTGAAACTGGCCATGTAGAAATACTTGGAGAACACCAGCAGCCCGAGCACCACCAGCGCGCTGATCACCCGGCGTTTCGACAGGCCGTGTGTCGCCGCCTGACCTTGTTTGAGCTTGAACAGGTTCAAGTGATTGGCGTACCAGCGGCTGATTCGATAGAGCACGAACAGCGCAAACACGGCGAACAATCCGAACCACGCCACATGGCCCTGGCCGAACGGAATGATGATCGCCGCCGCCAGCAATGGACCAAAGGCCGAACCGGCATTACCGCCGACCTGAAAGGTCGATTGCGCCAGGCCGAATCGCCCGCCCGAGGCCAGTCGAGCCACGCGAGAAGCTTCCGGGTGAAAGGTCGACGAGCCGATGCCGATCAACCCCGCCGCCAGCAGGATCATCGGGAAGCTGCCGACCACCGACATCATCAAAATGCCGATCAGCGTGCAGACCGTTCCTGCCGGTAGCAGCCAGGGTTTGGGATGGCGATCGGTGTGGTAGCCGACCCATGGCTGCAACAGCGAAGCCGTCAGTTGGAACGTCAAGGTGATCAATCCAACCTGGGTAAACGTCAGGCCATAGTTGGCTTTGAGCATCGGATAAATCGACGGCAGCACCGACTGAATCAGATCGTTGATCAAATGCGCCAGCGCCACCGCGCCGATGATGCGCATGACCAAAGGGCTGCTTTGTGAAGTCGCGGGTGCCGACGTCGCGCCGGTCTGAGCGTTCGTAATAGCCATGAGAATTTCCGTACAGCGGATGGGTGCACACGGGCAGGTGCGTCAATGTGCCATTTTTCAGTGCGGCAGCGCCATCCCCTTAGCCTGCTAACGACCTCGACATTCATCGCCAAGAAGGTGATAGCGCAACGCCATGGTCTGAATCTTGCCTTGTTAATCCGCTTCAACGCGGCCCCTTACAAAGGGGACCGAGAATGGGAAGTTTCGCCACAGAGTCGGCCTACAGAGCTGACAAGGGTGAACTTTCGAGGCCTTTTAAAGGGGCACAAGTCGCGGTCGCAACGACCCCGACGCACGCCATTGGTGCGTGGTGTCCAGAGGAGTCATGGGGCATGCAGGCTTTTTTATCACCGGGGATCGGATTGCTGGGGCGTTTTGGCTTCGCACGCAAATTTCAGTTGTTGTTTCTGCTGTTTATCCTGCCGCTGGCGGGCAGCCTGTTGATGATCGGTCAGGACTATCGCGCCAAACTGAACCTGATCTCCGGCGAACGTGCCGGCGTTCGTCAACTGCTCGCCCTGGATGCGTTGAATAACCTGCTCGCCGCCCAACGTGACCGTGCGGCGCGTTGGCGCGCGACGGAAACCAATCGCCAGCCAACCCCTGCGACCCTTGCCGCGATGGCCGCGTTCGATGCGGTTCAACCTGCCGTCGCCCAAGCCACCTCGGACCTCGGTAATGCGCTGAAAAGCGAAGGCGCCGAGGGCGAAACCCTGACCCGTTACCAGGCCCTGCAAACCGCCCTCAACGGCCTCGACTCGAAAAGCCTGAGCAGCGTCGGCTGGTGGCCGGATGGCTACGATCGGTTCACCAATGCCTTGAGTGCGTTGCAAGCCTTGCGCGAGCAGATCGCCATGGACAATCGCCTGACGCTCGCGCCGTGGCTGGAAACCTACCTGCTGACGCAAATCTCGACGCAACATGCACCGGACCTGATTGAACGGGTCGGCCGCCTGGCCAGTGTCGGCCAGGCATCGGTGGTGTCGGGGCAGTTCACCCTGCAAAGCCGTCTGCAATTGCGCGATTTGCGCAGCCGTATCGGTGATGCCCGCGAACAGTTGGCGAAAACCGCCAGCCTCCTGGAAGCGCGCCTGCCGAGTGCTTTGCAAAGCTGGGCCGGGCAATACCACGACAGCCTCAAGCATCTGGACGCCGAACTGAAAGTCCTCGATGACGGCGTCTTCGGCGGCAGCATCAAGCTCAAGCCGGAAGAATTCGAGCGCAGCCTCGACAGCCTGCTCACCGACCTCGCCTCGCTGCGCCAGCAGTCATTGGTTTCGCTGGATCAACGTCTGGATTACTACCACGGATCGGCGATTCGCCAGTTCATTCTGGTGGCGACGATCTTTGGCTGCCTGCTGCTGGCCGCGCTGTACCTGTTCATCTGCTTGCAGGCCTCGATCCGTCGCAGCGCCAGCGGCATCACCCTGCTGGCCGAGGCATTGCGCGACGGCAACCTCAGCCTGCAAGTGCCGGTGCAGGGACGCGACGAACTGGCGGCCATCAGCACCGCGCTGAATGTCGCCGTGGTGCAGTTGCGCAACAGTTTGCTGGGGGTCGATCACGAAACCTTGCAGGTGAGCAACGCGGTGCGCACCCTCAACCATCACTCCAGCGGCGCCTTGGGCGAAGTTGAAGCACAGCAATTGCAGATCAGCCAGATCGCCGCTGCGGCCACGCAATTGGCGGCCACCTCGCAAGGGGTCGCCCAGAGTTGCGAACAGGCGTCCGGCAGCGCTCAACACACCCAACGCATTGCGGCCGACAGCAGCCGCGACAGCCAACGCACCACGGCGAGCATTCAGCAGCTCAACCAGCGTTTGAACGATACGGCGGCAGCACTAGGCCGGGTCAGCGAACAAGGGCAACAGATTCAATTGGTGGTCGACACTATTCGCGGCGTGGCCGAGCAGACCAATCTGTTGGCGCTCAACGCGGCGATCGAGGCGGCTCGCGCTGGCGAACAAGGCCGCGGTTTTGCGGTGGTGGCCGATGAAGTGCGCAGCCTCTCGCAACGCACGCAGTCATCCACGGCGCAGATCGCCGGCACGGTCGATAGCCTGCGCAGCACGGTGAATGAAGCGGTAAGCCTGATGGAAGCGGCCTGTAGTCAGGCGCAAAGTGACGCCCAGTCGGTGACCGGTTTAGGCGAACGCCTCGGGGAAATTGCCCACGCGGTGCAAGGCGTTACCGACACGCTGGCGCAAATCGCCACGGCGGTCGAGGAGCAAGCCAGCACCGCCGATGAAGTCAGCGGCAACATCCAGCAGGTCGATCAGGCCGCCGTGAGATTGCTCGAAGGCGCGCGGGCGGTGAACCTGGCGGCGGACACCTTGAGCCAGGGCAGCAAGGCCTTGAGTGCCAATACCGGGAGATTTCAGCTCAGCTAACGCCCTCCCCCGGCTCGAATTTTCGGGTCAGGTGGATAAGCGGTTGAAAGCGTAGAGAAATATTTTGGATTTACGCTTGACGCATCTGCATTACCGGTGAATAATGCGCGCCACTTGGCTACATAGCTCAGTTGGTTAGAGCATAGCATTCATAATGCTGGGGTCCGGGGTTCAAGTCCCTGTGTAGCCACCAAGTACTAAAAACGGCTTACCGAAAGGTAGGCCGTTTTTTTATGCCTCGAGAAAAGTGCCTCTCAACAGCACATCAAGAATGAATCGTCGGCAACGCTGACAAGGCGCGCTCCCAAATCTGCCAGGTCCGCAGCCAGACCATCGCCTGCCAGTCGTTGTCGGCGGGATAGAACTGCTCCAGCAGATTCAGTTTGATCCCACGCCCCACCGCATCACTTGGATTGCCATGCAGGTGCAGCCAATGGTCATCGCGCAAATGGCGATGAACATCCGCCCCCGGGTAAGTCCCGCACTCGATCACGAACGGCATCAGTTTTACCTGCGGCAGCGCATTGAGCAGTGCCTGCGAGGTGTAGCCCGTAGCGGTGGCCGCCACACCGGTTCCGCTCAAGGTGTCGGCACCGGTCAGCAGCGTGTAGAGCCACGGACCGTAGATGGCCTGCGCATCGGGCAGCGCGGGATAAGCGGCCTCGGTGATGGTCAGCAACATTGGGTGGCCGTACTCGCCCGCACCGGTGTGCAAGTCGAAACACATCGCGACCTCGGCTTGGGACATATGCTTTTGCAGGATTTTGTGCAGCGTGCGGTTCGACCAGCTCGGCGCCAGCCCGCCGTAAAACAGGCCATCGGGATGACTGTGCTGGCCGCCCTCGACAATCGACATCACCGCCGGCCAGCCGTGTTCGCGAATCTGCCCGTCGAGCAAGGCATCGGCGCGGTCACGTTCGGGGCCCCGCAACTCAGTGAACGCATAGATTTCATGCAGCGCTGCGTAAGCCTGATTGTCCGGCAGCGGACGTTCGAAGTTCAGGTGATTGCGGTTCAGGTCGATGTTGTCTTCGTTGACCCGACGCAGCCATGCGGCGCCCCAGGGATTGATCAGGTGGATCATCACCACCGCGACATCGGCCGGCAGTGAACGCTTGCCCAATTCCTGCATCCACTTGATCTGGCATCCCGAGCCATAGAAACCTTCTACCCCATGGGTACCGCTCAACGCGATCAGTAATCGCTTGGCACCCGGATCACCCAACACCGCCACATCGGTGCTCAAGGGCTCGCCGAACGGCCCTTTAAGTGGGTGCGGATATTCGGCCAACGTCGCGCCGGCCGCGGTCGCTGCGGCGAGGAATTGCTCACGCTGTATGCGGTAACTCGGCTGGGTGGGAAACTCGGTCTGCATGGCTGCCTCTTGTTGATCTTCTGACCCGTCTGTTGCCCTCGACCCTACAGAAAATCCGTCAACTCATGAAGGGCAAAAGCGTCTTGGCTGTCATCCGTGGTTTGCACCACGCCCTGTCGGCCGATAAAGTCCCCAAATCTTTTCCCACGGACGGAGTGCCCAACGTGTTCTCAGCCTTCCGCTTGAGCCGCTATCGCCTGTCAGCCTTTTCGCTGATCGCCACCGCGCTGACCCTTGCAGCGTGCAACTCCCCGCCGACCTCAACGTTGCCGCTTGCGCCGGAAGTCGCCTCGGGTTATCGCACCGACCTTAAAACCCAATACGCCTCGAAACACATGGCCGCAGCCGCCAACCCTCTGGCAGCCGAAGCCGGGCGGGAGATGCTGCGTCAGGGCGGCTCGGCGATTGATGCCGCGATTGCCATGCAAGCGGTACTGACGCTGGTGGAACCCCAATCCTCGGGCATCGGCGGTGGCGCGTTCATTGTGTTGTGGGATGGCAAGAACGTGCGCACTTACGACGGTCGCGAAACCGCACCGGCCGGCGCCACGGAGAAGCTTTTCCTGCAGGCTGACGGCAAACCGATGGCCTTCACCCAGGCGCAGATTGGGGGTCGCTCAGTGGGGACGCCCGGCGTGTTGCGAGCGCTTGAGCTGGCCCATCAGAAACACGGTCGCCTGCCGTGGGCGCAGCTGTTCGAACCGGCCATCAGACTCGCGGAGCAAGGTTTCGCCATCTCGCCGCGCCTGCATCAGCTGATCGCTTCAGATTCCTCCATGCGTCGCTCGCCGGACATGATGGCGTACTTCCTGAATGCCGATGGCAGCCCGAAAGCGGCCGGCACTCAGCTGAAAAACCCGGCGCTGGCCGCGGTGTACAAACGCATCGCCAAAGAAGGGCCGGATGCGTTGTACAAAGGGCCGATCGCGCAAGAAATCGTCGCCAAGGTTCAAGGCCACGCCAACCCCGGCAGCCTGTCGCTGAACGACCTCCAAGGCTACCAGGCCAAGGAACGCGCGCCGCTGTGCACCGACTATAAACGCTGGCAAGTCTGCGGCATGCCGCCGCCGTCGTCGGGTGGAATCGCCGTGGCGCAGATCCTCGGCACACTCCAGGCGCTAGAGGCTCGCGATCCGCGCTTTACCCTGGCCTCAATGAAACCGCTCAAGACCGATAAACCCGCCGGCACCGAGCCGACGCCAGAAGCCGTACACCTGATCGCCGAAGCCGAGCGCCTGGCCTACGCCGACCGCGCGCTCTATCTGGCCGACGCCGACTTCGCGCCCGTCCCCGTCAAAGGCCTGGTAGACCCGACCTATCTGGCCAGCCGCGCCGCCCTGATCGGCGATCGCAGCATGGGCACGGCCAAACCCGGCACCCCGCCGGGCATCAAGGTCGCCTACGCGCCAGACCGTTCGCCGTTGCGCATCTCGACCTCGCAAGTGGTGGCAGTCGATGACGAAGGGGGGGCGGTGTCGATGACCACCACCGTCGAATCCGCGTTCGGTTCGCACGTGATGGTGCAGGGTTTTCTGCTCAACAATCAGATGACCGACTTCTCGTTCATCCCCGAAGAAAACGGGCAGAAAGTCGCCAACCGCGTCGAACCCGGCAAACGCCCACGCTCGTCCATGGCACCGACGCTGATCTTCGATCGCCAGAGCGGCGAATTCCTCGCCACCATCGGTTCGCCCGGCGGCTCGCAGATCATCGAATACGTCGCCAAATCCACCATCGGCCTGCTCGACTGGAACCTCGAACCCCAAGCGGCCATCAGCCTGCCCAACTTCGGCAGCCGCAACGGCCCGACGGAACTGGAAGAGGGACAGTTCAGCGCCGGGCTGATTCAGGCGCTGAAGGACAAAGGGCACAGCGTCAGCGAGATCGACATGACCAGCGGCACCCAGGCGATTGTTCGGGTGAAGGATGCGCAGGGGAAGGCTTCGTTGGCGGGCGGGGCCGATCCTCGGCGTGAGGGGGTGGCGTTGGGGGATTGAGTCCTACAGAGGGTGGAAAAGGCTTACCGGGAGGTAGGCCTTTTTTGTATGTAATGAGTCCTGTTCGGCTGCCTCGCGCCGACTTTTCCTACCTGCAAACCACTGCTTCTTCGATAGAGTTCAAAGATCATTTTTCGCGTCAGTTCGGCCACCCGAAACACCTAAGTACAAAGTCGAATCCGCTCCTTCCATCGGCCACACCTCCACAGACTTGCATCAGTCCCATCACGGGACTAGGATCACGCCATGAGAATTATCGCCATTAGTCAGCTTAAAAGTTTTTGGAGGAAGTACCCAGACTCGGAACAATCCTTCCTGGCCTGGATTGACGAGGCAAGGAATGCTGAGTGGAAAACACCTGCGGACATAAAAGAGCACTTTGCTACCGCCAGCATTCTCAAGAGCCGTAGAGTCGTGTTCAACATCAAGGGTAATGACTTTCGGTTGGTAGTCGCGGTCGCTTATCGCTTCGGCGCCGTTTACATAAAATTTGTCGGCACTCACAAACAGTACGACGCAATCGACGCCGATACCGTCGAGATGGAGTAATCAATGAACATTCATCCGATTCACACCGACGAGGACTATCGCGCAGCCCTCAAAAATGTATCTACCCTTTTCGACAATGAGCCAGAGCCTGGCACGCCCGAAGGGGATTATTTCGACATCATGATCACACTGATAGAAGCTTATGAATCGAAGCTGTTTCCGGTGGATCTGCCTAACCCAATCGATGCAATCAAATTCCGCATGGAGCAATCCGGCCTGTCTGCCGCAGACCTTGCGCCAGCCATCGGCCGGACAAACCGGGTTTATGAAGTGCTCAATGGCAAGCGTGCGTTGACGCTCCCGATGATTTGGAAACTACATGATCTATTCGGGATACCGGCAGAGAGTCTGATTAAGCCAGTGAAGCAAGCTTGATCAAGCGTCGGCCGAATCGTACTGGCCCGCGCTGAAAGTTCCCCTCCCGGCTCACCGGATATCACGCAAGAGCACTACGCGCTCACATACACCCAAGCTTCAATCCCGGATTGAAGGACCACACTGACACGCTTGTAATCCGCTACTTCATAGCTATCAGCGGCGGCCAGTTCCTCGGGTGTGATCTGGAACACCATGCCGGGAATCGGTGCGCTGCTGTCACTGCCCGGACGAAGAATCGGATGGTGGGTCTTGCCGCTGGTGGCCAACACGTCAGGGTCGGTGATTTCAACCCAGGACTGCTCGTAACCCAGCATCGCATCGGCACTGCCGGTCAGCTCGCGCCCAAAATTGGCCAGTTGCACGGCTTTGTCCTGCAAGGTGCCGTAGGAAAACAGGTACACCGTTGAATCGCTCATCCATAAATCCTTGATTGAATAGTTGCGTACCGCTCAGCGAGTGATCTTCAGTGTCTGGCGGGCCTTGTGCTTCTCCAGTGCCAGATCGATCAAGCGACTGACCAGCTCGCTGTACGTCATGCCGGTGGCTTGCCAGAGCTTGGGGTACATGCTGATGCGGGTGAAGCCGGGCAGCGAGTTGATTTCGTTGATCAGCACTTCGCCGCTGTCGGTCAGGAACACATCGACCCGCGCCAGCCCGGAACAGCCCAGCACCTGGAACGCTTCGACGGCCAAGGCGCGGATGCGCTCACTGGCCTCGGTGCTGATGTTGGCCGGTACCACGACCTCAGCCGCTTGAGCGTCGATGTATTTGCTGTCGTAGGAATAGAAACCGTTGCGCACCACGATCTCGCCACAACCGCTGGCGATGGCATCCTCGTTGCCGAGCACGGCGCACTCGATCTCGCGGCCGCTGACGGCGGATTCAATCAAGACTTTTTCATCGAAACCCAGGGCCAGCTCCACTGCCGCCGTGTACTCGGCTTCGTCACTGACCTTGCTCACGCCCACGGATGAGCCCTGGTTCGCCGGTTTGACGAACAGCGGCAGGCCGAGTTTGCCCTGGACCTCGGCGAACCCGGTGCGCGCGGCGCTGGCGCGGGTCAGGGTCACGAACGGCGTGACCGCCAACCCGGCGTCACGCAGCAGGCGTTTGCTGATGTCCTTGTCCATACACACCGCCGAGCCGAGCACGTCGGAGCCGACAAACGGTAAATCTGCCATGCGCAGCAAGCCTTGCAGGCAACCGTCTTCACCCAGCGTGCCGTGCACGATCGGGAAGATCACGTCGACGTGGCCCAGCAGTTCCTGACTGGAGGTTTCAACCAGTTGCTGGCTGGCCTTGCCCGGCACCACGGCCAGTTCCCGATTGGATTGGTTGAGGGCGATCAGCGCCGGATTTTCCTGGTTGAGCAGGAAGTTCGAAGGGTCATTGAGGTGCCAGTGACCTTGTTTGTCGATACCGATCAGCACCGGTTCGAAGCGCGACCGATCCAGTGCATCGACGATGTTTTTCGCCGATTGCAGCGACACTTCGTGCTCCGCCGAACGACCACCAAAAATGACCCCTACCCGCAGTTTGCTCATTCAATACACCTCAACGATTGGCCACCAGATGCGCACCGAACAGCAAGTAGCAACTGCCGGCGAAGCGATCCAGCCATTTACGTGAACGATCATAGGCACCCGCGACCCGACGGCTGGCGAACAACAGCGCCACGCTGCAATACCAACTGAACGACAATGTCGCCATGGTCAGCACGGCCAGCGCGAGCAACATCGGTGGCGGGGAGGCAGGCATGGCAGTGGCGAAAATCGTCGCGACGAACAGCGCGGCTTTGGGATTGGTCATGTTACCTACAAAGCCCCGGCCATAAGCCGACAGCAACGTGCGGCCTGCCCCGTTCAACGAACTGTCCCCCGGCATCACCGTCGGTTTGCGCTTGAACTGTTTCAGCCCCAGATAGATTAAGTAACAACCACCGGCAATCTTGAAGCTCAGGTACAACGTCGGTGCTGCGCTGAACAGTGACTTGATGCCAAGGCCTCCCGCCAGGCCCCAGAGTACGGTGCCCGTCGCCACGCCCATCGCAGCCACCACGCCATGACGGCGGGAGCAACTGGCGGCCAATTGCGCGGTATTGAAAAAATTAGGTCCCGGCGTCACCACCGCAACCGTCCATAACAGCGCTAGAGACAACAGCGGTGCGGCGTAGCTCAGAGGAGTCATTTCCATGATATTGGGCGCCTTCGTGGCTTCAGAGAGTGCTCGATACCTTGCTACATTTGCCGACGATTTTCCAGCGACGCAAGGGTTTTGTCGGCCAGCAGACAGGTGGCCGGTCACTGGGTTACCGTGTTCGACATTGAGCTCAAGACAACGACACCATGGCCAAGCATCCGCCTCCCATCGACTGGTTCCACCGTGCGCCCGACGTTGGCGGGGTCCAGCGTTTCGAGGCGTTTTTTGCCGGTCATGGCTACGACCTCCACCGCCATGACACCTATGCGATCGGCCGGACCCTGGCCGGCGTGCAGAGTTTTCAGTACCGCGGCGGCTGGCGCCACAGTCTGCCCGGCGGGACCCTGGTGTTGCACCCGGACGAAGTCCACGATGGCGAGGCCGGCACCGAGGCCGGTTTCAAATACCGGATGATGTACATCGAGCCAGCGCTGATCCAGCAGATACTCGGCGGGCAACCGCTGCCGTTCATCAAGACCGGATTGTCGACCGACCCACGCCTGTTCGCCGCCACCGACGTGCTGCTGCGAAGCCTGGATTGCCCCCTCGATCCATTGGAAGAACAAGACGCGCTGTTTGATCTGGCACAGGCCCTGAACAGTGTTTCAGGAGTGACCGCCACCAAGCGCCAGCGCTTCGACTACGTGGCGGCGGAACGCGCTCGGGAGTTTATCCACAGCGCCCTGGATCGCACGGTGACACTGGAGGAACTGGCACAGCACAGCGGTCGGGATCGCTGGAGCCTGTCGAGGGATTTTCGCTTGCTGTTCGGCACCAGCCCTTATCGATACCTGACGATGCGCCGACTGGACCTGGTCCGTGCACTGCTGATCCAGGGCCAGTCCCTGGTCAGCGCCGCACTGATCGCCGGCTTCACCGACCAGAGCCACATGACCCGGCAATTCAGCAAGGCTTACGGCCTGTCACCGGCCCGCTGGATGAAAATGCACCGCCGCTGACCCGCGCACAATCGTACAAGAAACCCGCTGCCGTGCTGACTATCGTGGCTTCACGATCAACCACGAGAGCTCGTTTCATGAACGCCTACCAAAGCCTGAACTTCGCTGAAAAAATCGCCCGGATCGACTCGCACTGGAGCCCTCGGGTCATCGCCGAGATGAACGACTACCAGTTCAAAGTGGTGAAACTGCTGGGGGATTTCATCTGGCACGATCACCTGGATACCGACGAGACCTTCATCGTGCTCGAAGGGCAATTGCGCATCGACTTTCGCGATGGCCACGTGCTGCTGAACGCGGGCGAAATGTATGTGGTGCCAAAGGGTGTCGAGCACAAACCCAGCGCCGAACAGGAAGTGAAGTTGCTGCTGATCGAGCCCAAGGGTGTACTAAACACGGGCAGCGAAGGCGGCGAACGCACGGCGCAGAATGACGTCTGGGTGTGAAAGGCAGCCGGTTTACGACTGCAAGGTCTTGCCGTCCACCGGGTCGCCAATCGTCAGGAAATGCCCGCCCGCCACATGGTGCAGGGTGCGTAATGCATCGTGTCCCGCGAAGTGCCAACGGCCTTCGCTGAACACGCGCTCATCGGCCTGGGCGGCAATCACTTCGGCCACGAACAGGTCGTATTGCTGATGGTTGTCGGGCTCCGGCAGCAATCGGCACTCCAGCCAGGCGACGCAACCTTCAAGCATCGGCGCATCGACCAGCTCACCGTTGAACGTCTGCAGGCCATACACCTGAAATTTGTCCAGCCCCTGGCCCTGAGTCAGTTCCAGGCCCGACGTCGAGCCCACGGTCTGGGCGATATCGGCCTGGGCAGCGCAGGGAACGTTCAGCACGAAGGTTTCCGACGCTTCCAGCAGTTGGCGGGTCCAGGTGGACTTGTCCAGCACTACGGCGATTTTCGGCGGTTCGAAGTCCAAAGGCATCGCCCAGGCGGCGGCCATGATGTTGCGCTGGCCGTCATGCGCGGCACTGACCAGCACGGTCGGCCCGTGATTGAGCAGGCGATAAGCCTTGGACAAGGGAACCGGACGGCGGTGAGAAACGCTCATGAGGGCTGCTCCTTTTGCAAAACGCCGATTGTAGCGATTTCCGAAAGGAGCGCAGGTATCAAGTCGCCAGTTGATTGGCGAACTGCCCGACCGCGTTGACCACTTTCTGCGCGCCGTCCTGAATCTCGACGATCACCGTGCCCGCCTCCGCCGCCAGCGCCAGGCCTTGTTCAGCCTGGAGTTGACCGTCGGTCATCAGGGCCACGGCATTGCGCGCCATGTCCTGGTTCTGACGCACCACGCCAACGATTTCATCGGTGGCCTGGCTGGTACGCGAAGCCAATTGCCGGACTTCGTCCGCGACCACGGCAAACCCTCGACCCTGTTCACCGGCGCGCGCCGCCTCGATGGCCGCGTTAAGCGCCAGCAGGTTGGTCTGTTCAGCAATGCCGCTGATGGTTTTGACGATGGTGCCAATCACCAGCGACTGCTCGTTCAGCGCTTCGATGCCTTCGCCGGCGGTTTGCATGTGCCGGGCCAGTTCACGCATCACGTCCACCGCCTGAGTCACCACGGCGGTTCCACGCTGGGCGCTTTGATCGGTTTGCTGGGAGGTGCTGTAGGCGATGTTGGCCGCTTCGGCGACCGCCTGCTCCTGATTGACCTGATCAGTAATCACCGTGGCGAATTTCACCACTTTGTACAGCGTGTCGTTGGCATCCACCACCGGGTTGTACGACGCCTCCAGCCAGACCACACGACCGTGGCTGTCCACACGCTTGAAGCGGCCAGCCACGAACTCGCCGGCGTTCAGGCGGCGCCAGAAGTTCTGGTATTCAGCGCTGCTGTACTCTTCAGGCTCGCAGAAAGTACGGTGATGTTTGCCTTTGATCTGCGCCAGGTTGTAACCCATGCCGCTGAGGAACCGCTCGTTGGCCGCCAGCACGTTGCCATTGAGATCGAACTCGATGACCGCCGTCGAACGCACCAGGGCGCCGATCAGGTTCTCGTGTTCGCGGGACGCCTCGATGGTGCGGGTCAGGTCGCTGGAATAAATCGAGAAGTGCTTGATGCGCCCTTCCGAGGACCGCACCGGCTGAGCGATCGAGCGCAGCCAGGCTTCCTGGCCATTGCCACGCAGCAAACGCACGGCGCCGGCGAAGTGCTCGCCACGGGTCAGCGCAGACTTGAAGCGGTGGTGGAATTCGTCCGATTTCACATGGATCGGGACGATGTCTTCAATGTGCCGGCCCAACAGGTCGCTGCTCTTGTAGAGCATCTCGCCGAGGAAGTTCTGGTTGACCGATTGAATCCGCCCTTCAGGATCAAGGGTCAGGACCAGCATCTCGCTTTCCAGACTTTCCTTCACTTGCTGAAGGCTGGAGAGTTCTTCACGAAGAGCCGACAGCTCCTGCTTCAAGCGTTTGTTGAACATGGAAAGCACCGATGGACAGGGATGGAAAGCGGCATGCAGCCTAACCATCGGCCTTGCGGATATTTTCTGAAGAGTGTTTCAGGTTTGTCCTACAAAAATAGTTGGGACACGCCTGCCGGGTTTTTCATTCATGCCGTGCCGGCGGCCGGGCAGTGTTCAACCCGTGGCATGCGAGTACCGAAATACGCCGCGCTGCTCACGCCCACTGCGCCCATTACCGCGCTGAAAATCACGCAAATCCATGGACTCCACGGCATCAGACCGATCAGCAACAACGGTGTGATGCTCGCCCATGCTGCGTAGGCAATGTTGTAAGTGAAGGAAATTCCCGAGACGCGAATCCGCGCCGGAAAGAGACTGACCATCACCGACGGCACGGCTCCGACGACCCCGCAACCAAGCCCGGCAATTGCGTAGGCCAAGCCGATCCAGTCGCCGCCGGTGATCAGGCATGTATAAAGCACGCCGATACCCAGCGGCAGCAACAGGCTATAAAGCATGACCGTGCGCCAGGCACCGATGCGATCGACGAGCAGCCCGGCGAGTACGCAGCCGATGTTCAGGAACACAATGCCCAACGCGCTCAGGGCGAAGGTGTGGCTGGCGGTCATGCCGAAAGTTTTCTGCATCATGGTCGGGGTGATGACCACGAACACCACCACCGCCGAGGTCAGTACGCAGGTGAGGAGCATCGCCGGCAGAATCGCCAGGCGATGTTCGCGCAAGACCGTACGCAACGGCAGTTCGACAGCGGCATCGCGCTTCGCCTGCATGGCCATGAACACCGGGGTTTCGCTGAGCCAGCGGCGCAGCCAGACGCCAATCACGCCAAACACGCCGCCCAGCAGGAACGGGTAGCGCCAGGCGTAATCGAGGATTTCCGCCGGGGTGAACGCCTGCGCCAGAAAGGTCGCCGTCAGGGCGCCGATCAGGTAACCAAAGGTCAGCCCGGCCTGCAGGAAGCCAAGGGCATAACCGCGATGCCCGGCCGGCGCGTGCTCGGCGACGAACACCCAGGCGCTCGGTACTTCACCGCCGACCGCCGCGCCTTGCAGGACCCGCAGGACCAACAGCAGCAGCGGTGCGAAATAGCCGATCTGGGCGTAGGTCGGCATGATGCCGATCAGCAGGCACGGCAGCGCCATCATCAGGATGCTCAGGCTGAAGACCTTCTTGCGCCCCAGTCGGTCGGCGAAATGCGCCATCAGAATGCCGCCCAATGGGCGCGCCAGATAACCCGTCACGAAGATCCCGAAGCTTTGCAGCAAGCGCAGCCACTCGGGCATTTCCGGCGGAAAGAACAGCTGGCTGAGGGTCAGCGCGAAAAATACGAAAATGATGAAGTCGTAGATTTCCAGCGCGCCACCAAGGGCCGCCAGGCCAAGGGTCTTGTAGTCCGAGCGGCTGAACGGCGCCGGGCGCGAATCGATGTTGGCAGTCATGAAAAGAACTCTGGCACAGGCAAAAAACCAAGGCGCCCATGGTCTACGCAAATGCGCCCACGGACAACCCGTTAGACCAAAGTCTCAGACTGGTTAATCTTCGTCACAAAATATGACTGATTGATTTACTGTTGGCCCCTGTCCAGACGGGCCTTTGCCGCCCCAAAGACCACAATAAACATAAAAATTCGAGGTACTCCCGTGGCCGCTGATATCGAAGATACCCGCTCCGCCCGCTTTGCCCTGCGCTGTTCAAGTTTTGCCGAACGCTGGTTCCCCGACTCCTGGGTATTTGCCGCGCTGGCGGTGATCATCGTGGCCGTGGCCACCCTGTTCATGGGCGCCAAACCCACCGATGCGGCGATGGCGTTTGGTGACGGCTTCTGGAGCCTGATCCCGTTCACCATGCAGATGGCGTTCGTGGTGATCGGCGGTTATGTGGTCGCCAGCTCCCCGCCCGCGGTGAAGCTCATCGACCGCTTGGCGCGGATCCCGAAAAACGGGCGCTCGGCCGTGGCCTGGGTCGCGTTGATTTCCATGGTTGCGTCGCTGCTGAACTGGGGCCTTTCGCTGGTATTCGGCGGTCTGCTGGTGCGCGCCCTCGCCCGCCGCACCGACCTGAAAATGGATTACCGCGCCGCCGGTGCTGCCGCGTACCTGGGCCTTGGCGCCGTGTGGGCCTTGGGCCTGTCATCGTCCGCCGCGCAATTGCAGGCCAACCCGGCCAGCCTGCCGCCCTCGATTCTGTCGATCACCGGCGTCATTCCGTTCACCCAGACCATTTTTCTCTGGCAGTCCGGCGTCATGTTGCTGGCACTGATCGTGATCTCGCTGATCATCGCCTACGCCACCGCGCCGGGGCCGAAAACAGCCCGCGACGCCGAAGCCTGTGGCATCGACCCGAGTTTCAACCTGCCACCACTGCAACCGCGTACCCGCCCCGGCGAATGGCTTGAGCACAGCCCGCTGCTGACGATTCTGTTGGTGCTGCTGGCGACGGGATGGCTGTTCCACGAGTTTTCGACCAAACCGGCGATCAGCGCGATCTCGGGCCTGAACACTTACAACTTCCTGTTCATCATGCTCGGCGCGCTGCTGCACTGGCGTCCACGCAGCTTCCTCGATGCCGTGTCCCGAGCGGTGCCGACCACCACCGGCGTACTGATCCAATTCCCGTTGTATGGCTCAATCGCCGCGCTGATGACCACGGTCAAAGGCACCGACGCGCAGACCCTGGCCCACCACATCTCGACCTTCTTCGTCAGCATTGCATCCCACGACACCTATGCGCTGCTGATGGGCGTGTATTCGGCGATCCTCGGTTTCTTCATTCCGTCCGGCGGCGGCAAATGGATCATTGAAGCGCCGTACGTCATGCAAGTGGCCACCGACCTGAACTACCACCTGGGTTGGGCCGTGCAGATCTACAACGCGGCGGAAGCCCTGCCGAACCTGATCAACCCGTTCTACATGCTGCCGCTGCTGGGCGTGCTTGGGTTGAAGGCGCGAGACTTGATCGGGTTTTCGTTCGTGCAACTGCTGGTGCACACGCCGCTGGTGCTGTTTCTGCTGTGGGCGTTGGGGACGACGCTGACGTATACGGCACCGGTCATGCCGTAACACGTAAGTGATTGCACCTGCTGCGGGCAGGTGCAATCCGTTCACCCTGCTTGAGCATGAAACAAACGCCTAGATTTATCCTACATACAGGCTCGATTGCGCCTGACATGAAACCCGGAGAGTTCTTATCTCCAACCTATAAATCGCTGAGTAAACTCCGACAGCTCACAAACTTTTTAAAGTAAGACAGCACTGACCAAGGATGAACAAAGACATGTCTTTAATATCGAAAACGCTGGAAGAGATGATTAACGAGATTTACCAGGACGGTAGGGTTTCAGTCGTTGAATATAAAAAGCTGCGTGATGATGCAGATCGCCGTATGGACGCTGTCGTCCGCGAGTTCGGCCAGCACAACAATTTGACCGCCCTTCAAAAAGCGATGGATGTAGTGATGCAATTAACGCAAACGTCCATCATTGATGCCAAAAAAGCCAAACTGACCGATACAGGAGAGGCCATCGTCAAGGATGCCGTATTTGCACAGGTCGAGTACTTGCGCGCCGGTACTCATCTGGCACTAAAGCTGTTGTAACGCTTCAACCTCCGTCCGGCCCATAGACATTAAGCCCGGGCCGGACTCCATAACCGAGAGTTCCTTGCATACACACCGCAGGCTCTACGCAAAAAACTACACGCAAACACTGTTCTGTGTAACGCCGCTGATCCAGTATGGCGCGTAACCCAATCAACGGGACCACGCTGAAAAGGATCTGAGCATGTTCAAATTCGCAGGACTCACCCTCGCGGCCCTCACCCTGAGCGCCGCCGCCCATGCTGATGTCGACCTGAAGCTGGGCAGTACCGAACGCGTCACCCGCCTGTTCGCCTATCCCAACAACTGCAACGTGATCTGCTTTCGCAACTGGACGCTGGAGCAAACGGTCGAGCATTACCTGACCCAAAGCGTGCAGCGCGATGGTTACAGCGCGGCGAAAGTGCTGGTCAAAACCGATAACGATCAGCTCTACGCCGAAATCAGCGGCGTACCCCGTGGCTATGAAAAACCGCTGGCGGCGTTGCTCGATGCCGGTGATCTGGCCTACACCGGCGCCAGCAAGCTGAATGCCGATGGCAAGTGGGCTTACAGCTGGTATCTGTTCCTGCCACTGGGCATGGCCCTGGAAAACCGCAAAAGCGTTGAACTGTTGCACTTCCCGCCGGATTACTCGCTGACCCAGGCCCAAGACTATCTGGAGTCCAAGACCACCGACCGTTGGGCCACGCTGCTGACCGACAACGGTATCCCCGCCGATCAGACGCCGGGCTACCAGACCATCATCGACATTGCGCCGATTGCGGCGCCGTCCAGTGCCGGCAAGGATCTGGAAGGGGTCTACGACTACTTCAAGGACTACCAGACCACCATGGTCAAGGAAGTCAGCCAGAACGCTCGCGGTGCCGCGTTGCCGATGGTCGCGTTCGGCGCGCCTGTGCGTAACTGGATCAAGCAGCAATACGGGCCGACCGTGAACGTGCTGGGTCTGGCCACGATCAGCCCGAGCGAGGGGGTGAAAGTGCCGGTGCTGGGTTCCAACCACCCGAGTTACATCTGGTACGCCGCCGACCCGGAGAGCTACACCGGCGAGGATGCTCAGGCCAAGGCCGACGCCGCGGGCCTGAAAGTCATGGGCCAGGACTTGAGCGCCGCCTGCTGGCAGGCTGGTATGGGCAGCAAACCCGGGACTGACCCGACCGTTCAGCTGAAAGGCTGCACGCAGACGTGGCAAGTGACCCGGAAAGAAAAAACCTGCGAGCTGTTCTACACCTCGATCCGTAACCTGACGCCTGAACAAGCGGTGGCCAAGTGCGCGACGACGCCGATCCAGGCGCAGCTCAAACAGCTGCAAGCCCTGGCACCTTTGACTGCGGCTCCGGCACCTGCGCTGTAATCGCCCTTGCACTTTTACGCGTGAGCGAAGGCTTACGCGCAAAAGCGCACTTTCCTCCTGTCAGTTCTGACAGTAGACCCATCGTTTCATTTGCGAGATCTTGAGGTAAACCCCTGTGTTGCAGGGCTGACAGGACGTCAGTTTTGGAAGTCGCAACGCGCTGCCGACAAGGATCGTTATGAAACCTAAACCCCTGCCCGGAACCGTTGCGCAACCTCCCGATGGAATCTACCCATTCCCGGAGCTGCCGCTGAGGCTTGGATTTCCCTCCCGCGCGGATTTCGAGATTATCTACAACGCCAGTGGGTCTGCGGTGGCCGTTGCGGCCCTGCGCGATTTCCCACGGATCAGCCGAATCTGTCGCGTGTCGGGACATTTACTGCCTTACCGCAATCAGCATACCCGGCAACTGGCGCCGAGCATTCACGTCTACGACCCACATTTCAGCGGACTACTGGAACACTCTTGCGGCCCTAACGTCTTTTGCGACATGAGCGAGCTATGGTTATGGGCGCTGAAGGACATCCGCAAAGGCGACCACCTGACCATGGACTTCGCCACAACCGAAGACAAGCTGCTGCGCCAGTTCGCCTGCTGTTGCGGCTGTCCCGAATGCCGAGAGTGGATCTGCGGCTACGACGAATCGCCGAACGCCGACGGCCAGTTGTTTTACCACCACTGGCGTCGGCGCAGTCTCTGCTGAACGGCTTTACAGCGTCTCGACCGGACGCAGTCGGTATTGCGGCGGCAACTGTTCAAAACCACTGATGGTCGTGTTCAGGCTTTTCCAGCGACCGTCCTTGATGCCATAGATGCATCCGTGGATCGACAGGTTCTGCCCGCGATGCCAGGCGTTTTGCACAATGCTGGTGTGGCCGACGTTGGCCACTTGCTGGATCACGTTGAGCTCGCAGAGACGGTCGACCCGTTCTTCTTCGGTCGGCAACTCGGCCAGTTCTTCGCGCTTTTCGTAATAGAGGTCACGGATCGAGCGTAGCCAGCCGTCGATCAGGCCCAATTGGCGGTCCTGCATCGAAGCGCGTACACCGCCGCAGCCGTAGTGGCCAGTGACCAGGATGTGTTTGACCTTGAGCACGTCGACCGCGTACTGAATGACCGACAGGCAGTTGAGGTCGGTGTGCAGCACCACGTTGGCCACGTTGCGATGGACGAACAGGTCGCCGGGCAGCATGCCGACGATCTCGTTGGCCGGCACGCGGGCGTCGGAACAGCCAATCCACAGGTATTCCGGCGTCTGTTGGCGGGCCAGCTTGGAGAAGAAGTCCGGATCTTCCTGTTTGATCGCCTCGGCCCAGCGTTCGTTGTTATCAATCAGATCTTGTAATTCGTTCATGCTCTAAAGCCTCAAGAATGATGCGCTGGTTTGACAGACAACCGCCCGTCTGGGTCACGCGCTTGATGCAAGTATGGCCAGTGGAATTCTCAGGAGTTCAGTGGGTCCACCCTAGTAAGGCCCACAGTATGAGGAATTGCCATGACTGATTCACGACGTCCGTACGATGCGGTGCAACCCGAGCCCATCGATGACAACGAAGACCGCATGGGTTCGATTCATGAGCTGGATTTCGACGAGGAAGAACCCAGCGCCAAAATCGGCGACGAGCTGCCGCAAACGGAGCGTGAACGCCTGATGCCTCGGGAACGCGTGCGTGAAGCGGGCATGACCGGCGCCTCGACCGATGACCATGAGTCTACCGATGATGACATGAGCCCGGAAACGTTGATCCGTGAAGACGGCGCGCGGGATGCCCATGAGGCCGGTGAAGGCAATCAGGCGGATTGGGATTTGAGCATTGTCGATGAAGACGATATTGGCGGGGGCAATGGCCTGGATGAAGAAGAAATGGCGCGGCGGGATCCGATGGATGGTAATCGTTGATTTGTAGTGCCAGTCAGGACGCCTTCGCGGGCAAGCCCGCTCCCACAGGATTTATGACGGTCACAGAGTATGTGTACAACACCGGTCCACTGTGGGAGCGGGCTTGCCCGCGATGCTTTTAAAGCGAGTCAGTCGACGAGGGTGCAGGCCATGACCACGGCATCTTCTCGCCCGCCAACGGCCGGATAATAATCCCGCCGCCGCCCGATCTCGTTAAACCCATACCGCTCATACAACCGGAACGCGCCACGGTTGCTGTCGCGCACTTCCAGAAAACACTCCCGCGCCTTGGCGTCGTAGGCCCGGGACATCAAATGCTCCAGCAGCGTCAAGCCCAGGCCACGGCCCTGATTCTCCGGTTTGACGGTGATGTTGAGCAGATGCGCTTCATCCAGAATGATCTGCACCACGCCATGACCGACCTGCTGCTGTCCTTCGAACATCAGCCAGATCTGGTACTTGCCCAGCCCATCCAGAAATATCCCGCGGGTCCAGGGGTGGCTGTACGCCGCGTATTCGATTTTCAGTACAGCGTCGAGGTCCGCCTCGTTCATCGGGCGGAACGATACAGCGTCACTCATTCGATTCTTTCCAGCGCGCCATCAGCCGACGCATGGCTTGCCAGACATCAGCCTTACGCTGTGGCTCTTCCATTAATAATTCCAGGCCCGGCAGGGCCCAGACCGAGCCCAGGCCTTCGACCTGGAGTTCGCGGTTGAAGGATTCGGCGTTCGCTTCCCCGGCAAAACGCACCGCTGGCAGGCCGATCAGCCACACGCAAACGCACGGAGCGTCTTCCAGTCGGGCCGAAAGGAAACCTTGGACGAAGTCCCGAGCGGCTTCCGGGCCCTGGTCCATGGTGCCCCGGACCAGCAGCGGCCAGCGTACCGGCTCGCCGATGATCTGCGGGCTGTCCGGCAGACCGGCGGCGCGCAGCATGTCTTTGAGCAGCAGATAGGCAGGGTCGCGGGTCTGGAACGTTTCGCCTGTGGGTAACTCGACCAACAGCAGGCAACGACCGGCGCGCAGCAATTGCAGGGAAAAGCGCGGTGGCGGCACTTGCACAGCCTTGGGGACGACCGGCGCGGTCTCTTCTTCGACCTTGGCGTTCGTGCGGGTGCTGGCCAACGAGGGGCGCGGCACCTCGATCTTTACTCGCTCCGTCGGTGCCACCACTGGCGCAGCGGCGGCGTTGGCGGCAGGTGCTGGCGCAGAGGCAGGCACCATAGGCGCAACGACCAACGGTTCCGGCATCTCCAGCAGCTCGGGACGCGAGGGCGCGGCAAAGGGCAATTCGGTGCGCGGCAGCCAGTTGACCACCTGCATGGCAGTCAAATAGGCGCGGCGACGGGACTCGATTAGCAAAGGTCGGCCACTTGTGGATAACTAAAGTGCGGTGATTCTACCGCCCTTCGCTCAAGATCGCCCGCGCTTGATCGATACTCTTTCCCTTAGAAACAGCTACAGCCCGTCCCGAGAGTAAATCGCATCGGTCCCGATGCAGTACAATCGCGGCTTTTAATCGCCAACCAGCCGGCCATTCCGATGATCGAACCCAAGCGCGTCTTGCGCGCCCTCGCTGAACACTGGGCACTTCTGGAGCCACTGTGCGAGCACTTCGACCAAGGCACCTTGAGCCTCAACGAATTGCGTTCACAGTTGGCCGCCCAGCAACTCGACAGTACGCCGCAGGACATCACCAGCCTGCTGGACGTGTGGATCCGCCTCGACATTCTGGTGCCCGTGGCGAAAAGCCCGAACCGTTTCGAGCTCAACGCGCAGATCCACGACTTCCTCGCCTACCTGCGCCGTGAGCACCGACTGGGCCTGTGCCTGGAGATCGAAGCCTATCTGCGCCACCTCGAACGCCTGGCCGGTTACATCCAGGACGCCTTCGACATCCGCGACGGCCACGACCTGGCGCGTCAATTGCGCCTGCTCGACATGCGCGTGCGCGATGTTCTCAAGAAACTGGCCAACGACGAACAGGCCCTGGTGGCCGTCGCCGAGCGCGCCAAGACCAGCGACCGGCAGATCCCGCTACGTCAGCGTTACGCCGAAGTGCTGGCGACCTGGGACGAATACGTCGAGCCGATGATTCAGTTGGTGAACGCCGACGGCGCCTTCGAGCAAGGCGTGCGCAAGGTCGAAAACGTCCTGCTGAAGATGCTCACGGAACAGCAGCGCCTCGGCCACCTGGTCGATGACGACATGCTGCTGCGTACTCACGCGCGCATCCTCGAAATGCAGACCTGCGCCCAGCTGACCCTGCGCCATGCCCGCGAGTTGCTGCTGCCGCTGCGTGAAGAAGCCCGTCGGCACAACGCCGTGACCCGTGGTGCGGCGCTGGCCTTGTCGGCCATTCGTCGCAAAGGCATCGATGCGGTGCCGCAAGCGGCGATGCCGATGTTCACCCGCCCGCAAAGCACCTTCCTTGGCAGCGCCAGTCAGGTCGAAGCCTACGTTTATGCGCTGGCGCGTTTCGAGCCGAAACCGGCGCGTTTCCCCAAGGCCCACAAGACTCAGAAAGGCGAAGCACCGCGCGCGCCACGCACGGTTCGGGAAATGCTCGAACGCTGCGAAGACGCCCTGCCGATGCCGGATTTGATGACCTGGCTGCTGGAGCAGGAACCGGACGGCGCTACCGACGAATTGCTTTATTGGTTCTCGCGCCTGTCGCGCGAGAAACGCTTCAAACGCGAGCGTCTGGAACGTCGCGATTACCACACTCATGAGCACCAGGTCAGCCTGCGCTCCTTCGCCCTGCTCTCGGCCCGCGACACCGCCGCCGAGGATTCTGCGAGCATTCCACATGCATCTTGATCTAAACGAACTGTCTCAACTGGCGCCGATCTTCCGCGAGCTGTTCAAGGGCTACCACGTCAGCCGCCGCGACCCGGAGCTGTACGCACAACTGTCGAACTTCCAGGACCAGTACCGCACGCTGTTCCGGGCGCTGGGCTATGAGCTGGTCTGCGACACCCGTGGTTTCTACTACTTCGTGCCGGATCTGGCCGCTGCGGCAGTGAACAAGACTGCCCAGCGTCTGGCGCTGTTCACCTTCATCCTCGTCGAGCATCTGGCCGATCAGGGCCGTGACCCGGTCGCCGTGCTCGACGGTGGCAGCCTCGGTCGCGATGAATTGCCTTCGTTGCTGGAAAAGTACCGCGACCTGTTCATCCAGGCCGAAGTGCAGACTGTCGAAGAACTCG
Organism: Pseudomonas sp. NPDC099000; assembly: GCF_044759925.1. Lineage (NCBI taxonomy): Bacteria > Pseudomonadati > Pseudomonadota > Gammaproteobacteria > Pseudomonadales > Pseudomonadaceae > Pseudomonas > Pseudomonas sp. NPDC099000. The sequence continues at coordinate 27,015 of NZ_JBIWAF010000045.1, forward strand.
AAGAAAAGATCATGCGCCGCATGACTCAACTCGGTTTTGCCGGCGAAGAAAACGGCATCTACCGTTTCCTGCCGCCGATGCACCGTTTCCTCGACGTTTGCCTGTCGGTCCAGCAAGACCGCGATCTAGCCGCCAGCCTGCACAGCGTGCTGCCTCTGCCGGTTCCGGTGTTGATCGACGACGACAGCGACGAGAAGCTGCTGCAAACCGATGATCCACTGGACTTGAGCGACTTCGAAGAAGAAAGCGAAGAAGACGCCATGGCCCGCGCCATTGCCGAAGAACAGGAGACCGATGCATGAGCAAGGAACGCTACGGCATTCGCCGCTTTGCCCTTTTGAACACCGCCGGTTACAGCCTCGGTCTGTTCCCGTTGGAAGAACCGCTGTCGGTCTACGGCGCAAACAACCTCGGTAAATCCGCCTCGATCAACGCCTTGCAGTTCCCAATTCTGGCGCGCATGTCGGACATGAGTTTCGGCAAGTACAGCCTGGAACAATCCCGGCGTTTCTACTTCGCTTCGGACACCAGTTACATCCTGGTCGAAGTCTCGCTGCCCCACGGTCCGCACGTTATCGGCGTGGTCGGTCGCGGCCCGGGCGGTGGTTTCGGTCACCAGTTCTTTGCCTACGCCGGCAAACTGGACCTGGCCCATTACCAAAAAAACGACACTTGCCTGCGTCAGAAAGAGCTGTTCACCAACCTTGAGCGCGAAGGCCTGAAAGCCTACGAGTTGAAGCCTGATGAACTGCGTCGTTTGCTGGTCGGCGGCCACACCTCGATTCCGCTGGACCTGACACTGATCCCGCTGCGCTCCACCAGCGAGCAGAGCCTGAAGACCTTCCGCGCACTGTTCATCAACCTGCTGCACATGCGCGAAATCACCGCAGCCAAGCTCAAGCAGCTGTTTCTCGATGCGTTCGAACACAGCCTTCGCTCCGGCAGCGTCGACTACATCGCGGCGTGCGAAGAAGCGTTCCGCGATGTACGCCGCATGGAGCAGGACTACAACTCGCTGGTCACCGCCGGCCCGTTGGTTGAAGCCCTTGCAGCTGGCGTGACCCAGCGCAATATTCTGCGCGGCAAACTGCACCGGATCTCGCCGCTGCTCGATTCCCTGCTCGGCACCTGGTCGGACTACGCCAGTGCGCGCAAGGAAGAGCTGACGATTCAGGCCGAGCACTACCGCAACGAGCAGGACGCGCTGCAAAACGACCAACGCGGCGGCACTCAGGAATTGATGCGCCTGGAGCGGGAAATCACCGGCATCCAGCGCTGGCTCGGCGAACTGTCCGCGCTGAAGAATCGCTTCGCTTTGGTCGATGACGTCAAAGTGCTGGAACAGCAACTGCTCGCGGCCAAGGACGCGCACGATGAACTGGCCGGTGCATTGGCCCAGTCGCGGCAGTTCTCGGCCGAAGACCTGGAAGAACGTCTGCGGGACTTGGAAAAACGCCTGAAGTCGGTGAAACAGCAACTCGATCACGCCGACAACAACAGCTACGCCCGTCTGCGCGAAGAGTTCTCGCAACAGGACGTCGAGCGCCTGATGCGTCTGTTCAACAGCGCGCTGTTCAGCCTGCCGCTGGGCGAACACGGGATTACGCTGGACGAGGACGGTCAGTGGGTCAAATCCATGGAGCTGATCCTCGACGGTTTCAAAGGCGAGCGTTTCGAAGTGCCGGGGCTGTCCATCGACATCTCGCACATCGAGCCGCCTGCGCTGCAAGCTTTGGCGGACCGCGCGGCGCTGCGCGATCAGAAAGAGCGTCTGGACAAAGAACTCAAGCAACTGAAAACCCAGCAAGCCGTGGCAGCCGACCGCGCGGCGAGCAAGACCCAGACCGAAGCGCTGTACCAGCAAGTGCTGGACGCGCAGAAAGCCCTGGAAGATTTCCGCCGCGCGCAAACCTTGAGCGCAGAGGAAGGCGACAAGCTGGAACAACTGGCGCAGATGGAAGCGGCGCAGGATGAGTTGAAACGTTCGAGTGATGCCTTCACCGAGCGCGTCCAGCAACTGTCGGCCAAGCTGCAACTGGTTGGCCGGCAGATCGGCGACATGGAAGCCAAGCAACGCACCCTCGACGATGCCCTGCGCCGCCGTCAGTTGTTGCCGGCAGATCTGCCGTTCGGCACGCCGTTCATGGACCCGATCGACGATTCCATGGACAACCTGCTGCCGTTGCTCAATGACTATCAGGACAGCTGGCAGGGTTTGCAGCGCAGCGACGGCCAGATCGAGGCGCTTTACGCACAGGTTCGCCTCAAAGGCGTGGCCAAGTTCGACAGCGAAGACGATATGGAGCGTCGCCTGCAACTACTGATCAACGCCTATGCGCACCGCACCGACGAAGCCCTGACTCTCGGAAAGGCGCGCCGTGCGGCGGTCACCGACATCGCCCGGACCCTGCGCAACATCCGCAGCGACTACGACAGCCTTGAGCATCAATTGGCGCTGTTCAACCGCGAGATCAACAAGCGTCAGGTGTCCAACCTGCAGAGCTTCCGCATCGTGCTCGCGCCGAACAAGGAAGCGCTCAAGCACATTGACCAGATCATCCACAGCGCCGGCCAATACGAAGAAGGCGAAACCCTTTCGGTCTTCGACCTGAGCCAAAGCGCCGATCAGGACAACAAGAACGAAGAAGCCAAGGAATACCTGGCGCGGCTGGTGGCGGCGAACCACAACCAACTCGGCCTCAAGGATTTGTTCGAACTGGCGTTCGAGATCACCAAGGTCAATGGTCAACCGGTTATCCACACCGACATCGACGGCGCGGCGTCCAACGGCACGACGATGACCATCAAGGCGCTGACCAACATGTACTTGTTGCTGCACTTGATGGACCGCGACCAGGCCGGTCGCGTGCGCCTGCCGTACTACCTCGACGAGGCGGCGGACATCGATGAGAAGAACCAGGCAGCGTTGCTGGAAACCAGCCTGCAACTGGGCTTTGTGCCGATCCTGGCGAGTGTGAAGCCGCAGGTCTGCGCCAGTGTGGCGATCGACCTGGAAGGTGGCAGCGGGCCAAACGGGATCTACATCGATGAGGCGGACTGGAAGTACATTCGCCGGCATGATGAGGTGAAGGCTGTGGTTAACGTTGAAGCGGATGAGCCGGAGCTGGATGCGGTCTGATTTGCGTTAATCGAAGGCATTAAAAAGGCCGCGATCCAATGGATCGCGGCCTTTTTTGTGGCGTGGGATTTATAACGAATTTAAGGGCCTCTTCGCGAGCAGGCTCGCTCCTACATTTTGATCGGTGTCGTACACAAAATCTGTGAACGACATTGACTCAATGTAGGAGCGAGCCTGCTCGCGATGGCGGAGGCATGGATACCAATAGACTATTTGCCGAGTGAAATCTTCGGCGCCCAGGTCAGCCATTCATCCTCAAACTTGTCGAACAGCGGGAACGTCTGCTCAGGCCGCGCCGGGCTGCCCATGCGATCACCGTCCGGCGTGGCGAAGGCGATGCCACCCTGAATCAACGTTTCCAACGATTCGGTACGAACCGTTGCGCCTTTGAACAAGCCGTAGTCGAACCCGAAACCGCTGGTGTTCCAGAAGCGCGTGCCGCTGCGCACCAACGGCGCGTACTTCGGCTCGATCAGGATGTGCACCAACACACGATCCGCCGTCTGGCCGAGTTCATAGCCTGTCACCTTGCCCACAGTGATTTCGCGATAGGTGACCGGCACACCTGTTTTCAGCGAACCACGGCGAGCAGCGCTCAACACTAGACTCAAACCGGCTTCTTGTTTAGCGGTTTCCGGCGGATTGGCCAGGGCCACAAAGTTTTTCTGCGGGCCGAGGTTTTTCGCGGCCGGTTGCACTTCGATGTATTGACCAGTGACCAGCGTTTCGAGGTTGGACGTCTTGATCAGACCCAATTCAGGTTTGACGACCCAGAATTGACTCCCAACCCGAGCGATACGCTCCGGCACTTCGGTGATTCGTGCAGTCAGCAGCACTGATTGCAGGTCATCGCTGAGGTCGACGTCTTCAATCTTGCCGACATCCAGGCCTTTGAATCTCACAGGTGTACCGCTGCGCAAGCCATCGGCTCGATCAACCTTGATCGTGACCACGGTGCCTTTTTGGTTGGCCTCGTCATGGTTGGCGAACAGACGGAAACGTGGAATACGTTTCTGCAACGGCGCATTCGCCTGCGGGGTTTCGAAGGCGATACCGCCGGCCATCAGGCTTTGCAGCGACTCACTTTTGACCTGGATTCCGCCGGTCAGCCCACCCGTGAGGGTGATACCGCTGGCATTCCAGAACCGTGTCGAGGCGTTGACCAGACCTTCGTATTCCTTCTCGATGTGTACACCGATCACCAACTGCTTTTTGGTGCGTGAAAACTGATAGCTCTGGACCGAACCGACCTTGACCTGTTTGTAGAGAATCGGGCTGCCGACCTCCAGTGAACCGAGGTTTTCGGTGAACAACACCAAGTGCAGGCCGGGCGAACGCAGGTCCAGCGGCGGCGCCTTGGGCCTGGCCACAAATTCACGTTGCGGCGCGGCCCCTTTGTCGCCCGGTCGCACGGCGATGTAGTTACCTTTGACCAAGGCTTCCAGACCGGTGATACCCGCGAGCGAAATCGATGGTTTGACCACCCAGAACTGAGTGCCTTCGACCAGGTAATCCTCGGCGAGTGGATCAAGGGTCAATTCGGCTGTGGCGGCATTCAGGTCCGGATCAACCTTCAGCGCTTTCAGGTTGCCGACCTGGATGCCTTTGTACATGACCGGCGTACGGCCGGCCTGCAGGCCTTCGAAATCGCTGAGTTTGACCTTGACTCGGATACCGGCGGCGGCTGCATCGAAATCTTCGTAGAGACGGAACGGCAGGCTCGGATCGGTGGGCGGGCTGTCTTTGCGGTTCTCGGGCGTGGCGAAGGCGATACCGCCGGCAACAATGCTGGCCAGAGACTCGCTGCGCACTTTCACACCGGACAGGTTGGCGTCGATGCTGATGCCGCTGGCGTTCCAGAAACGTGTGTGTTTGCGCACCAGATTAGCGTAGGTGGGCTCAATGAACACTTTGAGCTCGACTGTGCTTTGGTCTTCCGACAGCAAGTAGCTTTTGACCTGGCCGACCTTGATCTGCTTGTAAAACACCGGGCTGCCGCGATTCAGTGAGCCGAGTCGATCAGCTTTGATGGTGAGGTGCAGGCCGGGTTGGGAGTCTGACAGCGGGGGCTCTTCGGCCAAGGCCTTGAACTTGCGGGTAGGCTCGCCCTCGCCGGGGCTGATGGCCACATAGTTGCCGGACACCAGCGTTTCCAGTCCGGTGATACCGGCCAGGGTCACGCTTGGTTTGACCAGCCAGAAACGGGTGCTGGTCTTGAGGTATTGCTCCACGTCCTTATTCATTTCGACGGTTGCGATCACGCCTTTGGAGCTGCCTTCATCATCGAGCTTGAGGGTTTTCACCTTGCCGACTGACATGCCCTTGTAGACGACCTCGGTCTTGTTGGCCTGAATGCCTTCACCGCTTTCGAAACGTACCTGAATCTCGATGCCGGTTTCGCTGTAGGCACGCCAGCCGAGCCAGCCGCCGATGATCAAGGCGATCAGGGGCAACACCCAGATGGCAGACCAGTTCGAGGCCGGTCGGGTTTTAGCTGTAGGCAAATCAGTCATGGTCGTCGTCCGACTCCGTGTTATCCCAAATCAGTCGGGGATCGAAAGTAACTGCGGCAAGCATCGTCAGAATCACCACACTGGCGAAAGCGATGGCGCCAAGATTGGCTTCGACGCTGGCAAGCCGTCCAAAATTCACAACCGCCACCAGGATGGCGATCACAAAGATGTCCAGCATCGACCAGCGGCCGATGAACTCGATAAAGCGGTACATCCAGATTCGTTGGCGTGCCGAGAGTGGCTGGCGGCGTTGTACTGAAAACAGCAGCAGCGCGATGCCCACCAGCTTGAACGTGGGTACCAGAATACTGGCGATAAAAACCACGGCGGCGATGGGAATCATGCCGTGCTGTACCAGCTGGATGACACCGGACATGATGGTGCTGGGATCGCCCTGCCCCAATGAGCTGACGGTCATGATCGGCAGCACGTTGGCCGGGATATAGAGAATCGCTGCTGTTATCAGCAGCGCCCATGTACGCACCAGACTGTTCGGTCGACGAGCGTGAACCAGCGCACCGCAACGGGTGCAGGTTTGCTCGTCGGTGTCGGCTTCCTGCTTGTTCAATTCATGGCATTCGGTGCAAATCAGAATGCCTGCATCAATCGCCCGCATGGGCATCCTCTCCTGACAAAGCCTGCCAGATCTGATGAGGCGACATCACGACCTCCAGCCAGACCTGGACCAACAACAAACTGATAAAGCATGCCAAACCAAGACCTACGGTAATGGCTGCCATATCTGCCAGTTTTACGATCGCCACCAGGACGCCCATGAGGTAAACCTCGAGCATCCCCCAGTCCCTTAGATGGTGATAAATACGGTAGAGCAGCAAACCGTAGCTGCGTCCGATATCAAAGCGGATGCTCAGCAATACGGCCAACTGGCAGAGCAGCTTGAGCAACGGGATTCCCATGCTGCACAGGAACACAATCACAGAGACGCCTTGCATGCCGGTATCGAACAGCCCGACGACGCCGGTCCAGACGGTGTCTTGCGACGATTGCCCGAGTAGATTGAGCTGCATGATGGGTAAAAAGTTCGCCGGGATGTACAACAACAGAGCGGCGATGACCAACGCGAGACTGCGCTGCACTACATTGTGCCGATGGGCGTAGAGCTCGTAACCGCATCGCGGGCATAGGGCTTTCTCGCCATGGGCGAGCTCGGGCTTGCGCATCAGCAAGTCACACTCATGGCACGCTACCAAGTCGTCCAGCGGTAATTCTGACAGCCCGGGGGCGTCAACCGGATCTGGCATAAGGGCTCTGGCTCCGAAAAAGTTGGACCTATTCTAGTGTCATGAGTCGAAAATAACTGTGCAAATTTGTGTTGTAGCTTGAGGAGAACTTTCCTACGGACAAAACAAAACCCCTACCTGCATACGCAGATAGGGGTTTCGGAATTTAATCTTGACGATGACCTACTCTCACATGGGGAAACCCCACACTA
>NZ_JBIWAF010000046.1:0-30254 GCF_044759925.1 Pseudomonas sp. NPDC099000
TACGGAGATCGATTCATCAGGCCGAACTGGTGAAAATCAAGGCCTGCCTGACGGCAGGCCGTTACCGGCCCGCACACAAAAAATCTGACACTCTCAGCGAACTCACCTTACTTCAACGCCTTGATCCGCGCCTCGATAAACCGCCGCTCCGGCACTTGCTGCGTCAACTCCAGCGCCCGCTCATACGCCGCCCGTGCCTCCTCACGCCTCCCCAACTGCCGACAAAAATCCGCCCGCGCCGAATGCGCCAAGTGGTAATCCAATAAATCCCCCCGCTCCAGAATTCCTTCCACCAACACCAGCCCCGCCAACGGCCCATCCCGCCTGGAAATCGCCGCCGCTCGGTTCAATTCGATCACCGGCGAAGGCACCGCCGCCAACAGCACGTCATACAAACCCACAATCTGCTGCCAGTCAGTCTCCCCCGCCGTGGACGCTTCGGCGTGCACCGCCGCAATCGCCGCTTGCAGGCAATACGGCCCGAACCGTCCCGTGGTCAGCGCCGCCTCCACCAGCGCGCAACCTTCGGCAATCATCCCGGCATCCCACAGCGAGCGGTCCTGTTCATCCAGCACGATCAACTCACCGCTCGCCGATGTCCGGGCCGGGCGTCGTGATTCATGCAACAGCATCAACGCCAGCAGCCCCATCACTTCCGATTCCGGCAGCAACTCCATCAACAATCGCCCGAGCCGGATCGCTTCGCGTGTCAGGTCCTCGCGGGTCAGTTCTGCGCCGACAGAGGCCGAGTAACCTTCGTTGAACACCAGGTAAATCACCCGCAGCACACTGTCGAGACGCTCGGGCAGTTCCGCCAGTGTCGGCACTTGATAAGGGATTTTGGCGTCACGGATTTTCGCTTTGGCGCGCACGATACGCTGGGCGATGGTCGCCGGTGCCGAGAGAAACGCCCGGGCAATTTCTTCCGTGGTCAGGTCGCACACTTCGCGCAAGGTCAACGGCACCTGGGCATCCGACGCGAGGGCCGGGTGGCAACAGGTGAAGATCAGCCGCAAGCGATCATCTTCCACGTCTTCATCACTCCAGTCGGCCTGCTCCAGCTCCTCCAGTTGAGCGATCAACATCGGTCGGGACGCGGCAAAACGCGCGCGCCGACGCAACACATCAATGGCCTTGAAGCGCCCGGTAGACACCAGCCAGGTGCGCGGGTTGTCCGGCACGCCGTCACGCTGCCAACGTTCGACCGCGACGAAGAACGCCTCATGCAGGGCCTCTTCGGCGAGGTCGAAATCGCCGAGCAAGCGGATCAGCGTCGCCAGAATCCGCCGCGAGTCTTCGCGGTAGACCTGTTCGACCCGAGCCGTGACCGAAGCGTCAGTCATCAGTCCGGCATGCCTTCAGTCACCAGCGTTACCAACCGATCGAGACTTTGCCCCCAGCCATCGTGAAATCCCATGGCCTCGTGCGCCTGCCGGTCCTCTTCGGACCAGTGCATGGCCCGCGCGGTGTAGAGGGTTTTGCCGTCCCTGTCTTCGAGGGTCACTTCAGCCGACATGAAGGGTTTGCCCGAAGGAATCCAGCCGGGAATGAACGCGTCGGTAAACGCCAGGCGCTCAGGCGCGACGATCTCCAGAAACACCCCCATGGTCGGATACTCAGTCCCGTCCGGTGCGCGCATCAGGGTGCGAAACTGCCCGCCGACCCACAGGTCCATTTCGCATTCCGGCGTGGTCATGCCATGCGGCCCCCACCATTGAGCGAGCAAGGCTGGCTCGGTCCAGGCGCGGAAGAGCTTGCGGCGCGGCGCGTCGATCAGCCGACTGATGGACAACTCGAATTCGGCAGGCTGTTGCTTATAGGGTTGTGGACTCACGGGGATCTCCTGTCTTGTGATTGTTATTCAGGGATTCAACTGGCGAACGGGACGCACCTCGACGCTGCCGACCCGGGCCGCCGGGATATTGCCGGCGACCTGGATCGCTTCATTGAGGTCCTTGGCGTCGATCAGGTAAAAGCCGGCCAACTGCTCCTTGGTTTCGGCGAACGGACCATCGGTGATCGACAGCTTGCCGTTGCGCATGCGCACGGTGGTTGCGGTCTGCACCGACTCCAGCGCCTCGGCCGCGATCATCCGGCCGCTGCCCTCGATCGACTCGGCGTAGGCCATGCACTCGGCGTCCTTGGGACTGTCGGGCAGCGAGTGCAACTCCTGTTCGTTGCTGTAGACCAGGCATAGATATTTCATGGGGCTCTCCTGATTCGAACTGATCAACTATGGCTGCAGATGAGCACTTTCGCGACATTCCCGACGAATCGGTGCCCTCAGGGTTCGAGGTTGAACAACGTCGTGCCGCTCATCATGTCGAACGGGGCCGACCAGTGCTCATGGACGATGCGCCATTGCCCGGCGTCGCGCCGATAGCAGGCGGTGACCCGCATCCAGCAGGCCTGGGTTTCACCTTTTTCGTTGGTGCCGCCGCAGTGGGCCAGCCAGTGGGCGAAGGCGATGTGCTCGTCCGCGACGATGTTCATGTGGTCGAAGTCAAACTTGTGCGCGCCCTGGCACATTTCCATGCACTCCTCCCAATGCGCGCGGTACGCCGCCTTGCCGCGGAATTGCAGGGCCTTGACCGCGTCGTAGGAGACGATGTCGTCGGCATACAACGGCATGAGTTTCTCGACGTTTTTGGCGATGACCGCCTCACGATAGGTGTCGATCAGGGCCTGGATTTCATGGGTAGCGCTCATGGTGGTTCTCCGTGGTTTTTGTTGTGAAGACACCCTTAGTCGACTGGCGAACAGCCAAATCGACAGGCGAAATAAAAATAATCCATGAACGCAAACTCGTTAGAATCCGAACCCTATTTTGTTGGAAAAAGGACACTCCAGTGACAACCCGACTCGTGCCTTACGAAAGCCTGAACGCGCGCCAGCGCCAGCAGGTCGAGGCCATCGAAGTTCATAAAGAACAGATCAAATTCTCCGGCGACATCCACGGTGCGTTGCACACCTTGCTGTCCAAACCCGGCCCCGGCGTCAAGGGATTTGCGCTGCTGGTCGAGGAGACGCCCGTGGCCTTCCTGCTGCTGAAACGCCCGCCCGTGCTGCCGGCGTGGGCCGATGAACACAGTGCGACCTTGCATGCGTTGCAAGTCGATCACCGCGCTCAGGGCAAAGGTTATGGGAAAGCCTGCCTGCAAGCCCTGCCCGACGTGGCTCGGCAGGCGTTTCCGGAAATCAAGGCGCTGGAACTCTCGGTGGATGCGGACAATGAGGCCGCCATCGCGCTCTATGCAAAATTCGGCTGGGTCGACAGCGGCGAGGCGTACAGGGGCCGGATCGGTTATGAACGGCGCATGAGTCTGATTTTCTGAGGTGGTTATGCTCGACAGCATCGAAGCACTGGAAGCCCTTGAGGCAACCCTTTTGAGATTTGACTAGCTGTTAGAGGAGAAGACAGTAATCGAGCAACTGCTTCTCGATACTTTGACGCTGGCCGATAACCAAAGCGACCACCACAAGGTTTTCACTCGGGAACACCTCATACAAAACCCGCTGCCCCATGGGCAAGTACTCACGAAAATGAGTGACCCCAAGCGACGCTGCTTCCTGACAAACACCGTAAACATGGGCCTGATTGCTCAGAACCGTAACGATCTGCATCACCAGCTGATCAACCATCTCTGCCGCTTTTTTTTGACCGCATTGCTGCGTCAGATAATGCTCCAGCGAAATAACCCCATGCTCCGCAGCGGTCGCAAACTCTACCTTGTAGACCTCAGGCATCGTTATCTTCTTGTGACAATTGACGCCGCTTCGCCAGTTTTGCCAGCAAAGTCTCACCAGAGATCAGCTTTCCCTGTTCCTTGTCGCGCGAGGAGAACGACAGTAACTTGATCAGCGCGATCGCCTCGTCCCGGCGTTTACGCTCTTCATAGGACTCAATCACATACGCAGGAACGCCATTTTGGGTCACGAGCATTGGCTCGGAGAGATCCAGCGCTGCGGCATTTTTTTTGACAAAACTGATTGTTTCAACTCGCATCATTCGTTCCTCTGCTCGCCATCCGGACAGGTTGGCCAACCAACAAAGTCTGAATTTAGGCTATTAAAAAACTTATCTCAAGCGATCATTTGCCCGGTTACAACTCCAACACCATCTCATGCCACGCCATCCCGCCATGGTCGGAGGCCGAAGGCTTGATGTAGGCAAACCCGAATCCGGCATACAGCGGAATATGCCGTTCCTTGCACATCAGGTGGAGGGTGGTCTTGCCCATCGCCCGCATCCGCTCGATAAATTCGCCCATCAAACGCTTAGCCAACCCCTGCCCCTGAAAATCCGGATGCACCACCACCGACATGATCACCACGTGCGGCCCGGCCGGGTCGTGGCCGATCAGTTCCTTGAACGCTTCGTCTGACATTTCCACCTCAAACGCCGCACCGGAATTGATGAACCCGGCTACAACACCGTCCACTTCGGCGACGATGAAACCCTCGGGCCAGGTGGCGATGCGGGTGGCGATTTTTTCGCGGGTGGCGGCCTCATCGCCTTCGTAGGCAACGGTTTCGATGGCGAAGCAGCGGTCCAGGTCGGCGGGGAGGACGTGGCGAATGACGGTGTTCATGGCAGCTCGAAAATCAGCGAGAAGAAGGCCTGGGATCATAAATTAATAAGGTGTTCATATCGATCACCGCAGACGTCGTAAAGCCTTCGTATAGGCGCTTTCATTGAGGATCGGTTCGGATTATTGGTGTTGCCTGTCTCTAACCATCGATAGGGGGAACACCATGAGCAGCGTTCAGATCGGACTTCTCTTGCTGTTGGGCATCAGCACGTTTGGCTTTGTGACGTTGTCGATTGACGTGTTGCGGTCGCGACGGATGAAGCAAGGCAAGTGACGTTCAAGAGGCGGACCCGGTCCGCCTCTTGATGCGCTTGTCAGGGCTTTAGCGGCAGCCAGATTTCCAGCACCCCGGTATTGAGCTTTGGGTTGAAGTCTTCGCTGTAGCGTTCGAATTCCGGAGCATCCGCCGCCTGACGACCTGACTGCGGCAGCCAGGTCTTCCAGATGTACTGAAAGGTTTCGGGTAATTGTTCCAGCGAGCCTTTGTGCTCGAACACCGCGTAATGCTGTGGCTGAACTTCGACCCAGCGATACTTTTCGGGCAGGTCGTCGAGTTTGCTGATTTCGACGCCTGCAATGTATTCGAAACCACCCTTGCCATCCGGATTGCAGCAGATTCCGTAGGTCACTTCGCTTTTCTGACCGGGAATTTTGCCAATCTCGGGGATGAATTTCTCCCAGAGATCGGGAATACCTTTAGTGGTCTGCTGGGTAAATCGTCCGCCAAGCCCGGCAATGAGCAAGAAGTGTCCGTTTTCGAAGCGTGGCTTGGCCGGTTTTACGTCTTTTAACTCATCCATGACTCAACTCCTGAGACGAAAAAAGTGGGTTCGGCTGGGAGTATAGAAGCCAAACCCGATTCGCCCAATTACAGGGCGTGCAACTGTTCGACGGCGCCGGCACCAACAAACTCGTTATAGCCCGATAGAATCACGTAGACCGCGAAATAGCAGAAGATCGCCGCCGATGCCATGTACGAATAACGCAGCAGTTTGTCGCCCAGCAACTTGCCGCCGTGGCTCGCGGCGAAGCACAACGCGACGCACCAGAGCACCCCGGCGCACAGAAAGCCGCCGAGAAACAGCACCGAGCTGACGGCATCACCGCCACCGGAACGCGCGATCAGCGTGCCACCCACCGCCGCGAACCAGAGAATGGCGCTGGGTGACGACATGGCGAGGAAAATCCCGCGAAAAAACTCCTTCCGGTGAGAGTTCTGCCCCACGTCGGCGGACTGCGCCAGCACCGCCTCATGGTGAATCGCCGAATAGATCATCTTCGCCGCGAAATACACCAGCAACGCTGAACCACCGATCCACAGCACCCAACGCACGGTTTCGTATTGGAGCAAAACGGTCATGCCCGCCAACGCCAGCACCGCATAAATCAGGTCACCGACGCAGGTGCCCAAGCCCAGGGCAAAGCCTTGAAAATAGCCGCGCTGCATGGCCAGGGTGATCATCGCGATGTTGGCCACGCCGATATCCAGGCACAGCGAAAGGCTCAGCAGAAAGCCGCTGGTAAATTCCATCAACCGATTTCCTTCGGACAAATTTGTTTACATAGTCGCTGGACAGTGTGCCACAACAGCCCTTACATTCCGCCACAGGCCACCGCAGTGGCCAGCGTCGCTCGGACGGTTCCGGGCGCTCACGTTATCCGAGGCAACAATGGCTAACCCAGGTTCGCCGCGCCGCTTTGCGCGCATAGATCGACTCCCCCCTTACGTATTCAACATCACTGCCGAGCTGAAGATGGCCGCCCGTCGTCGTGGCGAAGACATCATCGACTTCAGCATGGGCAACCCCGACGGCCCGACACCGCCGCACATCGTCGAAAAACTCGTCACCGTCGCCCAGCGCGAAGACACCCACGGTTATTCGACGTCCAAGGGCATTCCGCGTCTGCGCCGGGCGATTTCCAATTGGTACAAGGATCGCTACGAGGTCGACATCGACCCGGAAAGCGAAGCCATTGTCACCATCGGTTCCAAGGAAGGCCTGGCGCATTTGATGCTGGCCACCCTCGACCAGGGCGATACCGTTCTGGTGCCGAACCCGAGCTACCCGATTCACATCTACGGCGCGGTGATTGCCGGCGCCCAGGTGCGTTCGGTGCCGTTGATTCCGGGCGTGGACTTCTTCGCCGAACTGGAAAGCGCCATTCGTGGCTCGATTCCGAAACCGAAAATGATGATCCTCGGCTTCCCGTCGAATCCCACTGCTCAATGCGTGGAGCTGGATTTCTTCGAGCGTGTGATAGCCCTTGCCAAGCAGTACGATGTTTTGGTGGTGCACGACCTGGCTTACGCCGACATCGTCTACGACGGCTGGAAAGCCCCGTCGATCATGCAAGTGCCGGGCGCCAAGGACATTGCGGTGGAGTTTTTCACCCTGTCCAAGAGCTACAACATGGCGGGCTGGCGCATCGGTTTCATGGTTGGCAATGCCGAACTGGTCAATGCCCTGGCGCGGATCAAGAGCTACCACGACTACGGCACGTTCACCCCGCTGCAAGTCGCGGCCATTGCGGCGCTGGAAGGTGATCAGCAGTGCGTCAAAGACATCGCCGAGCAGTATCGGCAGCGTCGCAACGTGCTGGTCAAAGGCCTGCATGAACTGGGCTGGATGGTCGAGAATCCGAAAGCGTCGATGTATGTCTGGGCGAAGATTCCCGAGGCGTATGCGCATTTGGGCTCGCTGGAGTTCGCTAAAAAACTGCTGGCCGAGGCAAAGGTTTGCGTCTCGCCGGGCGTAGGGTTTGGTGAGTATGGGGATGATCACGTGCGCTTCGCGCTGATCGAAAACCAGGACCGGATTCGTCAGGCTGTGCGCGGGATTCGCGGGATGTTCCGGGCGGATGGGTTGGTTCAGAAAACCAACGCCTGATTTATTAAGCAAACACAAAAAAACCGCAGCGATGCGGTTTTTTTGTGTCCGATCGTTCCCCCGCTCTGCGTGGGAATGCATCCCGTGACGCTCCGCGTCACAGTGGACGCAGAGCGTCCATGGCGGCATTCCCACGCGGAGCGTGGGAACGATCAGTGCGCGATCAGTGCAGTGTGCTTAGACGAACATCGACAGCAGCAGGATAAAGCCCAGCGCAACAATGGACAGGATGGTTTCCATCGCGGTCCAGGTCTTGAAGGTTTCAGCCACGGTCATGTTGAAGTACTGCTTCACCAGCCAGAAACCCGCGTCGTTGACGTGAGACAGGATCAACGAACCGGCACCGGTGGCCAGCACCAGCAGCTCACGGTTCACGCCTGGAATCATCCCCACCACCGGCACCACAATGCCTGCGCCAGTAATGGTCGCCACGGTCGCCGAACCGGTGGCGATACGGATCACCGCCGCCACCAGCCACGCCAGAAGGATTGGTGAGATCTGCGCTTCCACCGCCATGTTGCCGATGACATTGCCAACGCCGCTGGTCACCAGCATCTGCTTGAAGCCACCACCGGCACCGATGATCAGGATGATTGCGGCGGTTGGCGCGAGGCTCGCGTCCAGCCATTTGAGCATCTGGTTGGAGCTAATGCCTTGCTTGTAGCCGAAGGTATACAGCGACAGCAGCAACGCCAGCAGGAGGGCCGAGATAGGGTGACCGATCAGGTCCATGAAGGTGCGGAAGAAGTTACCGTCCGGCAGCACCACATCGGCAAAGGTCTTGAGCAACATCAGGAAAACCGGCGACAGCACGGTGATCAAGGTGATGGAGAAACTCGGGAGATCGGCAGATTCGTTTTCACGTGCCAGTTGATCCACCAGTTCCTGGTTAGGATGGCCGGGGATGTATTTGGCAATGAAGGTGCCGTAGATCGGGCCAGCAATAATGGCCGTCGGCAGCGCAACGATCAGGCCGTAGAGAATGGTTTTACCAATGTCGGCGCCGAACACGCCAATGGCCAGCAACGGCCCCGGGTGCGGCGGAACCAGACCGTGCACGGCGGACAGACCGGCCAGCAGCGGAATGCCGATCTTGATGATCGACACGCCGGTACGCCGAGCGACGATGAACACCAGCGGGATCAACAGCACGAAGCCGATTTCGAAGAACAGCGGAATGCCGACCAGGAACGCGGCAAACATCATCGCCCACTGCACCTTGTCCTTGCCGAACGCACGAATCAGCGTCTGGGCAATCTGATCCGCCCCGCCCGACTCGGCCATCATTTTGCCGAGCATGGTGCCCAGCGCGAGGATGATCCCGACGAAACCGAGCACCCCACCGAAGCCGTCCTGGAACGCCTTGATGATGGTGCCGATCGGCATGCCGGAGGTCAGCCCGAGAAAGGCTGCGGCGATGATCAGGGCAATGAAGGGGTGAAACTTGAACTTGGTGATCAGGACGATAAGCCCGATCACCGTGACCACTGCATCGAGCAGCAGGAACGTCTCGTGGGACATGCCAAACATTAGGGGTGTCTCCTGGTTGTTGTTGTTATTGAAGCGGGTAATTCGCAAGCCATAAGGACAGCGCTGTCTCTTCGGGCAAAACTCATACGGCCTGTTTCAGGCCATGAGCCTGCCACCAGTCATGAGCTTGCTTCGCCAATTGGTCGACGCTGTGGTTCGAAGCGTCCAGAGCCAGGGTCAGGGGCTCGCCAACAGGCGATTCAAGCGTCGCAAACTGGCTGTCGATCAACGTCGACGGCATGAAGTGGCCGGGCCGATGGGAGACACGATCGGCGGCAACTTCAGGGGTCAGCTCAAGGAACACGAAGCCCAGGCCCGGCAAGGCGCTGCGCAGACGTTCACGGTAAATGTGTTTGAGGGCCGAGCAGGTCAGCACCGGGCGTTCGCCCTTGGCGTCGATGCGGCGCAGTTCGTCGCACAGGCTGTCGAGCCAGCCGGCACGGTCTTCGTCGTTCAGGGGGATCCCCGCGCTCATCTTTTCGATATTGGCGGCAGGGTGGAAAGTGTCGCCTTCAATGGCGGTCGCGCCGCTGAGTTGGCACAAGGCCTCGCTGACGCAAGTCTTGCCGCAACCGGCAACGCCCATGATGACCAGGGCGGTGATGGGATGATTCATGTAACACCTCAGCGCGCAGACAGCGCTACCTTTGCCAGTTGTGACACTTGAACAAAAGCAGAAGTTGCCGACGCCTTCTTGTCATTTTTGTGGGTTGCAGCATGTTCGGACCCAAGGCCAAAAAGCGAGGTTCAGGCAAACCCCGCTCACGCATTTGCAGCTGCATCGAGACAGCGCTACCTTAGTGCCTCGAATTTTGTTTGGCAAGCCGTCCGATGATCTCTCCTAAAAACGATAAAAATACGCGCACCACTGGCCGCCCTACCCTGAACGAAGTGGCACGCCTGGCCGGTGTCAGCCCGATCACCGCCTCCCGCGCCCTACGCGGCGTCAGCACGGTGGCCACCGAACTGGTGGAAAAAGTGCAGAAAGCGGCCCTTGAACTCAACTACGTGGTCAACCCTGCCGCCCGCGCGCTAGCCTCGGCCCAGAGCCATTCGGTGGTGGTTCTGGTGCCTTCGCTGTCCAACTTGCTGTTCATCGATACGCTGGAAGCCATTCATCAGGTTTTGCGCCCCAAGGGCTTCGAAGTGCTCATCGGCAACTTCCATTACTCGCGCGAAGAAGAAGAAAACCTGTTGCGCAATTACATGGCGTATCAGCCCCGTGGCTTGCTGCTGACCGGTTTCGACCGCACAGAAAGCTCGCGGCGGATGATCGAGGCGAGCAACATTCCGTGCGTGTACATGATGGAACTGGACAGCGCCGCCGGGCTCAATTGCGTTGGTTTTTCGCAACTCGCTGCGGGTGAAACGGCTGCCCAACATTTGCTGTCCCGTGGGCGCAAGCGTCTGGCCTACATCGGCGCGCAACTGGATCAACGCACCTTGCTGCGCGGCGAAGGTTTCCGCAAAGCCCTGCAAAAGGCCGGTTTGTATGACCCGGACCTGGAAGTGCTGACCCCACGGGCGTCGTCCGTCGGCTTGGGCGGCGAACTGTTTTTGCAACTGCTCGCCAGTCATCCTGATGTCGATGCCATTTTCTTCGGCAACGACGACCTGGCCCAGGGCGCGCTGCTTGAAGCGATGCGAAGCGGGATCAAAATCCCCGAACAAGTGGCGATCCTCGGTTTCAACGACCTGCCCGCCTCGGCGCACATGGTCCCGCGCCTGAGCAGCATCAGCACCCCGCGTGAGGCGATTGGCCGGCGTTCGGCGGAGTTGATGCTGACGTTGTTGGCGGGGAATGCGGTGGCGAAACCGGTGCAAGACATGGGGTTTGAGTTGAAGGTGCGTGAAAGTACCTGACACAGCATCTGATCCCACGCTCTGCGTGGGAATGCAGCCCGGGACGCTCCGCGTCCATGCCGAAGCGGACGCAGAGCGTCCATTGAGGCATTCCCACGCAGAGCGTTGGAACGATCATCAGTGGATCACCGTTCAGCGCGCCATCAACTCCACAAACGCCATCGCGCCTTTCTGCAACGGCTGGCTCTTGAGCCATACCGCGTGCACCGGCAGCACCAAACCGTTCTCGATGTTCCGGAAACTCAGACGCTTGAGCCTTCCGGTATCCAGCAACGGCTGCACCACCGACAGCGGAAAATTACCCCAGCCCAACCCGGCTTCGACCATTTCCAGCGCCATGGCCAGGGTGTCGGTGCGCCAATAGGATTCGGCGACCAAGGGTCGGGTTTCGCTGATCGGCAGATCGCGACTGGCAACGATGATTTGCCGCACGTGAACCAGATCCTCCAGAAACAAATCCTTGCCCTGAAACAACGGATTGTCTGCTGCGAGCGTGGCGATCATGCGCTCGGTGCCGACGAACTGGAAACGCTCCAACACGTTCATGCTCAACCCTGCGAACGCCAGGCAAACGCTGACGCGACTGCTGTGGAGCATCGCCAGCACATCGTCCTGGGGTGCGCTGAGCACTTCTATTTCCAAGAGCGGATGACGCTCGGCGATGACCTTGATCGCGGCCAGCAAACGGCGCTTGTCGATGTCCGCCACGACGCCAATCGATAACTTGCTTTCCAGCCCCAGCGACAGTTCGATCGCATGCACCTGCAGCTGCTTGAGCTGTTCGGCGATCAACCGCGCGTGCGGCACCAACGCACTGGCCATCGCTGTCGGCACAGGTTCGCGATGGCTGCGATCGAACAGCGGATATCCGAGCTCGGCTTCCAGGTTGGCAATGCCCATGCTCACCGCCGACGGCACTTTACCCAGCGCACGCGCCGCCGCCGAAAACGAGCCGCGCTCGATCACGGCCAGGAACAACTCGATGCTGTCGCTGTTGAAATTCATCCATCGTCCTATCAATAAAACTGAAAGCTGCTGACTTTTTCTGTCAGGCCTATTGAAGCTATCTTTCGCCGCCTTCGCCAGTGCTCCTGGCTTCAAGTTCGCGAGAAAGAGGCAAATCTCCATGCAAGGCGTTAAACGCAAACTGGTCTACGTGTCGCTGTTCGAAGTGTTTGGCATGACCTTCTCGGCGCTGGGCCTGGCGCTGTTGTCCGGCACTTCACCCGGCAGCACCGGGCCGTTGGCAGTCATCATCACCACGATCGCGGTGACCTGGAATTTCATTTACACCACGCTGTTCGAGCGCTGGGAAAGTCGTCAGCCATCGCGCACACGCACCGTTAAACGGCGCATCGCCCATGCCGTGGGATTTCAACTAACCTTGATAGTGTTTCTCATCCCGCTGATCGCCTGGTGGATGAACATCAGCCTGGTGCAGGCCTTCCTGCTGGACCTGGCGCTGATCATTTTCATCCCGTGCTACACCTTCGCGTTCAACTGGCTGTTTGATCGCACGTTTGGTTTGCCCGCCTCGGCGTTGCCGGATCCGGTTTGAAAACCGCGCAAGGTCTGTCAAATTCCTGAAGCGTCGAATCGCTAACGGAGTAGCTCAATGGAACATGCACTGAAGATTCTGGGTAAAGCGTCGTCCATCAACGTCAGAAAGGTCCTGTGGACCTGTGAGGAACTGGCTGTTGCCTACGAACGCGAGGACTGGGGCGGCGGTTATGCGTCCACCCACACGCCGGAGTTTCTCCGGCTCAATCCCAATGCCCAGGTGCCGGTGATCATCGACGACGCGGGCGTGCTGTGGGAGTCCAACACCATCTGCCGCTACCTGGCTGGCAAGCACCACAACACCGAGCTGTTACCGCACGATCCGGCGGCACGCGCTCGGGTCGAGCAGTGGATGGACTGGCAAGCCACCGAACTCAATACCTCATGGAGCTACGCATTCACGGCATTGGTGCGCAAGGATCCGGAGTTCCAGGACCCGCATCACATTGCCGCCGGTGTACGCGGCTGGAACCAGAAGATGGGCATCCTCGAGCATCAGCTCGGGGCGACCAAAGCTTACGTCGCCGGACCACGCTTTACCCTGGCCGACATCGTCATTGGGCTGTCCGTCAACCGCTGGCTGATGACGCCGATGGAGCGGCCCGACTACCCGGCCATCGACGAGTACTTTCAACGACTGGCACAACGTCCGGGCTTCCTCAAATACGGCTGCAATGGCTTGCCTTGATGCCATGCCTTGCTTGCCGCCGGGCGGCAAAGATTAACCGCAAAACCGGCGCCACCCCGACTGAACGTAGATCTTAACTAGCTGATATAACTAGTATTTTTACTATAGGCATACTATTTGCTCAAGGCACCGCACCACAAATACCTACAAGGTCTACTCATCATGTTGGTCAGTGCCAAACAACAAACGTTAACGGTGCCGCTCCCCAAGAAGCCCGGCGAAGATCCTACCGTCGAAGCCGCTGCCGGACTTCAGGGTGCAATGCTGCAAACGTTGCAAAGCAACGTTCAGGCGAAAGCCGCGCAGATACAGCAATCGGCCACCCAAAACGCCACGCAGCAAGTCAGTGAGGCGAGCAGAATCAGCGACAACGTGGATGAAGCGTTCGCGCAAACACGTGTGGGGCTGCAAGCCTCGTCGGCCAAACTTCCAGCCGAGACTCAATTAGCCACGGACGCCTTCAAGGAATACATGAGCAAAACGCCGGAAGAGCGCATGCAAGATGCCATTCTGGAAGAGATGGGTTTGACGAAAGAAGAAGTGGAGCAAATGCCGCCGGAGAAACAACAGGCGATTGCTAAAGAGATGGCCGAGCGCATGGAGGACAAGATCAAACTGGCGCAGGCCGAGAAAGAAAACGGAAGCAGTGAGAAAGGCAGTAGCCAGGTGGTCGACAAGTTTCTTGCTTCGCTTTAACCGTATCGCGTTTTCTGTAGGAGCCAGGCTTGCCGGCGAAGGCGTACTTGAGGCCCCCTTCGCCGGCAAGCCTGGCTCCTACACAAGCGATTCCGTGAATCAGTTTATCTGCAACGTCGAGTTGAACTGACTGATCGCATCCACCACATGCCGCGACCCTTGCTGAATCTCGAGGATCACCTCCCCCGCCTCGTTCGCCAGTTCCACCCCAAGTCCGGTTCGGCTCAAGCTCGACTGCATGCTCGATACCGCACTCAACGACAGATCGTGGTTCTTGCGCACCACGTCGACAATCTCAAGCGTCGCCTGGCTCGTGCGTGCTGCGAGGCTGCGCACTTCATCCGCCACCACCGCAAACCCGCGCCCATGCTCTCCCGCACGGGCCGCTTCTATGGCCGCATTGAGCGCCAGCAAATTGGTCTGGTCGGCAATGCCACGGATGGTCTGCACGATGGTGCCGATGATGTCGGACTGTTTGCTCACCGCATCAATGCTCAGCGCGGCTTCGTTCAGGTCCCGGGAGATGTCCTGGATGATCTGCACCGTTTGCTGAACCACCTGAGAACCTTTCTGTGCACAGGCATCGTTTTGCACTGAAGTGCTGTGCGCCGAGTCCGCAGCGGTTTGCAAGGTGGTGACTTGCTGGGTGATGTCGCTGGCAAACTTCACCACTTTGTACAGCCGGCCCTTGGCGTCGAACAATGGGTTGTAAGAGGCTTCGAGAAAAACCGTATGGCCGTATTTGTCTTTGCGCTCGAAACGGTGCGAGTGATATTCGCCGCGATTGAGTGACGCCCAGAACGCCTTGTAAGCCTGCGACTCGGCTTCGGCACGGTGACAAAACAGGCTGTGGTGCTGGCCCACCACTTCGTTGAGCGAGTAATGCATGGTCTTGAGGAAGTTTTCATTGGCTGCGATGACTTTGCCTTCAGGTGTGAATTCGATCACCGCCATGGAACGGCCAATCGCCGCGAGCATGCTTTCTTCTTCGTGTTCCTTGTAAACCCTGGCGGAGATGTCAGTGGCGACTTTGATCACGCTTTTTACCTGTCGGTCGGGACCGAACACCGGCATGTAACTGGCTTCAAGCCAGATCTCTTTGCCTTTCCTGTTCAGCCGTAAAAAAGTGCCGCTGACCGGTTCTCCCCGGGCCAGGTCCCGCCACAACTTCGCGTAGTCCTCGCTGCGGTAGTACGTTTCTTCGCAAAAGATCCGGTGATGTTTGCCGCGCACTTCGTCGGCGCTGTAACCCATGGCACTGCAAAAGTTGTCGTTGGCCTCGAGCACGATGCCTTCCGGGGTGAACTCGATCATCGCCATCGATCGACTCACCGCCGCCAACTTGGCGTTGGCTTCGGTCAGCGCACAGCTGAATCGTTGGATTTCCAGCAGGTCAGCCTTGTGATGTAGGTTAAACATGGTCGTATCACCTTTAGCGCGTTCTCTTGATTGATGAAAGTTCTTTGGTCTTTCAACGGATCCACCACATCGTTCCATGGAACAGGCACACGCGTTCCTCCAAGGGAGGAAGTGTCAGGTGATCAATGATGTTCAATCGGAGGGTCCATGCAGCAACGCTCTTATCAAGACATCCTTCTCTTGATAGCCCGGGACCGGGCCAGCCCTGATGTTTTCATAAATAACTCCCTTTAACGGCCAGCTCCTTTTTGCTCCGTGTCGGTGCCTTGGGGTGGGCACTCTGGCTGCGCCTTCTTGATATGGCGAGCGACATGATTAGCTACGAGTCAGCTTAGCCAGCCACTTCAGGGACGCAAGGCCACTAGTCGGCCAGTATTGAGGACAAAATCGGTTCAGCGAGCATGTCCAGCAATGCTTGCACCGCTGGCGAGGTTTTTTTGTCGGGGGCGGCCACCAGGGCGAACTCACGATGGATTCGCGGAAATACGGGCACCACGCGCAAACCTTGGCGATTACCCGGCAAGGTCATTTCCGGCACCAGGGTGACACCGATGTTCTCGCGCACCAGCGTGAACGCGCTGCTCCATTCTCGGACCTCGACCCGCACATCACTCAACTGCAAACCGGCCTCGGCGGCGAGGCTGCGGGCGTTGGTCGAGCAACCGCCCGTGGCCAGTACAAAGGGCTGTTCAGCCAACTCTGCAAGGGTCACGCCCTCCTCGTTCGAACGGCGGGCCAGCGGATGTCCGCAGGGCAGCACCGCCATCCACGCATCGCGCCCCAATCGTCCGGCATTGCGCTCGGGCGCAGGGTTCAACACCACGCCGACATCGACCAGCCCGGCCCCGAGCAGGGCTTCCACTTCATCGTCGCTCACCTCCAGCGCCACCACCTGGATGCCGGGATACAAGCGATTGAACCGGCGCAACAGCGGCGGGAGAAAAGTCGCCAGCACCATGGGGAAACTGGCGAGGCGGATAGTCCCGCGCTGGATATCCCGGGCGGCATCGACTGTGCTGCGAATGGTTTCCAAGGCGCCGAGCATCATGCGCGCCTGCTCGATGACCGGCAGACCGATGGCCGTCGGCAGGGTCTGGCGATTCTCCCGGCTGAACAGCTGAACGCCGAGAGTGTCCTCGATCAACGCCAATGCCTGGCTGGCGCCGGACTGGGTCATGCCGACCCGCTCGGCGGCCCGGGTAATATTGCCGGTGTCCGCGACCGCCACCACCATTCGCCAGTGCATCAGATTCATCATGGCAGTAGCTTTCCTTATGGCAGCGCTCTGAAAGATTAATTTTACCGAGGGTGCCGCGCACTATGACACTGGCGCAAATCCCTCACCAGAGCCCTGCCGATGAAGTTGTATTACGCCCCGAACGCCTGCTCGCTGGCGCCGCACATTGTGCTTCGTGAACTGGATTTGCCGTTCGAACTGATTCGCGTCGATAACCGCACCAAGACCACTGACGCCGGTGATGACTTCCTGGCAATCAACCCCAAGGGTTACGTCGCAGCGTTACAACCTGAGACCGGCGAGGTGCTGACCGAAGGCCCGGCGATCCTGCAATACCTGGCGGACCTGCGCCTCGAGGCGAAGCTGGCGCCGCCGATCGGCACGTTCGAGCGGGTGCGGTTGCAGGAGTGGCTGAACTTTGTCTCGACCGAGATTCATGGTGGCCTGGGTTGGCTGTTTAATGCCGGGTTTCCAGAGGAGGTGAAAGCGCTGATCAAGGCGAAGTTGTTCAAGCGGTTGGCGGTGCTGAGCGAGACGCTGGAGCGCCAGGCGTATTTGATGGGTGATTTCAGCGTGGTTGATGCGTATTTGTTTACGGTACTGCGTTGGGCGCCACTGTTTGCGATTGATCTGGATCAGTGGCCGGCGTTGGTGCGGTTTCAGGCCAGGATTGACCAGAGGCCAGCCGTCAAGGCGGCGTTGGCGGCTGAATCTTTGTAAACCTTGAGACCATCGCGGGCAAGCCCGCTCCCACAGGGATCGTGGGTGAACACAATATTTGTGTACGCCGGAGATCCAATGTAGGAGTGAGCCTGCTCGCGATGCGGTAGCTCATGCACCGCCAAAACATCTGGTAACCACTACAAACTCGCACTCACCTTGGTCGCCACCTCCCCCGGCACCCAGGCTTTCCAGATTTGCGGCTGATTGCGCAAGAACGCCTCGGCCACCTGACGCGGTTGCTGGCGTTTTTCGCTCATCTGCCCCAGCGTCTGGTTCAGCAGATCGATCGGAAAATCGACCTTTTCAAAGAACGCCACCAGGTCCGGGTATTGCGCCTTGAACGGCGCGGACACGCCAATCGCCAGGCTTGCCGGCATTGAGCGCGTACCTTTGGGGTTCGGGTTATTGGCATCGGCCAGGGTCTTCCAGGCTTCGGCATCGAACGGCGGCTCGTCGAGTTTTACCAGTTTGAAGCGCCCGAGCAGCGGTGTTGGCGACCAGTAGTAAAACAGCACCGGTTTGCCGCGACGGATCGATGAAGCGACCTCGGCATCCAGCGCCGCGCCGGAGCCGGTACGGAAGTTGACGTAGCTGGCGGTCAGGTCATAGGCCTTGAGTTTCTGGCTGTTAACGATCTCCGAAGTCCAGCCGGTCGGGCTGTTGAGGAAGCGTCCGCGGCTCGGATCTTCCGGGTCGCGGAACACGTCCTTGTAACGGGCCAGGTCGGCGACGGACTTCAGCTCCGGGGCCAACGGTTTGATGCCGCGCTCCGGGTCGCCCTTGATCACGTACTCGGGCACCCACCAACCTTCGGTGGCACCTTTGACGGTGTCGCCCAAACCAAACACCTTGCCCTCGGCTGACGCCTTGACCCACGCCGGACTGCGCCCGGCCCACTCTTCGCCGATCACCTGAATATCGTTCTTGGCCAACGCCGCTTCGAGACTGACGGTGCTGCCCGGCAAGGTATCGGTCGGGTAGCCGTAACCCCTCTCGACGATGAGCCGCAGGATTTCGGTGATCAGGCTTCCGCTCTCCCACGTGATGTCACCGAAGTGAATCGGTGCGGTTTTTTCGGCTGCCGGAACCTGGGAAGCCACCAGGCTCAGGGCCAGCAGCGAACTGCCGAGCAGGGTTTTGATCGATCTCATGCGGACCTCTGGGTCAGGGGTTGATTGGCGCTGTGCTGGGCGCACAAGGCGTGGGTGCGGGTCATGTAAACGCTGACCGAGCGCTGGGATATGCCCAGTTCGGCGGCGATTTGCGGGTAGGTCAGACCGTCGACGCGGGACATCAGGAACGTCGCCCGGACTTTGCCCGGCAAGCGGTCGAGGGCGAGGTCCAGGCTCTTCAGGGTTTGGGATAGCTGCAGCAAATCCTCAGGCGACCGCCCACCGACAACGTCAGTCTGCTGCAGTTGTTCCAGGTGTTGGCGCTCCAGATCGCGACGACGCCAGAGCTGATAAACCAGGCGACGGGCGATGGTGGTGAGCAAGGCGCGAGGTTCGCGGATGGGTGTCAGCGCTGGCGATTCGAGCAGGTGCACGAAGGTTTCGGCGGCGATGTCTTCGACACTGGGGTTGCTGCCCAAGTGTCGGCGCAGTCGTGCGCACAACCAGGGGTAATGGGCGCGGAACAATCGGTCCACGTTGTTGCGATGGGATGCGTCGGTGCCGGACATAGAGGCTCCAAGGGTTAGGGGTCGCTGAATGTCCGGTGATCCGGTGAAGCGATCCTAGCAAGGAGCCTTATTCTTTAATAATACTTAAAATGAATTTTTATATTCCTTTAAGGAATTTAGTTCAGTGACGCCTGATCTGTCGCTTTCGCGGGCAAGCCTCGCTCCTACAGGTTGGATGTCGATCATCAATTTTGCGATCGACACCCAATCTGTAGGAGCGAGGCTTGCCCGCGAAAAATCTATCGGTCAACGCAACCGCCCATACCCCAACGCTTCAGCCTCCTGCTGATAATCAAGAATGACTTGATAGTCGGTCTCGGTGGCCGGCAGCACTTCTTTCAGACCGAGGGTTTCCGCGACGTCGGGCAACTCATGCAATGAGGTGTTCATCACCTGCCGAAGCGCTTCAGCCTGTCCATCGGTCAGCGTCGCGGCCGTGATGTACGGCAAGGTCGGACTGAACGCGCTTCGGGCCACGACGCGCAGACCCGCGACTTCTTTCTCGGCATGCCGCGCCAGGTAGGCGAAGGTCACACTGTCGATGGCCGCCAGGTCTGCGAGCCTTTCGCGCAGCCAGCGCAGGCTCTCGCGGTGGCTGCCGCTGATGGCGACACTGGAAAAAAACTGCCCGTCGCGATGCAGCGGCGCCAGGCGGTGCCGCAACAGATTCATGCCGCTGTTGGAGTCTTCGCCATTGATCACCCCACGACTGCCGCGCAAGTCAAACAAGGTTCGCCGTGGATCATCGGCACGACTCAGCAGCAGGCTGCAATGGTTGCCACCGTTGCTGTCGGGGAGTTCATAACGAGGCCGCCCGATGACCCGGACCTTGCCGCGCAATGCAGTCATCAGCGGGTAGCCGCAGGTTTGGGTCAGAAGCAGATCAGGCGATAACCAGAGTTCGGGCAGCGACAGGCCTTCGGCACTCAAGCGGGCATGTCCCAGGTGTTTGAGGATGCGCGAGAGCCAACGCTCGTTCGCCGCGCGGATCGGCTCTGGGGCGACGTACATCAGGAGTTCGGCGATGTGTTCAGTCATCAAAAATCTCCCCGACAACGAAATTTCCCTGTGGGAGCGGGCTTTTGTGGTGAGGGGGCTTGCCCCCGTTGGGTTGCGAAGCGGCCCCAAAAATGGGACTGCTGCGCAGTCCAACGGGGGCAAGCCCCCTCGCCACAAAGGCTCACTCCTACAGGGGTCAGGTGTCGATCATGAAAAATCAATGAAATGGATGCCGCGGGCTATCGATGGCTTTTACCCCATTCTCCCGCCACAACTGCCCGTAACCCTGAACCAGAAATCCGCCGCTGCGCGCCAGCCATTGCTCGCGGCGCGCGTGGTAGGCGCGCGGCAAGTCGTACCAGGGCAGGCCCGGCAGGTCGTGATGCACCAGGTGAAAATTGAGGTTCAGGAACAGCCAGCGCCACGGCCAGGCCGCCTCGTTAAGCACGGTGCGTTGCTCGGGTTCGGCGTGCGGTCGGTGTTCATAATAGGAGCGAATCATGGCAATCGACAGCGCCGGCACGCTGATCAGCAACAGGTAATGCCAGACCGGCAACACGCTGTAGCGCGCGATGAACACCAGCATCAGCAAGGTCAGCGCGCCGTGGCTCAGCCACATCAACCACGCCTGTCGCTCACCGTTGATCAGCCGTTGCAGTTCTTCCTTCGCCAGCGCCAACAGGGCCAGCGGCGCGCCGAGCATGAAGCGCCCGAGCACGGTTTTGTTCAGCCAGTGCAGGCCTTGTTCGAGGCGCGAACTGCCCTGCCACTGCGCGGCCGTCAGGTAACGGCTTTCCGGGTCGCGGCCGGGCAGGGTCAGGTCTTCGTCGCGGTGATGCAGCAAATGGCTGTCGCGATACAGGGTGTAGGGATACCAGACGGCGAACGGTGCGTAGCCGAGGACTTTATTGAGCGACGGCCAACGGGTCGGATGCCCGTGAAGCAATTCGTGCTGCACCGACAACCAGAGCACCACGAGCGGAATCAGCAGAAAAGTGCTCCACCCCACCCCCAACCGATCACTGGTCAGAACAATGCCGAACCAACCGACATACACGCCGACCAGCAACAGCCAGGTCGGCCATTCGGTACGAGCGGTGAGGCGTTGGCGCAGGGTTTCGATTTCTTCTCGGTGGGCGGCATCGAAGTAATGGGGCATGGCGTTGCTCAGATCGGGGACCAGTCCCCCTCTGTGCAATGGCGCAGGGAAATCTTGCAGATTATTTGGTGATCGTTCCCACGCTCTGCGTGGGAATGCAGCCCGTGACGCTCCGCGTCACTGGACGCGGAGCGTCCGGCGTTCCCACGCAGAGCGTGGGAACGATCGATTAAAGCGGGATCAATGACCGAACACATCCACCTTCTTGGCCTTCTTGTCTGCGCGCTTTTCATCGGCGGTTTTCGCCGGTTTCTTCTTTGCCGCTTTTTTTGAATCCATGCCTTTGGCCATGATACGTACTCCACTCATACGGGATGTGAGATCAGGTATACACCTATCGCCGGCCGCGCGTTCTTTTATAATCGCCCACTTTGCGAACCGACAGATCAAACCCATGCCCGACACACAGTACACCCTGCTCGCCGAGCCATTATGGCCGTTGATGAACAAGTTTTATCGCGCCCACCAATCGTCGATGAAAGCGGTGCGCGATGCTCAGCTGTGGGTCGCCAGACGCGAGGAGATCATTGGCGCACTGTGTTTGCGGCCAGTGTCGGGCGGGCATTGGTTGACGGGGCTGTTCGTCGATCCGGCGTGTCGGGAACAAGGGATCGCGGCGGCCTTGATGGCCGCAGCGGTGAGCGGGCTCGAACAACCGGTCTGGCTGTTCTGCCATCCCGACTTGCGGAGCTTTTATGAACGCCAAGGGTTTACCTTCGATCCGCACATGCCCTACGCAATGACCGAACGCCTGAGCCGTTACGCGCGCAGCAAACCGATGATCGCCATGGGCCTGGATCCAGCCAGTTAACTCACGCCAGCCTTTTGAAGATCAAATGTGGGAGCGGGCTTGCCCGCGATGAGGCCTGTACATTCAACATGGATGTTGTCTGACAGATTGCTATCGCGGGCAAGCCCGCTCCCACAAGGTCTTGCGGTGTCCAAAGCTTAGTCGTCGGCGTTAGGGTCGAGATCCGGGAACATCACTTCGGTGAACCCGAATTTGCTGAAGTCGGTAATCCGCGACGGGTATAACCGGCCGATCAAGTGATCGCACTCATGTTGCACCACCCGCGCATGGAATCCCTCGGCAATCCGCACAATCGGCTGGCCCTTGGGATCGAACCCTTCATAGCGAATCTGCTGATAACGATCCACCGCGCCGCGCAGGCCGGGCACGGACAGGCAACCTTCAAAGCCCTCTTCCATTACCGGGCTCAACGGCGTGATCAGCGGATTGATCAGAATGGTCTGCGGCACCGCTTCAGCGTCCGGGTAGCGTTCGCTGTGTTCGAAACCAAAGATCACCAGTTGCAGATCGACACCGATCTGCGGCGCAGCCAGGCCGACGCCGCCGACGCTTTCCATGGTCTGGAACATGTCGTCGATCAGTTGCCACAGCTCAGGGCTGTCGAACATTTCAGCAGGGAGCGGCGGGGCAATGCGCAGCAGACGCTCGTCGCCCATTTTCAGGATTTCACGGATCATTTGGTGACTTCGTCAGTGGTGGACTTGATCGAGTGATCCCGCCCCAGTCCCGAAACGTGCTGTTTGGGTTCGTGGTCGAGTTCACCGGGGACTTTTTCGCCAGGGTCCTTGCCCTCGGTCGACATGTGTTCGATCACCGCATTCATCTCCGCGCCGAGCAACAGCACCGCGGCGGAAATATAGAAGTACAGCAACAGCACGATGATTGCGCCGATACTGCCATACATGGCGTTGTAGTTGGCGAACTCCTTGACGTACAGGCCGAAGCCCACGGAGGCGAGGATCCACACCACCACCGCCAGTACCGAGCCCGGGGTGATAAAACGAAACTCCTGTTTGACGTCGGGCATGACGTAATAAATCAGCGCCACGGCCACCATCAGCAAAATCACCACCACTGGCCAGCGCACGATGGTCCACAGAGTCACGATGAAGTCTTCCATGCCGACTTGCGCGGCAATCCAGCCCATTAATTGCGGCCCGAGCACCATCAGCGCGGCGGCAATCAACAACATGCCGGCGATGCCGACTGTGTAGATGATCGACAGCGGAAAACGCTTCCACGCGGGCCGGCCTTCAACCACATCGTAGGCGGCATTCATCGCGCTCATCATCAGCCGCACGCCGGCTGACGCGGTCCACAGGGCAATCACGATACCAATCGACAGCAAGCCACCCTTGGACTGCTGGAGTTGGTCGATCACCGGGTTAACTTGTTCCAGCGCCTGGGGCGGCAGGACCAGTTCCGATTGCAGGCGCAGCCAGGAGAAGAAGTCCGGCAGGTGCAGGAAACCGATCAGCGCGATGAGAAAAAGAATGAAGGGAAACAGCGAAAACAGCATTTGATAGGCCAATGCCGAGGCATAAGTCGACATCTCGTCGTCGACGAACTCGGTAACCGTGCGCACCATGACACGGTGCAGGCGCAGGCCTTTCATGTGTGGGAAAAACATTAGCGTCTCCTTTCGCCGCAAAAATGGGTTGAAGTCGAGGCGACTCAGGGGCCGTTTTCTACATCAAAGTAGCCTACTTGGCGACTTTGAAACAATTTCCGTGCGCAAGTTCAGGCTGACACAAAAACGGCCATCCGTGGATGGCCGTTCCTGTTGCTCATCAAAGGCCGGATCACGCCTTGTCGACGCCTTTCTTGATCGCGTCCTTGGCTTTGCCGACCGCTTGCTGGGCCTCGCCTTTCCTTTCCTGGACCTTGCCTTCAGTTTGCAGCTTGGTGTTGTCAGTTGCCTTGCCGACACCTTGCTTGACGTTGCCGACGGCTTCGTTGGCCATGCCTTTTACTTTATCGCCAGTGCTGCTCATGGTGTTTCTCCTGTGAACAATTCAACGGAAAAAGTCGTTACACAAAGATTGACCGGAGGCGTTTGCACGGAGTTTCATTTATTTTCAGCCACACATTTCATCGTTCAGCGCAGGTTGGGCTTTATGTTTGCCGACCAACCCCCGAGAATGCGCAACGTATTCAGGCCATGGCGCTGAAGATCCAATCCCGTAGGAATGTTATGAAACTCGATAAAAAGCAGGCCATTGCCCGCAGAAACCAGGAACTCGGCGGTGCTGTGCTTGGCGTCAACAACTGCCATTTCACCGAACTGAACCGCAACCGCAACATCTGGTGGTTCGATATCCCGGTGGCGCGCCTGGCCATTGGTCAGTACGAATGGGTTCACCTGCTGATGCACACCCCGGAAACCGACGAACTGCTGCACCTGAAAGTGCCGACGGTGTTCCTGCGCGAGAAGCTTGAAGGCCTGGTGGTGCGCAACGAAGGCAAGCGCAAAGCCGCTTTGAGCCTGGAACTGAGCGCGGACAAGGATTCGTACCTGCAAGACATGCGCCCGGCGGGCACCAACGTCAATTTCGCGCCGTTCCGCCTCTAAGTAGATCGTTCCCACGCTCCGCGTGGGAATGCCGCCACGGACGCTCCGCGTCCGATGCTGGGACGCAGAGCGTCCCGGGATGCGTTACCACGCAGAGCGTGGGAACGATCAGTCAGACAACCAACTCAATGCCAACAAAAAGCCCCGCATCTGCGGGGCTTTTTGTTTGTTACGCGCCGACTTTCTTGGCGTTCAGCTTTTTCAGCTCTTCGTCGCGCAATTCGCGGCGCAGGATCTTGCCGACGTTGGTGGTCGGCAGGGCATCGCGAAACTCCACGGAGCGCGGAACCTTGTAGCCGGTCACGTTCGCACGCATGTGCTCCATCACCTGCTCCTTGGTCAACGTCACACCCGGTTTGGCGACGATGAAGATCTTGATCGCTTCGCCCGACTTCTCGTCCGGTACACCGATGGCCGCACATTGCAGCACGCCCGGCAGGGTCGCCAGCACATCTTCCAGTTCGTTCGGGTACACGTTGAAACCGGAGACCAGGATCATGTCTTTCTTGCGATCGACGATGCGCATGTAGCCGTCCGGCTGGATCAATGCGATGTCACCGGTCTTCAACCAGCCTTCGCTGTCGAGCATTTCATCGGTGGCGTCCTGACGCTGCCAGTAGCCCTTCATCACCTGCGGACCTTTCACACACAGTTCGCCGATTTCGCCCAGCGGCTGTTCAACGCCGGCATCGTCGATGATTTTGCACACGGTGGACGGAACCGGAATACCGATGGTGCCGATCTGAATGTGCTGAATCGGGTTCACGGTGGCCACCGGGCTGGTTTCGGTCATGCCGTAACCTTCGCAGATGGCGCAACCGGTGACCGCTTTCCAGCGCTCGGCCGCTGCCAGTTGCAGGGCCATGCCGCCGGACAAGGTGACTTTCAGCGCCGAGAAGTCCAGCTTGCGGAACGCTTCGTTGTTGCACAGCGCCACGAACAGGGTGTTGAGGCCGACGAACCCGCTGAACTTCCACTTCGACAGTTCCTTGACCATCGCCGTCAAATCGCGCGGGTTGCTGATCAGGATGTTGTGGTTGCCGATCAGCATCATCGCCATGCAATGAAAGGTGAATGCATAGATGTGGTACAGCGGCAGCGGCGTGATCAGGATCTCGCAGCCTTCGTTGAGGTTGGAACCCATCAGCGCCTTGCACTGCAGCATGTTCGCGACAAGGTTGCGATGGGTCAGCATCGCGCCCTTGGCCACGCCGGTGGTCCCGCCGGTGTATTGCAGGACGGCAACGTCGCTGTTGGCCGGGTTGGCTTCAGCCACTGGCTGGCCGTGGCCCTTGCTCAGCACGTCGTTGAACTTGATCGCCTTGGGCAAGTGATACGCCGGGACCATCTTCTTCACGTACTTGATGACGCTGTTGACCAGCAGGCGCTTGAGCGGTGGCAGCAGGTCGGCCACTTCGGTGACGATCACGTGCTTGACGCCGGTTTTCGGCACGACGATTTCGGCCAGATGGGCCATGTTAGCCAGGCAGACCAGGGCTTTGGCACCGGAATCGTTGAATTGATGTTCCATTTCCCGCGCGGTGTACAGCGGGTTGGTGTTGACCACGATCAGCCCGGCGCGTATGGCACCGAACACGGCGACCGGGTACTGCAACACGTTGGGCAGTTGCACGGCGATTCGATCGCCCGGCTGCAAGTCGGTATGCTGTTGCAGGTAAGCGGCAAAGGCACCGGACAATTCGTACAGTTCACCGTAGGTGATTGTCTTGCCCAGGTTGCTGAATGCCGGTTTGTCGGCGAAGCGCTGGCAGGAACGTTTCAACACTGCCTGAATATTCGGATACTCGTCTGGATTGATCTCGGCAGCAATCCCGGCAGGGTACTTATCCTTCCAAAAGTCTTCGTTCATGGAAGCCCACTCCTCAGCAACGCGAATTCAGCACCGCATTTGATGCGATTATTATTGGTGTGTGTTTGTCGGTGAATCTTGCGCTTTTATAAGCCCGAGACGTCACAAAGCGCGCCGAGAGTAGCAGCTTTGCCAAGGGTCGACTAGAGCCAAAAGCGGCCTCTATGGTCACGATTGTGACTCAAGAATTGCTAGCAGTCATTTTAGAGCAAAAATTCTATACAACCCTCAAAAGCCTCTGAAACCGGGGCTTCAGATCTTTAAAAGCTTCGCGGGCAAGCCTCGCTCCTACGGGTTCGGTGGTGTTCACAGTATCGGTGAACAACACAAAACCTGTAGGAGCGTGGCTTGCCCGCGAACCGCGCGAAGCGCGGCCATTCACCGATCAGGCGATATCCCGCAACTCCCGCCGCAGGATCTTGCCCACCGGCGTCATCGGCAACGACTCACGCAACACAATGTGCTTGGGCACTTTGTACGCCGTGAAGTTTTCCTTGCAGTACGCCTTCAGCTCTTCAAGGCTGACCCCCGACTCACGGGCCACCACAAACAGCTTCACCGCCTCCCCCGAACGCTCGTCCGGCACACCGATCACCGCGCAGTTGGCGACTTTCGGGTGAGCCATGACCACGTCTTCGATCTCATTCGGGTACACGTTGAAACCCGAGACGATGATCATGTCTTTCTTGCGATCGACGATGCGCACAAAACCGTCCGGGTCGATCACCGCGATGTCGCCGGACTTGAACCAGCCCTCGGCATCCAGCACCTCGGCGGTGGCCTCCGGTTTCTGCCAGTAGCCCTTCATGATCTGCGGGCCTTTGATGCACAGTTCGCCACGCTCGCCCAGCGGCTGCTCGACGCCTTCATCGTTGATCACTTTCAGCGTAGTGCCCGGCACCGGCAGGCCGACCGTGCCAATCCGCGATTTGTCGCCGTAGGGGTTGGTGCAGGCCACCGGTGAGGTTTCGGTCAGGCCGTAACCCTCGGTGATGCGGCAACCGGTGAGCTGTTCCCAGCGCTCGGCGGTGGCCTTTACCAGCGCGGTGCCGCCGGAGTTGGTGAGTTTGAGGCTGGAGAAATCCAGGGTCTTGAAATCCGGGTGATCCATCAGCGCAACGAACAGCGTATTGAGCCCCAGCAGCGCCGAGAACCGCCAGTTCTTCAGCTCCTTGATGAAGCCGCCGATGTCGCGAGGATTGGTAATCAGCACGTTGTGGTTGCCGGTCACCATCATGCACATGCAGTTCGCCGTGAACGCATAGATGTGGTACAGCGGCAGCGGCGCGATCATCACTTCCTGACCTTCACGCAGCAGCGGCTGACCGTCGCTGCCGAACTGCCCGAGGCAGGCCCGCGCCTGCTGCATGTTCGCCACCAGGTTGCCGTGGGTCAGCATCGCGCCCTTGGCCAGGCCGGTGGTGCCGCCGGTGTATTGCAGCACCGCGATGTCGTCGAGGCTGACTTTCAGCGGCTTGATGCCCAGCCCCCGGCCCAGACGCAGCGCGCTCTTGAAGGAAATGGCCTGGGGCAAAGAATAGGCCGGGACCATCTTCTTGACCTTACTGACCATGGTATTGACCAGCCAACCCTTGGCGGCAGGCATCAGGTCGCCCATCTTCGCTTCGATCAGGTACTGGATGTCGGTGTCGGGCAGCACTTCCTGGACCTTCTGCCCGAACACGTTCAGGTACACCAGCGCCCGGGCACCGGAGTCCTTGAACTGATGACGCATCTCCCGCGCGGTGTACAGCGGGTTGGTGTTGACCACAATCAGTCCGGCGCGCAAGGCACCAAACACGGCAATCGGGTAATGCAGGACGTTGGGCATCTGCACCGCAATGCGATCCCCCGGCACCAGGTCGGTGTGGGCTTGCAGGTAACCGGCGAACGCCAGGCTGTAGCGTTCCAGTTCGGCGTAGGTCAGGGTCACGCCCATGTTACTGAAGGCAGGGCGATCAGCGAATTTCTTGCAGGAACGCTCGAACACCTCAAGCACCGACTTGTAGGCCCCAAGGTCAATATCCAGGGGCACGCCGGCCGGGCGTTTGTCATTCCAGAAATCAGGTTGCATTGTTCTTGTCCTCTTTACCTGAGCCTATCCGGGCCGCTTTTCTGTCTTCTTCAAAACAAAGAGCGAAAGGCGGGGCTTCACGGACACTAGCAGCTATAGCGAAACAGGCAAATATGCCAACGGGCGTCATTGACCGTGTGAATCTTGCTGCAGCGGCGTGGCCTGATCAGACGGGAGCGAAAGGATGCGCTATACAATGCATCGTGCCTGTGCCCCATCCATGCAAAGGAATCGCCATGATCCACGACACTTTCTGGCTGACCGCGAGTGACCGCAGCCGCCTCTACGTCAACCAGTGGCTGCCCGATCCGCCTTTGAAAGCGGTGATCCTGCTGGCCCATGGCATGGCGGAACACAGTGGTCGCTACGCCCGCCTGGCGGAAAAACTCTGCGCGCAAGGTTACGGCGTCTACGCGCCGGACCTGCGTGGACATGGCAAAACTGCCGAAAACGGGACACTCGGCCATTTCGCCGACGACGATGGCTGGTGCAAAGTGGTCGGCGACCTGGCGAGCCTCAACCAACACATCGGCCAGCAACATCCCGGCGTGCCGATTGTGCTGCTCGGCCACAGCATGGGCAGCTACATCGCCCAGGCCTACCTGCTGCATCACAGCGCCAGCCTGCACGGCGCAGTGCTAAGCGGTTCGAACTTCCAGCCCATCGCGCTCTATCGCGCGGCACGTCAGATTGCGCGTGTCGAAAAAGCGCGCCAGGGTCCCAAGGGCCGCAGCGCGCTGATCGAGTGGTTGTCGTTTGGCTCGTTCAACAAAAAATTCAAACCGGTGCGCACGCGTTTCGACTGGCTCAGTCGCGATCCGACGGAAGTCGATCTGTACGCCAACGATCCGCTCTGCGGCTTTCGTTGCACCAATCAGCTGTGGATCGATTTGCTCGGTGGGTTGCAGCAAATCAGCAAAGCGTCCAATCTCGCTCAGATTGATCCGGGCCTGCCGCTGTTGGTGATTGGCGGTGAATGTGATCCGGTGAGCGAAGGCAAACGTCTGAACGATCTGGCCCATGCGCTACGCGCGGCCGGCAGCCAGAACCTGCAACTGACTATTTACCCGCAGGCACGGCATGAACTGTTCAACGAGAGCAACCGCGATGAAGTGATCAATGACGTGTTGAACTGGATCGCCCAGGCGCTGAGCCACCGCCGGCCACCCAGATCGGAATAGTTTTTTTGTGGATTTTTTTATTCGTCACAGGAATTGAAACAGATGACCCAGGTTACCAACACCCCTTACGAAGCCCTCGAAGTCGGCCAGACCGCCAGCTACAGCAAGACGGTCGAAGAGCGCGACATTCAGTTGTTCGCCGCGATGTCGGGTGATCACAACCCGGTGCACCTGGACGCCGAATTCGCCGCGGGCACCATGTTCAAGGAGCGCATCGCCCACGGCATGTTCAGCGGTGCGCTGATCAGCGCGGCCGTGGCGTGCGAGTTGCCTGGGCCGGGGACTATTTATATCGGTCAGCAGATGAGCTTTCAGAAGCCGGTGAAGATTGGCGACACCCTGACCGTGCGCCTGGAAATCCTCGAGAAACTGCCGAAGTTTCGTGTGCGGATCGCCACTCGAGTGTTTAACCAGCGCGATGAATTGGTGGTGGATGGCGAGGCCGAGATTCTTGCGCCGCGTAAGCAGCAGACGGTGACATTGCCGAAGCTGCCGGCGATCAGTATCGGCTGAAGCGCCTGATCGTTCCCACGCTCTGCGTGGGAGTGCAGCCCGGGACGCTCCGCGTCCCATCAACAGCCGAACGCGGAGCGTCCGTTGAGGCATTCCCACGCAGAGTGGTGTGCACCCCAAAAGTTGGACGATTGTGGTTCTAGGCCTGAACGGATTGAGTCCTGTATTCCACAGGGCTCATTCCGTTCAGCCTCAGCT
>NZ_JBIWAF010000047.1:0-29026 GCF_044759925.1 Pseudomonas sp. NPDC099000
AACTGCGTAACTCTTTGTTTACCAAGGAGTTTTCCGTTTCGACTGCGCCGGAAGTGGGGCGAATTATAGACTTCCAGAATCTGCCGTCAACCCCTGATTTGGCTTTTCTATCAGGCTGTCCAAAATCATTGCTTATATATAGACGCAACCTTCGCGAATGCGCAGTATATTGCCCAACACACAGAACAACACCCTCGCTTCTCACTTCGGACGATGCCACGTTATGAATGACCATCCCCGCAGCCTCGCCTCGACCCTGTTCTCGGTGGGCCTGCTATTAATAGCCATGGCGTCGATCCAGTCCGGAGCCTCATTGGCCAAAAGCATGTTCCCGATCATTGGCGCCCAGGGGACCACCACCCTGCGGCTGCTCTTCGCCAGCGTGATCATGCTGATCCTGTTGCGCCCATGGCGAGCGAAGCTCACCGCAAAGTCCCTGCGTACCGTCATCGTCTACGGGATGGCGCTGGGCGGCATGAACTTCCTCTTCTATATGTCTTTGCGCACCGTCCCCCTGGGGATTGCCGTTGCCCTGGAGTTCACCGGGCCGCTGGCGGTGGCTATCTATGCCTCACGTCGCGCGATCGACTTTTTGTGGATAGCCCTGGCCGCCGCCGGCTTGCTGCTATTAATACCGACAGGAGCGACGACTGCCGGAATCGACCTTGCAGGTGCCGGGTACGCCTTGGGTGCGGGTGTGTGCTGGGCGCTTTACATCCTGTTCGGCCAGAAGGCCGGTGCCGACAATGGCGTACAGACCGCAGCACTGGGAGTGATGATTGCCGCACTGTTCGTCGCCCCTATCGGCATCGTCCATGCCGGTGCCGCCCTGCTGACTCCGTCACTGATCCCCATGGCCATCGGTGTCGCTCTTCTGTCCACCGCCCTGCCCTACACACTGGAGATGGTCGCGCTCACCCGAATGCCGGCCCGCACGTTCGGCACATTGATGAGCATTGAACCTGCTATTGGCGCGCTGTCTGGCCTGCTGTTTCTCCATGAGTACCTCACGCTGTCACAGTGGATGGCGATCATGTGCATCATTCTGGCTTCCGTCGGGGCGACCATGACCATGGGGAGCACTGCCAAGCCTGCGGTCGCGGCAGATTGATACAGGATTTGACGCAGGTCTGGTATTTGCCGCTCAATTAGGCCATGTTTAGGCCCGTAACCCAGTGTCAGCCATGGATTTTTCAGGATAGGGATATCAGAACGCTTCCATCGAAAGCGAATGCAGCCACACCCGGGCACGAGATCCGGGAACGCTATAAGGACAGTAATGAAACGAGTTTTGCTACTGATCGCCGTACTCGCAATTGCGGGCTGCGCGGCGACATCGAAAACACAAGTCAAACATGGCAAGAAAGGGCTGCATATCAACTGTTCAGGGCTTTCGTCTTCCTGGGACAAGTGCTACACCAGCGCCGCCAACTCGTGCGCGCCCAAGGGTTACAAGGTCATCGCCAAGTCGGGGGATGCAGTGGAAGAGCCAGGTGATTATCCCTTTGGTCTCAACCCTGCCGGCTATACCAGCCGAAGCATGATTGTCATCTGCAAATAGGTTGGTGTCGCCCGGCAATCTGGCGGCCAATCTCATCGTAACTGGACTTCAGTACGGTGCGCTGGATGTCGGGAGTGGCCAGCATTCGCGCCACGACCAACGCGCCGATGCATTGCGACAGAATTGCCCAGGCCAGGCTGTCGCTGTCCAGAATCCTCGCCCAACTCTCCTGCAACCGGCAAATCCAGATTTCCGCCTGCTGGCGAATAGCGATATCTGAACGGGCAATTTCGGCTCCCAATACCGGTAATGCACAACCGGACTCCGGATGCTCGACATGGGACATGCTCAGATAGTGTTTCAGGCAACGTTCGAGCCTGTCGCGATCCTGATCGGCACCCAATCGCTCCAGGCTTTGGCACAACTCGCGCTCGACGATCGAGGCGAACAGTTCGTCCTTCGACGAAAAGTGACTGTAGAAAGCAGCACCACTCAAGCCGATCGCCTTCATCAGCCCGTCGACACCTACCGTGGAAAAACCGGACCTTTTGGCCGACACCGCACTGCTTGTCAGCAGTTTCTCTCTTGTTTCCAGCTTGTGATTGGCCGAGTAACGCATTGCCTTGCCCTCAGATTGACCGTCTTGACGCATGCCGGATCCTAGCATAACGTTCGTTCAGTTAACGATCGTTTAGCAAAGGGATCTACCCATGAATAACAAGAAGGTCGTACTGGTTGTCGGCGCAGGTGATGCCACCGGCGGCGCCATTGCCAAGCGTTTTGCGCAGGAAGGTTTCGTTGCCTGCGTTACTCGTCGCAGCGCGGACAAACTCCAGCCCTTGGTTGATGCAATCAAGGCCAATGGAGGTGACGCCCACGGATTTGCCTGTGATGCACGCAAGGAAGAGGATGTGATTGCGCTGGTCGAGCAGATTGAGACCGAAATCGGCCCCATCGAAGCGTTTGTTTTCAACATCGGCGCCAATGTGCCGTGCAGCATTCTCGAAGAAACTGCCCGCAAGTATTTCAAGATTTGGGAAATGGCCTGTTTCTCGGGTTTTCTCAATGCCCGTGAAGTGGCCAAGCGGATGGCCAAGCGCCAACGCGGCACGATCCTGTTCACCGGCGCTACCGCTGGTCTGCGCGGTGCGGCAGGATTTGCAGCCTTCGCCGGCGCCAAGCACGGAATTCGTGCACTGGCTCAAAGCATGGCCCGCGAACTGGGGCCGATGAATATTCACGTTGCCCATGTCGTCGTCGACGGCGCCATCGATACTGACTTCATTCGCAACAGTTTTCCGGAAAAGTACGCGACCAAGGACGAGGACGGCATCCTTAATCCCGAGCACATCGCCGAGAACTATTGGTACTTGCACAGCCAGCCCAGGGACGCCTGGACTTTCGAGCTGGATCTACGCCCCTGGAACGAACGCTGGTAAGCCCTCCTCCCCAACAACAATAAGCAGAGCGCACCGACCATGAGCAAAACCGTGGAGTTCTTTTTCGATCTTGGCAGCCCCGCCACCTACCTGGCATATACCCAATTGCCGAAGATCTGTGAGCAGACCGACAGCCAACTGGTCTACAAACCGATGCTACTGGGTGGGGTCTTCAAAGCCACCGGCAACGCTTCACCGGCAACCATCCCGGCCAAAGGTCGCTACATGTTTCAGGACCTGGACCGCTACGCCAAACGATACGGCGTGCCACTGACGTTCAACCCCCACTTCCCTATCAATACCCTGATGCTGATGCGCGCCGTCACCGGCATGCAATTGCGTCATCCCGGACGCTTCCACGCGTTTATCGATTGCCTGTTCCACGCACTCTGGGTCGAGGGTCGCAGCCTCGATGACCCGGCGACCGTTGCCGCCGTGCTGACGCAAAACGGTTTCGATCCGAACGAAGTACTGGCCCTCACCGCCGATGAGGAAGTCAAAGCCGCTCTCAAGGACAACACCGAGCAAGCGGTCCAACGCGGTGTGTTCGGCGCACCGAGCATGTTTATCGGCGATCAGATGTTCTTCGGTCAGGATCGGCTGGACTTCGTCCTTGAGGCCCTGCGTTAAATCTCGATGACCAAACGACCTTGAGCCGCTCCAGCAGCGAGCAGCTCATGGGCGGCCTCGGCGGTTTGCAGTGTGAACTGCCGCGGGTCGAGCAACGGCTTCAACTTGCCGGCCTCAATCAACTGCGCGGCTTCCCGAAGGATCTGCCCGTGATGCTCGCGCCCCTTGCCAGTCAATAAAGGCAACAAGGTAAACACTCCGGAGTAGGTCGCGGCCCGAAACGACAATGGCGCCAGACTGTGCTGCCCCCATCCGAGGCAGCTCACCACATGCCCCTCGTAAACCCGAGCGGCCTTGAAGGAAGCGTCCAGCGTTTCACCGCCCACCGTGTCATAGACAATATCGAAACCTTCCCCCGCCGTGTGCGCCACCACATACTCCTCGACCGAAGACTTGCGGTAATCGATAAACGTCGCACCGAAACTTTCGATGATCGCCTGTTGCCCTGCCGAGCCAGTGGCGAACACCTCAGCACCGAAAGCCCGGGCTATTTGTGCAGCCACGTGCCCGACACCACCGGCACCGCCGTGAATCAGCACTTTGTGACCTGCACGCACCCGAGCCCGGTCCACCAATCCCTCCCACGCCGTGATGAGTACCAAGGGCAACCCTGCGGCCTCACGCATACTCAGATTGACCGGCTTGTGCGCCAGCAGACGCGCATCGACCACGGCGAACTGCGCAAGAGAACCTTGCACACCGCCGATTCCGGTCGCCATCGCGTAGACCTCATCACCCGCCAGCCATCTGCTGACGCCCTCTCCCTGCGCCTCAATCGTCCCTGCCAGATCCATGCCCAGCACCGCCGGCAATGGCTGACGCGCATGAGCAGCCTGACCAGAACGAATTTTTCCATCCAAGGGATTCACTCCACTGGCCTTGATCCTGACCAACACCTGCCCCGGCCCTGGCACAGGTCGCTGGATGGAAACCAAGCGTAAGGGCCCGTTGGCCACATCAACAATCAGAGCACGCATTTCAAGTGAGTCAGTCATTTCGCAAATTCTCGTCAGAGGTGGCTGTAGGACCGAT
Organism: Pseudomonas sp. NPDC099000; assembly: GCF_044759925.1. NCBI lineage: Bacteria > Pseudomonadati > Pseudomonadota > Gammaproteobacteria > Pseudomonadales > Pseudomonadaceae > Pseudomonas > Pseudomonas sp. NPDC099000. Next base: position 4,603 of record NZ_JBIWAF010000047.1, read on the forward strand.
CTTCCTCCCGCTCACTCATGCCGATAAGACGCCATATAGTTATAGTGACCATGCCCATTTGGCATCAATGAGAAACCCCGTGGACAAACTCAATGCAATGGCCATCTTCGTCCGGGTCGTCGAACGTGGCAGTTTTTCTGCCGTGGCCCGGGAGATGCAGACCAGCCAGCCGACCATCAGCAAAGTGTTGAGGGCGCTGGAAACTGAACTGGGCGGGAAGCTGATTTCCCGCAGCACGCGCCAACTCTCGCTGACTGACGAAGGTCAGCGGTACTACAGCGAGTGCCGACAAATCCTCGCGGCCGTGGACGCGGCTGAACACAGTTTTCAATCAGGACACGAAACCGTTGCCGGCAACCTGAAGATTGGTTCCTCCGTCAGTTTCGGGCGTTTGCAGATTGCTCCGCTGCTTCCTGAGTTTCTGAAACAACACCCCCAGGTGCAGATAGACTTGCAGCTCAGTGACCAGAATCAGGACCTGGTCAGCGAAGGCCTGGACGTCACGTTCAGAATTGGCGAATTGACCGACAGCGGCCTCATCGCCCGCCGCATCGGCACCACCCACCGGGTGACCGTCGCAGCGCCGGACTACCTCAAGCAAAACGGCCAGCCACAAACACCCGAAGAACTGCGCGGACACAATTGCCTGCGATTCAACCTGCTGAACAGTCAGAACCTATGGGTTTACAAGAGCGGAGCCCAACGTCACGAAGTGCGAATCAAGGGCAATGCACAAAGCAACAACTCCGAGGCGATCCGCGAGCTGGTGCTGGGAGGACTGGGGATTGCGTTGTCGCCGGTGTGGTTGTTCAGCGAGGATCTGAACGCCGGGCGAGTGACCGCGATTTTGCAGGACTACACCGCGCAGCCGCTGCCGATTCATGCCGTGTCCCCGGCGAATCGTCGCCAATCCGCCAGGGTCAAAGCCTTTGTCGACTACATGAGTCAGGTGCTCGAAACAGCGCCTGAGCTCCAACCGGTCAAATAGCCGCGGTGCGGGTGTTCAACCACTCAAGTGCCGCGCCATCCAGCAACGGGCTCAAGCGATCGCGCACCTCGGCGTGATAGGCGTTAAACCATTGCTTCTCGTCCAGGGTCAGCAGCGACGGTTCGAGGCAACGGGTGTCGATCGGGCACAGGGTCAGGGTTTCGAATTTCAGGAACTCGCCGAATTCACTCTTGCCCGCTTCGCGATTCAACACCAGGTTCTCGATGCGCACGCCCCAACGGCCCGGACGATAAGTACCCGGTTCGATCGAAGTGATCATGCCCGCTTGCATCGCGGTTTGCGGGGCAGCGGCGGCCTGATAGGCGATGACCTGCGGGCCTTCGTGAACGTTGAGGAAGTAGCCGACGCCATGACCGGTGCCGTGTCCGTAATCAACGTTTTCAGCCCAGATCGGCGCGCGGGCAATCGAGTCGAGCAACGGCGAGAGGATGCCACGAGGGAATTGCGCACGGGACAGCGCGATGACGCCTTTGAGCACTCGCGTGCAATCACGTTTCTGCTCGTCGGTCGGCGTACCGACCGGCACCATCCGCGTGATGTCGGTGGTACCGCCCAGGTATTGACCGCCGGAGTCGATCAGCAACAGGCCGTCACCTTCGATCACCGCGTGCTCTTCTTCGGTGGCGTGGTAATGCGGCATCGCGCCATTGGCGTTGAACGCGGCAATGGTGTTGAAGCTCAGCGACACATAACCCGGACGTCGGGTACGCGCGGCCGTCAGGTGTTCGTCGATGGTCAGTTCGGTGATGCGTTCACGACCCAACGCCGAATCCAGCCAGGTGAAGAATTCGCACAGCGCCGCGCCGTCCTGCTCCATGGCCTGACGAATGTGCTCGGCATCGGCCAGGCTCTTCTGTGATTTGGCCAACGTGGTCGGGTTCAGACCTTCGACCAGTTTCACGCCGCTGTTCAGGTTATCCAGCAAACCCGCCGTCACGCGCGCCGGATCGACTTGCAGGCTCGCGCCGTTTGGCACAGCGCTCAAGGCGGCGGCCACTTCGCTGTAATCGCGCAGGGTTACGCCGTCTTTTTCGAGGACCGCACGCAGCTCGGCATCGACCTTGCTCAGAGCCACGAACAGGGTGGCCTGCTCCTGGCTGATCAGGGCGAAGGATACGAATACCGGGTTGAACGACACATCGCCGCCACGCAGGTTGAACAGCCAGGCGATGTCATCGAGGGTGGCAATGAAGTGCCAATCAGCGCCACGATCTTTTAATACTTCACGCAACTTCGCGAGCTTTTCACCCCGGCTGACCGTCGCCTGTGGCGGCAAGTGCTGATAGATCGGCTCATTTGGCAGCGTCGGACGATCGCTCCAGACTTCGCTCAACAGGTCGATGTCGGTGCGCAGACGTGCGCCACGTTCTTCGAGTTTGCCGCCCAGCGTCCGCGCCGACGCCACGGCCATCACCGCGCCATCCACCGCGACGACGCCGCCTTCAGGGGTTTGCTCGGCCAGCCAGTCCAGCGGACCAGGCTGGCCCGGTTGCAGCTTGACCAGCTCGATGCCACTGCCGTTGAGTTCCTTGCTCGCTTGTTCCCAGTAACGGCTGTCGGCCCAGACGCCGGCAAAGTCCGGGGTCACGATCAGCGTGCCGACCGAACCATGAAAGCCCGACAACCACTGCCGCCCTTGCCAGTAACCCGGCAGGTATTCCGACAAGTGCGGATCGGCCGACGGCACCAGCAGGGCATGAATGCCCTCCCGGCTCATCAGCTCGCGGGTTTGCGCCAGACGTTGGGGCACCGATCCATTGATCGAAGGCTGCGTACTCATCATGTCTCCTGCTAATCACTTCATCATTATTGTTGAGTGCCGATCAACGCCGGCACTTTCGGGCCTTACTGCCAGAATGCCGGAGCACTGGCGCAGGCTGCTTTAATCAGTTGTGCCGCTTGGTCGACGTCCTGTTCAGTGGTGAACCGGCCGAGGCTCAATCGGATGGTGCGGCTCGCCGAGCGGGCGTCGTGCCCCAAGGCCAGCAGCACATGGGACGGCACATTGCTGGCGGAGTTACAGGCCGAGGTCGCGGAAAACGCGATCGAATGGCTCAACGCCGCGGAATTGAACTCGCCTTCGTTGAAGGCCAGGCTCAGGGTATGGGGAATGCGCTGGGTCGAACTGCCATTGAGCCGAACACCGGGGATGCTCAGCAGTTGCTCGAGCAAGCGTTCCCGTAGCCGCACGATAGTGGCTTTTTCATCATCGAACGCGGCGGCGGCCAAGGCGAAGGCCACGCCCATCGCGGCGATCTGGTGAGTCGCCAGGGTGCCGGAACGCAAACCGCCCTCGTGACCGCCACCGTGAATCTGCGCCTGCAAACGCTGCTGCGCGCGCGGCCCAACGTACAGGGCGCCGATGCCTTTGGGGCCGTAAATCTTGTGCGCCGAAAATGACATCAGGTCCACCGGCAAGCGGGCAAGATCGATCACCACTTTGCCCGCACCCTGGGCCGCGTCGACATGGAACAACGCGTCACGATCACGCACCACCTGGCCGATGGCCGCGATGTCATTGACCGTGCCCAGCTCGTTGTTGACCAGCATCAGCGACACCAGGAAGGTGTCCTCGCGCATCGCTTCGCTGACCGCTTGCGGGGTAATCAGGCCCTCGGCGTCAGGCACCAGATACGTCACGGCAACGCCGGCGTCCTGCAACTGGTTCGCCGTGTCGAGGATGGCCTTGTGTTCGATCTGGCTGGTAATGATGTGGCCGCCGGCCACGCCGCGAGCTTGGGCCACGCCTTTGAGGGCAAGGTTGTTCGATTCGGTGGCGCCGGAAGTCCAGACGATCTGGTCCGCCTGGGCACCGACCAGTTCGGCGACCTGGCGCCGCGCCTGCTCGACCGTTTGCCTGGCCTGCTGGCCGAAGGCATGGGAGCTGGACGCCGGGTTGCCAAAGTTTCCGTTGAAACCCAGACACTCGACCATGACCTTGATGACTCGCTCATCCACCGGCGTGGTGGCGGCGTAGTCAAAATACAGAGGACGTTTATTCATAGAAAACTCGCAGAGCATGTTCCGGGATCAGGAGGCTCGTCACTGAACGCTCAAAGCGCAACCTCGTGAGTTGCGCCGACCGTTCAGAGCGTTAGAAATACCTGATCGGAGGCCGTTAAAGAAGAACAACTTCATTTAAAAGTGCGTAGGAACGCTCCTGAAGTCGAGCTTAACAGGCATCGGCCAACCGGTTGAAGCGATGTGTCAGCTAAAGCTCTCGAGCAACAACGGATACAGCGAAGCCACCAATAGCAAGGCCATGCCCCAGTTGAACAGCCGCAACCAGCGACGATCCTTCAACACATTGCGTAACAACGTGCCGCAACCGGCCCAGACGCCAACGCTTGGCAGGTTGATCAAGGCAAAGACCGCAGCAATCACGATCACATTGGTGAAGTAGCCCTGCATCGGCGTGTAGGTGCTGATGGCGCCGATGGCCATGATCCATGCCTTGGGATTGACCCACTGAAACGCCGCCGCGCCCAGGTAGCTGATGGGTTTGCTGTCGCCCTTTTCACTCTCGGAGACCGGACCGGAATGGGCGATTTTCCACGCCAGGTACAGCAAGTACGCTGCGCCGACGTAACGCAGCACCGTATAGAGCAATGGATAGGTTTGAAACACGGCGCCGAGGCCGAAACCGACCGCGAGGACGAGCACAAAGAAGCCGCAAGTAATGCCCAACATGTGCGGAATGGTGCGGTGAAAGCCGAAGTTCACGCCCGATGCCAGCAACATGGTGTTGTTGGGGCCGGGGGTAATCGAGGTGACGAGGGCAAACAGGGCAAAGCCCAGCAGCAGATCGAGCGAGAGCATGAGCGGCAGTCCAATCAGGGTCAGTCAGGTGTTGACCCTATCGCACGGCCCGAGAGAAACCCATGGACAGTTACGCAAAACTTCGAACGGTACAGTTTTCGATCAGCTTGGACGACCGTGAAGCTGTACAGCACGTTCGGCGTTCATTTCGCCTTGTTTGTCGAAACTGAACGACTTTTGCGGCTGGCCGAGCAATTCGGCTTTTTTCGCATGGTACTCGTCAAAGGACAAACCACGGCGATTCAAGGCTTCCAACGCCAATTCCCGACTTTCTTCAGCGGTGTAGGGCCGCAATTCAGGGGAAACATGGCTGGCACATCCGGCGAGAACGGAGACCGCGAGCAGCAAGAAAGTGGCGATTAGAGGTTTCATGTGTGGCGTCCTGACATCTGGGTTCGGGGCAATGAACACAGGCTACCCGCCCCCTTCGACGGGCAGAAATCAACGCTCTCGATAGTGGCTATCGAATTTGGCTACTGACGTTCAGCCAGCCCGTCACATATCTCCAAATGATCTATAAATATTAATTTAAGGTCTTTTACGGAATAACAAGCAGCCTTTATAACAACTCCATCGCCTCACGCACTGTTGCCCACGCAACTGTTTGCCAGGCAACAGTCATTCAACAAACAGCCCTCGAAATCGCACAGCGCCCACTGACCGATGCGCTGCAAGCCCCGTAAAACGGGGCCTGCAAGGATTGGTACAGCTCTTGCTCAAGTCAGTGACTTCCCACTGCTCGCTGAGCAACTGTTTAAAAAGGAACTGATCATGTCGCGTCGATTGAAAGTCGTTGCCCTCTCCGGCGGTACCTGGCGTCCGTCTCGCACGCTGGTGCTGACCCAAGCGCTATTGGCCGAGTTGGCCGAGCAATTGCCGATCGAGAGCAAGCTGATCGAGCTGGGCGACATCGCCCGGCCACTGGGCGCCGCGCTGTCCCGCCAGGAATTGAGCGCCGAGATCGAGGCCGAGTTGCAAGCGATCGAGAACGCCGACCTGCTGATCGTCGCCGCACCGGTTTATCGCGGTTCCTATCCTGGCCTGCTCAAGCACCTGTTCGACCTGATCGATCTCAATGCGTTGATCGACACGCCAGTGTTGCTGGCCGCCACCGGTGGCAGCGAACGGCATGCGCTGGTGCTCGATCATCAGTTGCGGCCGCTGTTCAGTTTCTTCCAGGCCCTGACCTTGCCGATTGGCGTCTACGCCACCGAAGCCGATTTCGCCAATTACCAGATAACCAGTGAGCCCTTGAAGGCCCGCATTCGTCTTGCTGCAGAACGCGCTGCGCCGTTGTTTGGCGTGCACCCCAAAAATCTGCTGAAAATCGCTTAAGGACTTCTTCATGGATGTTTTCTGGTTCCTGCCGACCCACGGCGACGGCCATTACCTGGGCACCACCCAGGGCGCCCGCCCGGTGACCCTCAACTATTTGAAACAAGTGGCACAGGCCGCTGACAGCCTCGGCTACCACGGTGTACTGATTCCTACCGGGCGCTCCTGCGAAGATTCGTGGGTGATTGCCTCGGCGCTGGTGCCGCTGACCGAGCGCCTGCGTTACTTGGTTGCGATCCGCCCCGGGATTATCTCGCCCACGGTTTCGGCGCGCATGGCCGCCACGCTGGATCGGCTGTCCAATGGCCGCTTGCTGATCAACGTGGTGACCGGCGGTGACCCGGATGAAAACCGCGGTGATGGCATCTTCCTCGATCACAGCGAGCGCTACGAAGTCACCGACGAATTCCTGAAAATCTGGCGCCGCGTTCTGCAAGGCGAATCGGTGGATTTCGAAGGCAAACACCTGCAAGTGCAGAACGCCAAGGCGCTGTATCCGCCCGTGCAGAAACCTTATCCGCCGCTGTATTTCGGCGGCTCATCCGAAGCCGCCCATGAACTCGCCGCCGAGCAGGTTGACGTCTACCTGACCTGGGGTGAACCACCGGCCGCGGTCGCGGAAAAACTCGCCGATGTACGTGAGCGTGCAGCGCGAAACGGGCGCACGGTGAAGTTCGGGATTCGCTTGCATGTGATCGTTCGCGAAACGGCCGAAGAAGCCTGGGAAGCAGCGGACAAGCTGATCGAGCACATCAGCGACGAGACCATCGCCGCCGCGCAGAAATCGTTCTCGCGTTTCGACTCCGAAGGCCAGCGGCGCATGGCCGCGTTGCATGACGGGCGCCGCGACAATCTGGAAATCTCGCCCAACCTCTGGGCCGGTGTCGGCCTGGTGCGCGGCGGTGCCGGGACGGCGCTGGTCGGCGATCCACAGCAAGTGGCGGCGCGAATCAAGGAGTACGCGGACCTGGGCATCGAGAGTTTCATCTTCTCCGGCTACCCGCACCTCGAAGAGGCTTATCGCTTTGCCGAGCTGGTGTTCCCGCTGCTGCCTGAGCCGTACGCGAGCCTCGCGGGGCGCGGCGTCACCAACCTCACCGGGCCGTTTGGCGAAATGATTGCCAACGACGTACTCCCGGCTCACGCCAAAGCCTGACCACGCAACCCCTGACTTTGATTGTTCCCACGCTCTGCGTGGGAATGCAGCCCGTGACGCTCCGCGTCACTGGACGCGGAGCGTCCCTAGAGGCATTCCCACGCGGAGCGTGGGAACGATCAGAACAGGAGATCTGCTTCGATTTCATATGAGGAACCCCGCGTGACTGCCAAGCCGCAAAGCGCCCTGTTGTCCCCCTTGCAGACCGCCCGCCAGTTGGCCGCCGGGTTTGCCCTGACCGCCGTCGAGCGCGACGAGCGTGGTGGTACGCCCAAGGCCGAACGTGACGCGTTGCGCCACAGCGGTCTGCTCGCGTTAAGCATTCCCGTCCAGTACGGCGGCCTCGGCGCCAGCTGGAGTGACACCCTGGGCATCGTGCGCGAGTTCGCCAAGGTCGACAGTTCGATCGCCCATGTCTTCGGATTCCATCACCTGATGCTCGCCACCGTGCGCCTGTTCGCCCGGCCCGAGCAGTGGCAGCCGTGGTTCGAACAAACCGCGCGCAAGAACTGGTTCTGGGGCAACGCCCTCAACCCGCTGGACACTCGCACCGTGGTGAAAAACCTCGGAGGCTGGCGCGAGTTTTCCGGCAAGAAAAGTTTCTGCTCCGGCGCCAGCGACTCGGAAATGCTGATCGCCTCGGCCGTTGATGAAAGCGCCGGTGGCAAGCTGTTGATCGCCGCCATTCCCAGCGGCCGCAGCGGCATCACCCTGCACAACGACTGGAACAACATGGGCCAGCGCCAGACGGACAGCGGCAGCGCGACGTTTGAACGGGTGCGGGTCGAGGAATCGGAACTGCTGCTCGATCCGGGACCGCTAAGCACACCGTTTGCCTGCCTGCGACCATTGATTGCCCAACTGACCTTCACCCACATGTTCCTCGGCATTGCCGAAGGTGCTTTCGAAGAAGCGCGGCAATACACGCTCACCGAAACCCGGCCGTGGCACAAATCCAGTGCGCAGGATGTGCGTCAGGATCCTTATGTACTCGGCCATTACGGCGAATTCTGGGTCGCCCTCGAAGGCGTTCGGTTGCTGGTGGAACGCGCTGCCGATTTGCTCGACAAGGCGTGGGCCAAAGGCCCGAACCTCAGCGCCGAACAACGCGGACAGCTCGCCACCGCCATCGCCACCGCAAAAGTCGCGGCCACGCGCAATGGCCTGGACATCTGCAGCCGGTTGTTCGAAGTCACCGGCGCGCGCTCGACCCATGCCTCGCTGCGACTGGACCGCCACTGGCGCAACCTGCGCACGCAAACCCTGCACGACCCGGTGGATTACAAACTCCATGAACTGGGCGACTGGGCGCTGAACCAGTCTCTGCCGATCCCGACTTTCTATTCATAGCCTTCTATTCAGGGAGCCTGCCTGATGCAACTTCTGACCCTACCGCCCTCGCCCGCTCTGGCCACGTCGATCCGCGCCACCGCGCAGGTGTTCGAAGACCCGAAATCACAAGCCTTGCTCGCCCACATTCAACAAGTCGCGCCGAGTGAAGCCAGCGTGCTGATCATCGGCGAGACCGGCACCGGCAAGGAGCTGGTGGCGCGGCATATCCACAACCTCAGCGCCCGGCGCAACCGGCCCTTCGTGGCGGTGAACTGCGGTGCGTTTTCCGAATCTCTGGTGGAAGCCGAGTTGTTCGGCCATGAGAAAGGGGCTTTTACCGGCGCCTTGAGCGCCAAGGCCGGCTGGTTCGAAGAGGCCGATGGCGGCACCTTGTTCCTCGACGAAATCGGCGATCTGCCGATGGCGATTCAGGTCAAGTTGCTGCGCGTGTTGCAGGAGCGCGAAGTGGTTCGCCTCGGTTCGCGCAAAAGTATTCCCATCGACGTGCGGGTGCTGGCCGCGACCAACGTGCAGCTGGAAAAAGCCATCAACGCCGGGCATTTCCGCGAGGATTTGTACTACCGCCTCGACGTGGTCAGCCTGGAACTGAGCCCGTTGCGCGACCGTCCCGGCGACATCCTGCCGCTGACCCGACATTTCGTCGAAGCCTACAGCCAGCGCCTGGGTTACGGCACCATCACCATCAGCAAAGAGGCCGAACTGAAACTGCGCAGCTACAGCTGGCCGGGCAACATCCGCGAACTGGAAAACGTGATTCACCACACCCTGCTGATCTGCCGCAACGGCGTGATCGAACGCGATGACCTGCGCCTGTCGAACATGCGCATCGAGCGTCAGGACGATCACCACGCAGGCTTCGACGATTCACCGGAAGCCTTGCTCGATCGGGCCTTTCAAAAGCTCTTCGAAGAACAGGCCGGTGCGCTCCACGAGAAAGTCGAAGACGCGTTGTTGCGCGCGGCGTATCGCTTCAGCCATTACAACCAGGTGCACACCGCTGCCCTGCTGGGCTTGAGCCGCAACGTCACGCGCACACGACTGATCAAGATCGGCGAACTGGCGGTGAACAAGCGCCGGCCCACGGAAAACGTTCAGGGTGAGCGCTTGATGCAGTTGTCGATCTAAGCGCTTACCCCCTGATGCACCAAGTTGCAGTGCAACGCGTCGTCGTGGCTACGTTCCAGACTGTGCAGCACCTGGAACGAGCCAAAGGTCACGGTTTTCGCCTGATGCGCGCGAATCAGTTGCCAGAAATCCTGCTCGCCGCTTTCAAAGCTCTGAAACGCGGCTTCCCCCGCCTCGCGAGATTGCCATTGCAGGTAATTGAGCACCCTCCGGCCATCGTCGCTGGCCTGGATGCTCGCACTCAAAAACCCGCTGTAGCCTTGGGCCAGACGCTCGGTCTGCTTTGACAAGGCCGACACCAACGCGGGCTGCTGATGGGGTTCGATCTCGAATTCGATCAACTGGGTGAAGCTGCGATTTTTTTCTGGCGCTTGCATGAAGATTCCCCACTGACGTGTAAGCCGGACCTTGCGATCCGAAGGCTTGCAGGGTAAACCTCGAGTTAACTAGAGGTCAAGAGGCATTTTTCAAATGATCACCTCGGAACATTTGCACAAGGAACTCACCGTCGGCCAATTGGCCGCGCGCAGTGGCGTGGCAGTCACGGCGCTGCACTTTTACGAGTCCAAGGGTTTGATCAAAAGCAATCGCAATCAGGGCAACCAGCGGCGTTATCCGCGGGAAGTGCTGCGACGGGTGGCGTTGATCAAAGTCGCGCAGCGGCTGGGGATTCCGTTGGCGGAGATTGGCGAGGCACTGAAAGCCTTGCCGGATAACCGCGCGCCGACGGCGGCGGACTGGAAGGTAATGTCAGCGCAGTGGAGTCGGGATCTGGATGAGCGGATCAATCAATTGACCTTGCTGCGGGACAAGCTTAATGGCTGCATTGGCTGTGGATGTTTGTCGATGGAGGCGTGTCCGTTGCGTAATTCTGGTGATGTGCTGGGGGATCGGGGGCCGGGGGCGCGGCTGCTTGAATCGAAGGCTGATCCGGAATAGTGGTGCGGCCATCGTCGGAACGCCGCCCGGAGCCGGCTCACTCCCACATTGGATCTGTGGCGTTCACACATCCAGTGTAGGAGCGAGCCTGCTCGCGATGGCGGCCGACCAGTCAGTGAGGATTCAGAACCCCGGCGCAATCTGCCCTTTGTAGCGGTTCAGGATGAACTGCCGAACCTCATCGGAATTCAACGCCTTGGCCAGTTTCTGCACACCCGGATCATTGATGTTATCCGGCCGCGCCACGAGGAATTCGATGTACAGGCTTTTGCCCTTCTCGACGATCAGCGCGCTGTTGGTATCGATCCCCGCTTCCAGGGCGTAGTTGGCGAACACAAACGCCAGGTCCACCTGGCTCACTGAACGCGCGAGCAACGCGCCTTCCAGTTCACGAATCTTCAGGTGTTTCGGGTTCTCGATAATGTCGCGCTGGGTCGCCAGGGTGTTGCTCGGGTCCTTGAGCTTTAGCAGCCCGGCTTCGTGCAGCAGCACCAGCGCGCGGCCGGTGTTCACCGGGTCGTTGGGAATCGACACGGTGGCGCCGTCCTTCAGCTCGGCGATGTTTTTGATCCTGGTCGAGTACGCGCCAAACGGTTCGATGTGCACGCCCACCACCGGCACCAGGTCGGTGTGGCGGGTCTTGTTGTAATCGTCGAGAAACGGCCGGTACTGGTAATAGTTAGCGTCGAGGTTCTTCAACGCCAACTGCTGGTTAGGCTGGATGAAGTCGGTGAAGACCTTGATGTCCAGGTCCACGCCTTCCTTGGCCAGGGTTGGTTTGATGAACTCGAGGATTTCCGCGTGCGGTACCGGGGTGGCGCCGACGGTGAGTTTTTCGTTGGCGTGAACGCTCAACGACACGAGGGCAGCCAGAATGGCCAAGGTCTTTTTCATGTTGTGCTCCTAGGCAGATTGAGTGGCCGTCGTGGGGTGGACGTGGGGCCTGTTTTTTTGAGTTGACCGTTTAACGTCGGCTGTAGCGCGCCACCAACCGGTCGCCGGTCATTTGCAGCGCCTGGACGAGGATCAGCAACAGCACCACGGTGACCACCATCACGTCCGTCTGAAACCGCTGATAGCCGTAGCGGATCGCCAGGTCGCCGAGTCCGCCGCCACCGATCACGCCGGCCATCGCCGTGTAATCCACCAGCACAATCGCGGTCACCGTGACCGCTGCCAGCAGCCCTCCCCGGGCTTCCGGCAACAAGGTGTGACGGATGATCTGCCAAGTGGTGCCGCCCATGGCCTGGGTCGCTTCCACCACCCCGCGATCGACTTCGCGCAACGCGGTTTCCACCAGCCGCGCGAAGAACGGTGTGCAGCCGACCACCAGCGGCGGAATCGTCCCCGGCACGCCGAGCGAAGTGCCGACCAGCAACGTGGTCAGGGGAATCAGCACGATCAGCAAAATGATGAACGGCAGCGAGCGCAGCACGTTGACGATCACCGACAGCACCCGGTACACCCCGACGGCTTCGTGCAACTGGCGCTTGCCGGTGAGGAAAAGAATCACGCCCAACGGCAATCCCAGCAACACGGTAAAACCCAGCGCAGCACCGAGCATGCTCAGGGTGTCGAGGCAGGCCTGGGCGATGTCGGCCCAATAGATGTTTTTAAACCACTCGGCCATGGGTCACGACCAATCGTGGCGCGGAGGTTTCACACCGTTGAGCAGCCAGTTGCCGACCACGTGGTATTTCCAGCGCACCGGGTCGTGCAGGGTGTGAACCCGGGCGTTGCGCCAGTGACGGTCAAAATTGTGTTTCTTCAAGGTCGAGCGGGTGCCGCCGAGTTCGAAGAGTTTGTTGGTCGCCTCAATGGCGATTTCGGTGGTCAGCACCTTGGCCTTGGCCACCGCCAGGGACGCCTGGGCGACGTTGTCTTCATCGGGTGCCGGACGCGCGGCATCCAGCGCTCGCCCCGCCCGTTCCAGCAAGGCTTCAGCGGCTTCCAGACGAATCTCCAGGCCACCCACCTGAATAATGGTCAGCGGATCTTCGCTGGCCTTTTCCACGCCTGCGTCGATCCATGGCCGGGCGAATTGCTGGACGAAGGCGACCGTGTCCCGCAGGGCCGCGCGGGCGATGCCGGCATCGATGGCCGCGGTGGTCAACTGCGCGAACGGACCGGCCAGGGTGGGCGTTTCGTAGGACCGATACGTCGGGAACAGATTGAACGCCGATACGTGCAAGTCCTCGGCCAGCACGGTGCCGTTGGACGTGGTGCGCTGGCCAATGCTGTCCCAGTCGTCGACGATCACCAGCCCTTTCGTGCCGCGCTCGACGAACGCCAACTGGCCCTTCTGCTCTTCATCCAGCGCCAGCACCGCCAGCCAGTGGGCATAGAGCGAACCGGTGCAATAACCCTTGCGGCCGTTGATCACATGGCCGTCGCCGAAACGGCGGATGGTCGCCTGAATATCCTGCACGTTCTTGCCGCCGGTTTCCGACAAGGCATTGGCAAAGCGATGACCTTGCAGCGCCAGCTCGAAGAAATGTGCCTGTTGCTCGGGTGTGCCTTGCAGGCGGATGTCTTCCAGCAGGCAATAATGGTTTTGCGGGATCTGCCCCAGGGACGGATCGGCCGCCGAGATGATCGCGATGACCTGCGCCAGCACCGCATAGGAGACCTGCGCGCCGCCAAATGCTTTCGGCACGCTGATGCCCCACAGGCCGCTGTTGGAATAAAGGTCGACGATCTCGGCAGGCACCTGGCGGGTGCGGTCGCGCTCAGCGTCCTGTTCCAGCAAAACCGCGGCAACGCGTTCCGCGACGCGCAAGGCTTCGGCTTCATCGGCGATCCGATGGGCGGCCGGTGGGTTGATCGGATAAACGGCAGATTCGGGCATACAAGTCTCTCGGCGCTGATGTTTTCGAAAGGACATTGCAGCTTCTGTGCCGACCCTTTCACCTCGTGTTTTCCGGGGTTTTGTCGACTGAATAGGGATAAACCCGAGCAATCTGCTGCTGCGCTGTTGATTGCTGAACAGTGGCGCTGCTGCTCGTCGGGCACTCGGTTGCGCAAAAGACGCTGACCTATAGTTACCCGACCGGAAATCGGCGAAGGAACACCTTCAATTCACAACAACAAGGGAGAACCGTCATGAGCGTCAAACCCATTCCAGAGGGTTATCACAGCATCACGCCTTATCTGGGCATTCAAAAAGCGGCCGAAGCCATCGAGTTCTACAAGAAGGCTTTTGGTGCCACCGAAGTCATGCGCCTGGCCATGCCGGATGGCGGGATTGGACATGCCGAGCTTAGGATTGGCGATTGCCCGATCATGCTCGGTACGCCGTGCGATCAGGGGCCATTGAGCAATCCCGACAAATCGCCGTCCGTGGGGCTGCATTTGTATGTGAACGATGTGGACAAGTCTTATAAATAGGCGATTGCGGCGGGTGGCACGGTGGTGTCTGAGGTCAAGGATCAGTTTTATGGCGACCGCTCGGGGACGTTGAAAGATCCCTATGGGCATCTTTGGTTTCTGGCTACGCGCAAGGAGGATTTGACTCAGGAGCAGATTGAGCAGCGGGCGAAGGAGATGTTTCAGCAGGGTTGAGCCACTGATCGTTCCCACGTCGAGGCGTCGAACCGTCCGCGTGGGAATGCAGCCCGGGACGCTCCGCGTCCCAATAGCGGACGCAGAGCGTCCATTGAGGCATTCCCACGCGGAGCGGGGGAACGATCCTGGTTCTACACACTTCATGAACAAACGCACCACGCTTCACGCCTTGCCCCCGGCGCGCAACACTTTCAGGATGCAGGCAACTACAACAACGACTCGCCCCATGTTCGCCGGATTCCTGAAAGACCAGCGCCACGTCAACGGTGTGGACATTGCCTACCGCATCGGCGGCGGGCCGGGCCTGCTGTTGCTGCACGGTCACCCGCAGACCCACGTCATCTGGCACAAGTTCGCTGAACAACTGGCCGGGCACTTCACCGTGATCGCCGCCGACCTGCGCGGTTACGGCGACAGCGGCAAACCACCGGCCAACGATTACCACACAAACTATTCCAAACGCGAAATGGCCAAGGACAGCGTCGAGCTGATGAAGTCCCTGGGCTTCGAACAGTTTTCGGTGCTGGCCCACGACCGCGGCGCTCGCGTGGCCCATCGCCTGGCACTGGATCATCCCGACACCGTGCAACGGATGGTCCTGCTGGACAACATTCCCGGCCAGCACATCGGCCGGCGGTTGGTGAGTAATCGACGGGTCGTCTGCGCGGCGCCCGGTTACCTGCAACGTCAGGGCGTGCCGCAGACGTTAAGCGAACTGGAGCAGCACCATTGCCTGGTCATCAAGGAGAGCGACAACGCCTTCGGCATCTGGAACCTGGAACGCAACGGGGTTCAAGAAAGCGTGCGGGTCAGCGGACCGTTGTCGTCCAACAACGGCGAGATTGTCTTGCAGTGGGCACTGGACGGGCGCGGTGTTGTGCTGCCGTCATTATGGGATGTGAAACCGCTGCTGGATCAGGGACGGCGAGGAAATGCTCCAGTTTGAACTGAACACTGGTTCCCTGTGGGAGCGGGCTTGCCCGCGATTGCGGTGGGTCAGCCTACGTCGATGTTGAATGACAGGACGCTATCGCGGGCAAGCCCGCTCCCACAGGGCAAGTTGCGTGTTCGTGGAACGCGAAACATTTACTTTCACATTGCCCTTCGGGATTTCCGGTCCTCATCCGTCCTATTTAGATGCAGTCAGTCCGCGTAGGCAAAAGCCACGGACCGGCCTTTCATGGACTCATCGCTGGGAAGCCCGCAGCAGAGGCCCTCTCACAGATACAAGACCTTTAATCATGTCGAAGAAATCCCGCTCCAAACTCTGGTTTCTGGTCCATAGCTGGCTGGCCTTGCCGATCTGGTTTTTCGTGCTGATCGTCTGTGTCACCGGCACGCTGGCGGTGGTCAGTCAGGAAATCGTCTGGCTGGCCAACCCGCAGATGCGCGCCAGCCAGCCTTCGGACGATGCACCGTTGCTCAGTTATGACCAGATCATCGCCGCCATCAAGAAGGCGGAACCGAACACCCTGGTCGAGGGCATCAGCCGGCCCGACGAGTCGCACTTCGCGCTCGATGTCGATGTCAGCTACCCCGACGGGCGCTCGGTGAAGGTATACGTCAACCCGTACAGCGGCGTGATTCAGGGCACTGCCCCGCAATTCAATTTCCAGGCCTTCACCCGTGCCTTGCATGGCTGGTGGCTGGTGCCGTTCACCAACGGCTACAGCTGGGGCTGGTACCTGGTGTCGTTCCTGAGCCTGCCATTACTGGCGTCCCTGGTGACCGGGCTGGTGGTCTACAAGCGCTTCTGGAAAGGCTTCTTGCGCCCGACGTTACGCATCCGGCACGGCGCGCGGATTTTCTGGGGCGACTTTCACCGCCTCAGCGGCATCTGGTCGATCTGGTTCATCGCGGTGATTTCCATCACCAGCACCTGGTTCCTGATCCAGGCATTCATGTTCGATAACCAGGTGTCGATTTCCACCGCACCAGTGGCGCTTGTGGTTCCGCGTGAGAGCGTGCCGGTGAGCACCGATAGTTCGCCAGCGCCGATGATCAGCCTGGAAGCCGCGATTGCGCAGGCCAAAGAACGCATTCCGGGTCTGGAAGACAGCTTCGTCAGCATGCCCGCCAATGCCTACAGCTACCTCACGGTGGGTGGTCGCAGTTGGTATCCGTTGATGTTCCAGACCGCCGAGATCAACCCGTACACCGGCGATGTCGCCGCTACCCGCCTGCTGTCGGACCGTTCCGGCCTGGAGTTGGTAACCGAATCCATGCGGCCATTGCACACCGGTGATTTCGGCGGCATCTGGATCAAGCTGATCTGGTTCTTCTTCGGCTTGATCCTGAGCATGATGGTCCTCAGCGGCCTGCTGATCTGGACCAAACGCACCGCCCTGGCCACGGCCAACGCCTTCAAGCGCAAAGACAAGCGTCCGCGCACCTCTGCCGTCAACAGCCGTGAAACCACGGAGGTCAGCCAATGAGCCTGTTCGCCGCTGAAAAACCAGCCTCGAAACTGAGCCGCTTCTGGCACAAATGGCGCTTCCACATCAACGTTCTGCTGTTGCTGGTGCCGCTGGGGTTCATGCCCAAATATTTTGCCGACGCGGCGCTGTTTCGCGGTGACACCGGCCTGGGTGAGCGGGAAATCGGAGAAGTGCAAGTCGGGCCCTGGAGCCTGCGCCTCGCCGAGTTGCGCAATGAAGCCCCGACCCTCGATGGCCCGGCCGGCCACATGAAGAGCTTCAACGCGGCGCTGTGCGACAGCTGCCGCGACCAGGTCAAGGCGACGTATCTGCGCATCGGCAAACCGCGCAGCCTGCGCGCCGCCGGGGTGATTTTCTTCGGCACGCCGTACCGCATGGGCGCCATGCTGCCGATCCCCGACAAGACCAAAGCCGACGCCGAACTGTGGATCACCATGGAAGGCTGGGACGGCGCGATGCACCAAGCGTCGATCCCCCTGAGCCAGGCATCCCCCGCCACCCTCGCGTGGCTGAACAAACAAGGAGGCAAACCATGACGCTACGTTCTCTGAACGCGGCTTTGCTCGTGCTCTGCGCCGGTTTCAGCGCCAGCGCCCTGGCCCACAACCCGATGTGCGAATGCAAAGCCATCGACGCCGAACAAATCCAGTGCACGGGCGGTTTCTCCGACGGCAGCGGCGCGCCGGGCGTGACGCTGGACGTGATCGGCTACGACGAAACCATCCTGGTGCCGGGCAAGCTCGGCGCCGATTCGACCCTGACTTTCAAGAAGCCCGGCGCCGAATTCTACGTGCTGTTCGACGCAGGCCCCGGCCACGTCGTCGAGATCGACCAAGCGGACATTGAAGCCCCATGAGTACGCCAACCACGCACGTCGTGCGCCCCGCCGGTGCCGGCCATGAAACCCTGTATGTGTTGCTGTTGTGCCTGATGATCCTGGCGGTGGCCGGCTCGGTGGTCGCCTGGCGTCATGAGGCCCAGGAAGTCAGCAGCGTTAGCAGCCATCAGCTGGATGCCCGTCGTGATCTGAGCGCGTCCGAGCAAGGGATCTACGCCGACCTGCGGGTGACACTCGACGAGATCCACCTGCTGCGCCAGGAACAGCAAGCGCTGCCGACACCGGCAACGCTTGCCGATGAAGGTTTTGCACCGTTTGCCCAGGACGCCAGCTCCGTCAGCCGTGGCGGCCATGCCTGGCAGTTGCTCGACGCCAAGGCTTACTTCGGTCAGAGCCAGACACCTGCCGTGGCCGGCTCGTTTCTGATGCGCCTGACTGCCGGCGACGATGCGCCGGACGTCTGGCTCAACCGCGGCAAAGCCCTAGCGGCCCCGACCGATCTCACTGATGCCGCGCTGGAAAGCGCCGGCTGGCAGCAGATCGTCGCGCAATTCGATGCCGGCGTGACCCGCCAGCACCGGCACTGACCCCTCGCCTTCACCCGAGAGAAGACCGCTTTCCCATGCCTATTTCATCTCAACGCTCTTTCCTGCGCCCGTTGCTGGTCGGCCTGCTTGCCTTATTGCTGACGCCACTGGCCAGCGCCGACGAAGCCAAGCGCCTGCGCATCGGCATCACCCTGCACCCCTATTACAGCTACGTGGCCAACATCGTCGGTGACAAGGCCGAGGTGGTACCGCTGATTCCGGCCGGTTTCAACCCGCATGCCTATGAGCCCCGCGCCGAAGACATCAAGCGCATCCGCGGGCTCGACGTGGTCGTGCTCAATGGCGTCGGTCATGACGACTTCGCCGACCGCATGATCGCCGCCAGCGAAACGCCGAACGTCCCGGTGATCGAAGCCAACGAAAACGTGCCGCTGCTGGCGGCAACCGGCACCGCCGCCCGCGGTGCCGGCAAGGTCGTCAATCCGCACACCTTCCTGTCGATCAGCGCCTCCATTGCCCAGGTCAACAACATCGCCCGGGAACTGGGCAAGCTCGACCCGGCCAACGCCAAGACCTACACCCAGAACGCCCGCGCCTACGGCAAGCGCCTGCGGCAGATGCGCGCCGATGCCCTGGCGAAACTGACCCAGGCACCGAACGCCGAATTGCGGGTGGCCACGGTGCACGCGGCTTATGACTATCTGCTGCGCGAATTCGGCCTGGAAGTGACCGCCGTGGTCGAACCGGCCCACGGCATCGAGCCGAGCCCCAGCCAGTTGAAAAAAACCATCGATCAACTGCGTGAACTGGACGTGAAGGTGATCTTCTCGGAGATGGATTTCCCCTCCAGCTACGTCGACACCATCCAGCGTGAATCCGGGGTGAAGCTGTACCCGCTGTCGCACATTTCCTATGGCGAATACACCGCCGACAAGTACGAAAAGGAAATGACCGGCAACCTCAACACCGTGGTTCGGGCGATTCAGGAGTCGGGGAAATGACGGCCAAAGAAACCATCACCGAATCCCCTGTGGGAGCGAGCTTGCTCGCAAAGGCGTCCGGCCAGTCAACATCATCGCAAAATGACACACCGCAATCGCGAGCAGGCTCACTCCTACAGGGTTCGGGACCGACGCTGGATTTTGCGCAGGTCAGCTTGACGCTGGGGCGCACGACGATCCTCGACAACGTGACCTTCCAGGTCCAGCCCGGCAGCCTACATGCGCTGGTCGGCCCGAACGGTGGCGGCAAGAGTTCGTTGATCAAGACCCTGCTCGGGCAGATGCCGCATCAGGGCCGGCTGAGTCTGCAATGGCCGGGCACACCCGGGACCATCGGTTACGTGCCTCAAGCGCTGGAATTCGACCGCGGCCTGCCCATGACCGTCGACGATTTCATGGCCGCGATGTGTCAGCGCCGTCCGGCGTTCCTCGGTTTGAGCAAGCATTACGCGGCCGCCATTGGCGAAGCCTTGGAACGAGTAGGCATGCAGGACAAACGCAAGCGGCGCATGGGCGCGTTGTCCGGTGGTGAGCGTCAGCGCGTGTTGCTCGCTCAAGGGTTGATCCCGGCGCCGCAGCTGCTGGTGCTCGACGAACCGATGTCGGCCCTCGATGAGGCCGGTATCCAGGTGTTCGAACGACTGCTCGGCGACTGGCGCCAGAGCGGCATCACGGTGCTGTGGATCGAGCACGATCTGGAAGCGGTCGGACGTCTGGCGGATCACGTCACCGGGCTTAACCGCCGGGTGCTGTTCGATGCCACGCCGAAACAGGCGCTGACCCCGGAACGCTTGCTGACCCTGTTCTCGACCCATCCACGGAGCGCTGCCTGATGAGTTATGAAACCTTTCGCTTGATGGTCCAGGGCTGGGCGTCTTCGGGTTATCTGCCTGAAGCGCTGGCCTATGGTTTTGTGGTCAACGCCCTGCTCGCCGGTTTGCTGATCGGCCCGGTACTGGGCGGTCTGGGCACGCTGGTGGTGGTCAAGCGCTTCGCGTTTTTCTCCGAAGCGGTGGGTCACGCGGCATTGACCGGCGTGGCCGTCGGCATTCTGCTGGGCGAACCGTACACCGGGCCTTACGGCAGCCTGTTCGGTTACTGTCTGCTGTTCGGCATCCTGCTCAACTACCTGCGCAACCGCACGGGGCTGGCGCCGGATACGTTGATCGGCGTATTTCTCTCGGTGTCGCTGGCCCTGGGTGCGAGCCTGCTGCTGATCCTGGCGGGCAAGATCAACGTGCACATCCTCGAAAACGTGCTGTTCGGTTCGGTGCTGACGGTCAACGGTAACGATCTGCTGGTGCTGGCCATCGTCGGCTCGCTGGTGATGGCGCTGGCCTTGCCCCTGTACAACCGCATCATGCTGGCCAGTTTCAATCCGCAACTGGCGGCGGTCCGTGGCGTGGCAGTGAAGACGCTGGATTATCTGTTTGTGATTCTGGTGACCCTGATCACCGTGGCGGCGGTAAAAGTCATCGGCGCGATTCTGGTCGGGGCGCTGCTGGTGATTCCGGCCGCGGCGGCACGCTTGCTCAGCCAGTCGCTGAAGGGCTTCTTCTGGTGCTCGGTGCTGATCGCCACGGTCAGCACGCTGTGCGGGATTCTCGCGCCAATCGTCTTCGACCTGCCCATTCCGTCCGGCGCCGCGATCATTCTGGTCGCCGGTATCGCCTTCGCTCTCGCCGCCATCGCGCGTGGCGTTGTTCCAAGCCTGAAAGGGAATATCGGATAAATGTCTTTTTCTCTGCGTCAATTGACCCTGGCCATTGCCCTGTGCGGGCTGGTCACTACCACCTTTGCAGCGGACACAAAACCACTGCGCGTGCTGGCGTCCTTGCCAATCACTTACGGCCTGGGCGAAGTCCTGCTCAAGGGCACCAACGTCAGCCTTGAGCGGGCGGCGCCCGCCAACCTGCCGGGCAGCCGCCAGACCGCGTACTTCACCGGGCGCGGCGCTCCGGCGCTGGCCAAACTGGCGACCGACGCCGATGCGGTGATCGGTCTGCGCTCATTGTGGGCGGATGATCCGCTGTACCCGATTTCTCGGCGCAGCAACATTCGTATCATCGAAGTCGACGCCGCCCGCCCCGTGGACGGCGCCCTGCCCGGCATCGCCGTACAGCCGAGCAACAAGGTCGACGGGTTGAACAGCCAGCCGTGGTTTTCCAGTAACAACATGGGACGGATGGCGGATGTGATGGCGGCCGACCTGGTGCGCCTCGCGCCCGAGGCAAAGCCTGCGATCGAGGCTAACCTGGCGGCGCTCAAGCAGCGCTTGCTCAAGCTCAGCGCGGACAGCGAAGCACGCCTGGCCAGTGCCGATAACCTCAGCGTGATGAGCCTGAGCGATCACTTTGGCTATTTGATCGGCGGGCTGAACCTGGAGCTGATCGGCCTCGATGCACGGCCGGATGCCGAGTGGACACCTGAAGCACTCAAGCAATTGGGCGCGACACTGAAAGACAACGACGTGGCGGTGGTGTTGCATCAACGCCAGCCGTCAGAGGCGCTGAAAGCGGTGATCACAGAGGCTGGCAGTCGGTTGGTGGTATTGAGTGTGGACGCGGCGGATCCGGTGGCTGAGCTGGAAGGGAATGTGGATCTGGTGATCAAGGGGTTGAGCGACAAGCCCCCGGCCTAAGATGATCGTTCCCACGCTCTGCGTGGGAATGCCTCAATGGACGCTCTGCGTCCGCTTTGGGACGCGGAGCGTCCCGGGCTGCATTCCCACGCAGAGCGTGGGAACGATCTCTAGCAAAAAAAGCCCGCTGACTGTCACCAGTCCAGCGGGCTTCTTTTTGCGCGTTGACTTAATTAGCCACTGCCGCCTGCTCATCCATCTTCTGACGCAAGCTCAACGGGCGCATATCGGTCCAGGTTTCTTCGATGTAGGCCAGGCATTCCTTTTTCAGGCCGCTCTTGCCCACGGTGCGCCAGCCGGCAGGCACGGCTTTGTAGTCGGGCCAGATCGAGTATTGCTCTTCGTGGTTGACCACGACCTGAAAGAGGATGTCCTCGCGGTCGAATACTGACGTCATGGTGTGTCTCCATCGCTGTAGGGTGGGCTGCACTGCGTGCGCAGCCGGTATGTAGAAAGAACGTTCCAGGTGCGGAAAAATTTAGAGGCTGGCGGTGGCCGCGGCCATGGCCCGGCCGAAAATCTCCGCCACCCGATCGATTTCCGCAGCGGTAATCACCAGCGGCGGCAGGAAACGCACCACGCCGCCATGACGGCCGCCCAGTTCAAGAATCAAACCGCGCTTGAGGCATTCACGCTGTACCAGTGGCGCCAGGCGACCAAAGATCGGCGGATGCCCCAACGCATCGGGCGTGCCCGTCGGATCGACCAGTTCAACGCCGAGCATCAAGCCGCGACCGCGAATGTCGCCCAATTGCGGGAAGTCTCGCTGCAGGATGCGCAGGTGTTCGCTCAGGCGCTCGCCCATGGCGGCGGCGTGCTCGCAGACCTTGTGTTCGGTCAGGTAACGCATCACCGCAGAACCCGCGGCCATGGCCATCTGGTTGCCGCGGAAGGTCCCGGCATGGGCGCCCGGCAGCCAGGTGTCGAGCCAGTCGCGGTAAACCACGACTGCGAGCGGCAGGCTGCCGCCGATGGCTTTGGACATCACCACCACGTCCGGAATGATCCCGGCGTGCTCGAAGGCGAACATCTTGCCGGTGCGAGCGAAACCGCTCTGGATTTCATCGACGATCAACGCCACGCCAGCCTGTTCGGTGATGCGTCGCAAACCGCGCAGCCAGTCGAGATCGGCCGGGATAACCCCGCCCTCGCCCTGCACCGCTTCGACGATCACCGCCGCTGGCAATTGCACGCCGGCCTCCGGATCATTGAGCAGGTTTTCCAGGTAGCTCAGGTTGACCTTCACCCCTTGCGCGCCACCGAGGCCGAACGGGCAGCGGTAATCGTAGGGATAGGGCATGAACTGCACGCCATTGCTGAGCAAGGCGCCCAGCGGTTTTTTCGGCCCCAGGCTGCCCATCAGGCTCAACGCACCCTGGCTCATGCCGTGATAACCGCCCTGAAACGACAACACGGTGCTGCGTCCGGTGGCAGTGCGAACCAGTTTCAGCGCGGCTTCTACCGCGTCGGTGCCGGTGGGGCCGCAGAACTGGATCTTGGCTTGCGCGGCCAACGCCGGCGGCAGCAGACCGAACAGGTCCTGGACAAACTGATCCTTGACCGGCGTGGTCAGGTCGAGAGTGTGCAGCGGAAGTTCATCGGTCAGTACTTTCTGGATCGCTTCGATCACCACCGCATGGTTATGCCCCAGGGCCAAGGTCCCGGCACCGGCCAGGCAGTCGATGAAACGGCGGCCTTCGACGTCTTCGACATAAATGCCCTTGGCGCGTTTGAGCGCCAAGGGAATGCGCCGCGGGTAGCTGCGGGCATTCGATTCCTGCTGGTTTTGACGGGCCAGCAGCGGCGATTCGTTGAACTGATAAAGCGTCTCGGCCGGCGCCGGAGTGATCCGGGCCGACTGATCTTCCATAAGGCTGGTAGCGACTGACATCTCTCGACCCCTCAATAAGGTTTTCCTGTTCTGGAAACGCATCAGGGCGCCGAGGATTTAGACCCTCGATCAGCTTTCTATGAAGGGGGTGTCAGTGCCTTGTGCATGGGAATGGCGTGGAGCCCGGCCACGGTGAAGATTTCGGCGCAGGGCCGGTACCCCAAATGACGGTAAAAAGCCTCGCTGGTGCGGGTGCTGTTGAGTCGTGCCTGGGCCAGCCCCTGGTCGATCAACCAGCCTTCGAGGTCGTGAACCAGCGCCTCTCCGGCACCGCGACGAAACCATTCCGGCTGCACGTAGCAGAACGCGACCTTGCCACTGATCGCCGCCATGGCGACACCGACCGGTTTGTCCTGCAACAGGGCGATGTTCAGGTACAACCGTTGGTCGGTCAGCCACGGTTGCACGTGTTCGATGGTTTTGTTGTGGGTCCAGGTGGCGACGGTTCGCGGGTCGTTGCGGTGGTCGAGCGCACAGCCGACGCGGATGGAACGCTCGACGATCCGGCTGATGATACCGGCGTCGGCGGGGGTTGCCTTGCAGATGAGAATCGATGCATCCATGGCGCTGTTACCTCAATCCATTGAGAAAAAGCTGCCGGGGACGATAGCGCTGTGGCGAGCCGGTGACTAATGGAGAGAAGTTACATTTGATGTGCCCCCCTGTAGGAGCGAGCCTGAACTGGTCCAGTAATTTTGGACATTTTTTTCGGTTCTCACGCCGCCAGCTTTTCCGCTGCTACAGGTGAGTGGTAACCGTTGTAACTG
>NZ_JBIWAF010000048.1:0-25747 GCF_044759925.1 Pseudomonas sp. NPDC099000
AATAATACGTCCACCACATACAACAACACTAATACCGAAACAATATCACAACACAACCATCATAACAACACTGAACGGACGATATCTACG
Organism: Pseudomonas sp. NPDC099000; assembly: GCF_044759925.1. NCBI lineage: Bacteria > Pseudomonadati > Pseudomonadota > Gammaproteobacteria > Pseudomonadales > Pseudomonadaceae > Pseudomonas > Pseudomonas sp. NPDC099000. Next base: position 91 of record NZ_JBIWAF010000048.1, read on the forward strand.
TCTCGCCGAGCCAGATCCGTCGCTTCAACTTGCGCACCGGTGACACCATCGTTGGCAAGATCCGCCCTCCGAAGGAAGGCGAGCGTTATTTCGCGCTGCTCAAGGTCGATACGATCAACTACGATCGTCCCGAGAACGCGAAAAACAAGATTCTCTTCGAGAACCTGACCCCGCTGTTCCCGACCGTGCGCATGAAGATGGAAGCCGGCAACGGTTCCACCGAAGACTTGACCGGTCGTGTCATCGACCTGTGCGCCCCGATCGGTAAAGGCCAGCGCGGTCTGATCGTTGCACCGCCGAAAGCCGGTAAAACAATCATGCTGCAGAACATCGCGGCGAACATCGCACGTAACAACCCTGAAGTTCATCTGATCGTATTGCTGATCGACGAACGTCCGGAAGAAGTGACCGAAATGCAGCGCACCGTGCGCGGCGAAGTGGTTGCCTCGACGTTCGACGAGCCGCCAACCCGCCACGTGCAGGTTGCTGAAATGGTGATCGAGAAGGCCAAGCGCCTGGTCGAACACAAAAAGGACGTGGTGATCCTGCTCGACTCCATCACCCGTCTGGCGCGTGCCTACAACACCGTGATCCCGAGCTCCGGCAAGGTATTGACCGGTGGTGTCGATGCCCACGCCCTGGAGAAACCGAAACGTTTCTTCGGCGCCGCGCGGAACATCGAAGAAGGCGGTTCGCTGACCATCATCGCCACTGCGCTGGTTGAAACCGGCTCGAAGATGGACGAAGTGATCTACGAAGAATTCAAAGGCACGGGCAACATGGAACTGCCGCTGGATCGTCGTATCGCTGAAAAACGCGTCTTCCCGGCCATCAACATCAACCGTTCCGGCACCCGCCGCGAAGAGTTGCTGACAGCCGACGACGAGTTGCAACGCATGTGGATCCTTCGCAAGCTGCTGCACCCGATGGACGAAATCGCTGCCATCGAGTTCCTGGTCGACAAGCTGAAAACGACCAAGACCAACGACGAGTTCTTCTTGTCGATGAAGCGCAAGTAAGGCGGTTTTACATCCGCTAAAAATGGCGTCCTTCGGGGCGCCATTTTTTTTGCCCGAAAAATGGGAGGTTTGTGATTAACTCCGGTCAGTTAGAAAACAAAAAACGATCGTAAAAACAATCAACTGACTGGCCTTACTGTTTATGAGCACGCTTGCTTATCGAAGGGACATCGACGGCTTACGCGCAATCGCTGTGATTGCAGTGGTGTTGTTCCATTTTGGTGTTCCAGGGTTCACCGGCGGATTCGTCGGCGTGGACATCTTCTTTGTAATTTCCGGCTATCTGATCACCTCGATCATCTGGAACCAGCGTCAGGCCGGGCGCTTCAGCTTTATTGATTTCTGGGCCCGTCGTGCCCGTCGAATCCTCCCCGCGTTGTTTGCGATGATCATTGCCGTGCTGGCGGTGGGCTGGTTCCTGCTGGCACCCAAGGACTATGAAGAGCTGGGGCGCTCGGTGCGTTACCAGGTGATGTTCGTTTCCAACATCCTGTTCATGCGTCAGGACGGCTACTTTGACGTTGCTTCCGACCTCAAGCCACTGCTGCATACCTGGTCACTGGCGGTTGAAGAACAGTTCTATATCGTCTTCCCGTTGTTGCTGACGCTGTTGTCGAGTCGCCTGAAAGCTTGGCGTCTGGCGCTGTTTTGCGTGTTGCTGGTGTCCTTCGGGCTCAGTGTCTGGGCCGTTGCGCATCACCCTGAAAAAGCGTTTTTCCTGTTGCCGATGCGCGCTTGGGAATTATTGGCCGGCGCGATGCTGGCCGTTGCGCCCAGAAGCCAATGGCGCCTGACCACCACCGGGGCTCAAGTGGTCAGCCTGGCCGGGTTCGGGCTGATTCTGCTGGCGGTAACGGGCTACGACAGAAGCACGCCATTTCCCGGTGCGGCGGCGTTGCTGCCGACCCTGGGCGTGGTTGCGCTGATCTGGGCCAACGGCCACCGGCAGACTCTGGTCGGTGGATTGCTGGCCAGTCGTGTGCTGGTCGGCCTCGGGCTGATTTCCTATTCCTGGTACCTGTGGCATTGGCCGGTGTTTGTCTTTGCCAGCTACGCCAGTGTCGAGGAGCCCGGTCCGTTTGATATTGCCGGCTTGATTTTGCTTACCCTGGTGCTGGGTTACTTGTCGTGGAAATTCGTCGAGACGCCGTTCCGCGAGCGGCGGCTGTTGGCGGGGCGTCGGCAGGTGCTGGTGGCGGCCGGTTTCGGCATTCTGGTGTTGGGCCTGGCCGGTCAAGCGCTGCGCTGGACCGATGGCTTGCCCTCGCGCCTGTCCGATCAAGCGTTGCAGTACGCCAAAGCGAAGGAATGGCGGCCGGAACTGATGCGCTGCCTGGCCGATGACAAAACCCCTGACGACCAGCTCTTCTGTCACTACGGGGCGCCGGCGCTGTGGTCACGGGTGCTGGTCTGGGGCGACAGTCATGCCACCGCGCTGATTCCGGTGTTTGATGAGGGCGCGCAGAAGCATGGCATCAGCGTGATACTCAGCAGTTCCACGGGCTGCATCCCGGTTGAAGGGCTCGAGCACGATCAGCGGTGCGCCCGTTTCAATCGCCGGGTCGAGCAGGCGTTGAAGCCGCAATCGGTGGGCGACGTGGTGCTGGTCGCGCGCTGGAGCCTGTATCTCTATGGCGATGCGAAGGGCGATCTCGGGCATGCACTGAAAGATGCCCGTGGTCGGTACGACCGAGCCAATGCCGAGCAGCAACTGGCTGAAGGATTGCAGGCGACCGTCCGGCAATTGCGCAAGGGCGGGCATCGCGTCTGGCTGATCAAGGAAGCGCCATTGCAGCCCTTCAGCCCGCCTTACCGCCTCAGCCGCCTGGCCATGCTGCATCGTCCGACCGATGACGTCGGGCTGGCAGTGGCTGAGCATTTCAAGCGCCAGGCGTTCATCAGCCAACTGTTCGCGCAAATAGCGGCGGCCAATCCCGGCGTGACCGTGGTCGATCCGGCGCCGTTGCTGTGCGATCAAGCGGGCCTGTGCCGCGCCGAACTCGACGGCCATTCGCTGTATACCGACGACAATCACCTGTCCGAGGTCGGTGCGCGCTTTATCGCGCCGGTGCTTGAGCCGCTGTTCAAGCGCCTGCAAGCCCGCACGACACTGGGCAATGGCAACTCAAATGCGGCCAAGTAAGCAGCGATAAGCTGCCAGCGGACGGCAGAGCAGGTAGGATGTACGCCTATTTTAGGGGTGCCATCGTCAATGAAATTCAAGGATCTTCGGGATTTCGTGCAGCAGCTTGAGCAGCGCGGAGAGTTGAAACGCATCCAGATCCCCGTCTCTCCAGTGCTGGAGATGACCGAAGTCTGTGATCGCACGCTGCGGGCAAAAGGCCCTGCGCTGCTGTTCGAAAACCCTACCGGCTACGACATTCCGGTGCTCGGCAACCTGTTCGGCACCCCCGAGCGGGTCGCCATGGGCATGGGCGCAGAGGCGGTCAGCGAATTGCGCGAGATCGGCAAGCTGCTGGCGTTCCTCAAGGAACCCGAGCCGCCGAAGGGCTTGAAAGACGCCTGGTCCAAGCTGCCGATCTTCCGCAAGATCATTGCGATGGCGCCGAAAGTCGTCAAAGACGCGGTGTGCCAGGAAGTGGTCATCGAAGGCGACGACGTCGACCTGGCGATGCTGCCGGTGCAGACCTGCTGGCCCGGCGACGTCGGCCCGCTGATCACTTGGGGCCTGACCGTCACCAAAGGTCCGAACAAGGACCGCCAGAACCTCGGGATCTACCGTCAGCAAGTGATTGGCCGCAACAAGGTCATCATGCGTTGGTTGAGTCACCGTGGCGGCGCGCTGGACTATCGCGAGTGGTGCGAGAAGCATCCCGGCCAGCCGTTCCCGGTCTCCGTGGCGTTGGGTGCTGACCCGGCGACCATCCTTGGCGCCGTGACGCCGGTACCGGACAGCCTCTCCGAATACGCCTTCGCCGGTCTGCTGCGCGGCAACCGCACCGAACTGGTGAAGTGCCGCGGCAACGACCTGCAAGTGCCGGCCACCGCCGAGATCATCCTTGAAGGCGTGATCCATCCGGGCGAGATGGCCGACGAAGGTCCGTACGGCGACCACACCGGTTATTACAACGAAGTCGACAGCTTCCCGGTGTTCACCGTCGAACGCATCACCCACCGGATCAAACCGATTTACCACAGCACCTACACCGGCCGTCCACCGGATGAGCCGGCGATTCTCGGCGTGGCGCTGAATGAAGTGTTCGTGCCGATCCTGCAGAAGCAGTTCCCGGAAATCACCGACTTCTACCTGCCGCCCGAAGGTTGCTCGTACCGCATGGCCATCGTGACCATGAAGAAGTCGTATCCGGGCCACGCCAAGCGGGTAATGCTCGGTGTCTGGTCGTTTTTGCGACAGTTCATGTACACCAAGTTCGTTATCGTCACAGACGACGATATCAACGCGCGGGACTGGAACGACGTGATCTGGGCCATCACCACGCGCATGGACCCCAAGCGCGACACGGTGATGATCGACAACACGCCGATCGACTACCTCGACTTCGCCTCGCCGGTCTCCGGACTGGGCTCGAAGATGGGGCTCGATGCCACGCATAAATGGCCGGGCGAAACCACTCGCGAGTGGGGCCGGGTCATCGTCAAGGATGAAGCCGTTACCCAACGGATCGATGCCATCTGGAATCAGTTAGGAATAGATTGATGCGTGTAACCTTGCAGCCCTCCGGAGCAGTGCTAGAGATTCTGCCCGGCGAGCGGATTCTCGATGGCGCGCGGCGCCTGGGCTACGAATGCCCGCAAAGCTGCCGCAACGGCAATTGCCACGTGTGCGCGGCGTTGCTGGTGGAAGGCCGGGTCGAACAGGCCGGCGGTGTGCGTGACCATGGCGAGTTCTACACTTGCATAGCAGAGCCGCTGGAAGACTGCATCGTGCTGTGGGATGGCGTGCTCGCGCGGGGAGAATTGCCGGTGCGCAGCTTATCGTGTCAGGTCATTGAATGCAGGGATGTGGGCGGCGATACCTTTCGCGTGCATCTGCGAGCGCCTGCGGGCAAGCTGCCGCGTTATCACGCTGGCCAGTATTTGATGATCGAACGCGAGAACGGCGAGAAATCCGCCTTCTCCCTGGCCTCGGCACCGCATGCCGGGCGAGACCTCGAAATCCACGTGCTGGCGCGCGAAAGCAGTGCGCTGAACCTGATCGAACAATTGCAACGCAACCCGATGGTGCGCATCGAGATGCCGTTCGGCGATACCCATCTGGCGGAATTGCCGGACGGTCCGCTGGTGTTGATTGCCGCCGGCACCGGCATGGGCCAGATTCACAGCCTGATCGAACATTGCCGGGCCACGGGTTTTAAACACCCGGTGCATTTGTATTGGGGTGTGCGTCGGCCTGAAGACTTTTATGAAATCGAGCATTGGGATGAGTGGCTGAAACTGCCCAATCTGTTCCTGCATAAAGTTGTCAGCGATCAATGCGGCTGGCAGGGGCGTTGCGGGATGCTGCATGAGGCGGTGTGTGAGGACTTCCCTGATCTGAAATCCTTGCATGTGTACGCCAGCGGTTCACCGGCCATGGTCTACGGCACGCTGGATGCTTTGGTTGAAGCGGGGATGGATGCGCATCAGATGCGCGCTGACGTCTTTGCCTACGCGCCTCGATCTTGATCCTCGATCTTGATTCGAGATCTTGATCCTCTCTCTTAATCGTTATAACTGCATATATAGCCGATCGGTATTTATACATTTGTATAAATGCCGCTAGGTTATATCAACCAAGGCAATTATTTAAGAACTGTGCCATGGCACTTAAATTGCCTTAAAACATATGTGCCTTATTGTTACAGCGGTGCGTTCTATTAAGTAATTCTTCACCCGCGGGGAGCTGAACGCTAATCGCCATGAGCGCCATTGAATCTGCTTTTCTGAATCTGGCTTACCCTCCGCGGCTCGATCTGGGGCCGCAGCTTACGCACGAACAATTGCTCAGCTCGATGCAGTCGACCATGGCGCGCCACAAGGGCGGACCGGTCTGGCTGTTCGCTTATGGTTCGCTGATCTGGCGCCCTGAATGCCCGGCGGTGGAGCGAGTGCGCGGCCGAGTGCATGGCTACCATCGCGGCTTGTACCTGTGGTCCCACGAACATCGCGGCACACCGGAAGTCCCCGGTCTGGTCTTTGGCCTGGATCGCGGCGGTTCTTGCAGCGGCTTCGCTTATCGTTTGCCCGAAGAACAACTGGAAGCCTCGCTTTATGCGCTTTGGCAGCGCGAAATGCCGTTCCCATCCTATCGCCCACACTGGCTCAACTGCCGTCTCGAAGACGGAAGCCAGGTTCAGGCATTGGGATTTGTCTTGGAGCGGCACTTGCCCAGCTATGCCGGCAACTTGCCGGATCACGTGCTGAGCCACGTGTTCGAAAACGCTTGCGGGCGTTACGGCACCACTCGCGATTATGTCGAGCAGACCGCCAACGCCCTGCGTAGCCACGCCATGCCAGACCGGAATCTGGAGGCGCGGCTCAAGCGCTGCAAATCAAAAGACGATCAGGCGATCGCTTCGCGGCTCTGACTGGCGACTTGCTTGTGCCACAGCGTCGGTGCAAGGAAGGCCATCGCCAACAGGCACGCGCCGATCAGTAGGACAAAACCGCCGTCCCAGCCAAAGTGGTCCACGGTGTAGCCCATCGCTGCACTGGCCGCGACCGAACCACCCAGATACCCGAACAGACCCGTGAAACCCGCTGCCGTACCGGCGGCTTTTTTCGGTGCCAGTTCCAGCGCTTGCAGGCCGATCAGCATCACCGGACCGTAGATCAGGAAACCAATCGAGATCAGCGCGATCATGTCGACAGTCGGGTTGCCGGCCGGGTTGAGCCAATAGACCAGCGTCGCCACGGTCACCAACGCCATGAACACCATGCCGGTCAGGCCGCGGTTGCCACGGAAGATCTTGTCCGACATCCAGCCGCACAACAGTGTCCCGGGAATACCTGCCCACTCGTAGAGGAAATACGCCCACGACGTTTTGTCCACGCTGAAGCCTTTGGCCTCCTTGAGGTAGGTCGGGGCCCAGTCGAGCACGCCGTAACGCAGCAGGTAGACAAAGACGTTGGCCATTGCGATGTACCAGAGCATTTTGTTGCGCAGCACGTATTTGACGAAGATTTCCTTGGCGCTGAATTCTTCCTCGTGACTGGCGTCGTAGCCTTCCGGGTAGTCGTTCTTGTACTTCTCGATCGGTGGCAGGCCAACCGATTGCGGTGTGTCGCGCATGGTGACGAAGGCAAACACCGCCACCGCCATGGCAACGGCCGCCGGCACATAGAACGCCGCGTGCCAGTCATTGAACAAGCCCATGCCCAGCAGGAACAGCGGGCCGATCAGGCCACCGCCGACGTTATGCGCGACGTTCCACAGGGACACTACGCCGCCGCGTTCCTTTTGCGACCACCAGTGGACCATGGTCCGTCCACTTGGCGGCCAACCCATGCCCTGGGCCCAGCCGTTGATAAACAGGAGGATGAACATGATGGTCACGCTGGACGTCGCCCAAGGCGCAAATCCGAAAATGAACATCACGCCAGCCGATACCAGCAGGCCGAATGGCAGGAAGAAGCGCGGGTTGGAGCGGTCGGAAACAATGCCCATCAGGAACTTGGACAAACCGTAGGCGATGGCAATCGCCGACAACGCCAGGCCCAGTTCGCCGCGGGTATAGCCCTCTTCGATCAGGTAGGGCATGGCCAGGGAGAAGTTTTTGCGCAGCAGGTAATAACCCGCGTAGCCAATGAAAATACCGGCGAAGATCTGCCAGCGGAGGCGTTTATAGGTGTCGTCTATTTTTTCTTCAGGCAATGGAGCCTGATGTGCGGCAGGACGAAAGAAAGCAAACATTCAAGAGCTCCAGATTTCTTGTTTTGACTGCGGATGCGAATGTTACAGTTTCATTACCGAAAATAGCACCGGTTCGCATCGACCAAAAAGCGGAAATGTGGGAGATCGCGTGTTCCTTTATGAACATGTCGCACAGGTATAAGTGAAGGGCGGTGTGGGAATGGTCCCGAGCGGCGGTTGATGACGCATTTCAGTCTGGAGTAGGACAGGGCTTTGGGAAATGTCCTGCGGCCGAACAAGAAGTCGCGGTGTTCTGTTTCGGGCCGTCGACTCTTACCTTTGTGCTGGTGTCGGGGTTGGCATTTCAGTGGTGAGGGAGAGGGGTTATGCGGTGGTTGGCGTTTGTGCTGTTGGTGGTTGGATCCGTGGGTGTCTGGGCAGGGGAGGTATTTTTGATTCCGGAAAACAACCCGAAGCCGATTTACCCAAGAGAGCTATTCAGGGCTGGGGCCACAGGGAAGTCAGGGTCAGGTTCACCGTGTATGCCGATGGTTCAGTCAACAAAGTGAGCATTCTGCAAAGCGACCATCCCGATCTGGCTGAAGCGGTCCGGAAGGCGATCACGCAGTGGCGCTTCAAACCGTGGGCGGTCGAAGGCGACATACCTGCTGAGCAGGAAGTGACGGCCCCAATGGTTTTCAGACTGGATCTGGACACACCCATTCACACTAACAAGTGGCTCAAGCAATTGAGGTGCCGTGACATCAATGAGGCGTTAGTCGATTTTCCGGAGTACGCGTGGGTTGATGCCGCCGTGTTCGATTACACGCGTGCTTATTTGTCGAACGTGATTTATACGACGCAGTTACAGAATGAGAAGCGCTTGGCATTGATTGCCAAGCTCAATAAGCGCGTGCCGAAAATTGTCAGGGATTGTCGGGCGAGTCCGGTTCGCAAGTACATGAGCTTGCTACCGGAAGATATTCGAAAGCTGCTTTGACCCAAGGTAACTAAAAAGCGGCCCGGACAATCCGGGCCGCTTCTTCAGGCTCAGCGAACCTGTACCACCACTTTCCCGACCGCCTTGCGCTGGCCAAGATCATTGATCGCCTGCGCCGCATTGCTCAGCGGATACACCTGCGACACCAGCGGCTTCAACTTGCCTTCGGCAAACCAGCCAAACAACTGCTGGAAGTTCGCCGCGTTGTCCTGCGGCTGGCGTTGGGCAAACGAACCCCAGAATACGCCGACCACCGCCGCACCCTTGAGCAGCGCCAGGTTCACCGGCAGTTCCGGAATGCGACCGCTGGCAAAGCCGACCACCAGCAGGCGACCGTTCCACGCGATGGCGCGGATGGCCTGATCGAACAGGTCGCCGCCCACCGGATCGTAGATCACGTCGGCGCCCTGGCCATCGGTCAGGCGTTTGATTTCGTCCTTGAGGCTGGTTTCGCTGTAGTTGATCAGTTCATCGGCGCCGGCAGCCTTGGCCACGGCAAGTTTTTCGGCGCTGCTGGCGGCGGCGATCACGCGGGCGCCCATGGCTTTGCCGATTTCCACGGCGGCCAGGCCGACACCGCCGGAAGCGCCGAGTACCAGCAGGGTTTCACCCGGTTGCAGGTTGCCCCGTTGCTTGAGCGCGTGCATCGACGTGCCGTAAGTCATGCTGAACGCGGCGGCGGTGTTGAAGTCCATCGATGACGGGATGGGCAGCACGTTGTAGCCCGGCACCGCGACCTGTTCGGCGAAACTGCCCCAGCCGGTCAGGGCCATGACCCGGTCACCAACCTTGAGGTGGCTGACCTTTTCGCCTACTTCGCTGACCACGCCAGCCGCTTCACCACCCGGAGAAAACGGGAAGGGCGGCTTGAACTGGTATTTGCCCTCGATGATCAACGTGTCCGGGAAATTCACCCCGGCGGCGTGCACGTCCAGCAGGATTTCATTCTTCTTCGCGACAGGACTGGCGACGTCTTCCAGCACCAGCGATTCGGCAGGGCCGAAGGCTTTGCACAGCACGGCTTTCATCAGGGCTATTCCTTTGGGAGTGATGGCCGATAAGTGTAGGTGTGTGAGTCGATGGGTCAACGAGCATGCCCGACCCTGATAGCCAGCCATAAGCTTGTGCTTGAGCGGCGGGTCGTTATGCTAGGCCGCAAACCGGATAAGGAGCGAATTGTGAAAGCGTGGATCATGTTGTTGCTGGCCCTCTCTCTGCCCGTGGCAGCGATGGCCGAAGAAGCCAAAGAAGGTGAAGCTCCGAAGGTCAATTACATCACCCTGAGCCCGCCGTTCGTGGGCAACTACGGGCTGGACGGTACGCCCAAGCTCAAGGTCTACAAGGCCGATGTGGCATTGCGCGTGACCGGTGACGAGGCGACCAAGGCGGTGAAGGCCAACGAGCCGTTGATCCGTAATCAGCTGGTGGCGTTGTTTGCCCAGCAGTCGACCGAAGCGATGAGCAACGTTGAAGCCAAGGAAAAGCTGCGTCAGGAAGCCTTGAAGCAGACCCAGCAAGTGATGAGCGATGAGACCGGCAAGCCGGTGGTTGAGGATTTGTTGTTCAACAACCTCATCATCCAGTAATGCTGGATCTGTAGGAGCCGGCTTGCTGGCGATAGCGGTTTTACATTCAACATCCATATTGATTGTTACATCGCCATCGCCAGCAAGCCGGCTCCTACAAAAAGCGTGTCAGCGCAATGCAATCACCGCCGCCCACTGCTCAGCGGTAACCGGCATCACCGAAAGCCGCGAACCCTTCTGCACCAAGGGCATCTCCGCCAGCGCGGTCTGCTGCTTCAAATAATCCAGTTTCAACACCTTCGCAAACGTCTCGACATGCGCCACATCAATCGCGCTCCAGGCGTTTTTCTCGGCCGTGGCCTTTGGATCGTAATAATGACTTTCCGGCTCCAGCGCCGTCGGGTCCGGATATGCCGCTTCAACAATCTTTCCGATCCCGGCAATCCCGGGCTCCGGGCAGCTGGAGTGATAAAAGAAAAACTCGTCGCCCACCGCCATCGCCCGCAAAAAGTTACGCGCCTGATAGTTGCGAACCCCATCCCAGCGCGCTTTGCCAAGCTTCGCCAAGTCGTTGATCGAGAGTTCGTCGGGCTCGGACTTCATCAGCCAATAGGCCATGGTTTTTGCTCCTTGCGAGGTGAGTGGGCAAGTTGTCGGGCAATTTTATGACAAACCGACAGTCGGTTGACGCCAGCGTTTGCGTGTCAGTTCACGTTGTCGCAAAATGCCGGCCTTCTAAGCTTGACGCTGCTGCACGGCCTACACCTACAACGGAAACCGCTGCTGTCATCGTGTTGATGTGCCTTTGGGGGGCAATCGATGAAACGCAAACCGGATTTACTATGGATTTTGGTTATTTTGTTCGGCCTCGGCGTCGTGACCACCGGCTATGCCCAAAGCCTGTGGAACAACAAGACCGACGCACCGATCGAAATCGCGCAGCAACAACAGCCGTCGGTTTTCAAGCGCTGAGCCTGTTTTTCGGACGCCACTGATTCCAGTGGCGTCTAGCCTGCGAAATACCACGCCTTGTCTGTCACCGTTCCTTGCAACGGTACATCCCAGCTCGCCTGAGCCAAACGTTCTACCTTCTGACATTCATGGGCCAGCCCCAGCAGCGTCGGCTTGCGCCAGTTTTTTCGTCGCGCCAGGTAGGCGAGGCTTCGATCGTAGAAACCACCGCCCATTCCCAGACGTCCGCCGACGTCGTCAAACCCCACCAATGGCAGCAGCACCAGGTCCAATGCCCAGACTTTGCGTTGGCGGGCGAGGTTGTGCCGGGGTTCGAGAATACGAAAGCGGTTGGGTTTGAGCTTTTCACCGGGACGGATCCGCTGGAACACCATTTTGGTTCGCGGCCAGGCACTGAGCACCGGTAAATAAGTCGCCTTGCCCCGACGTTGTGCAGCACGCAGCAGCAGGCGCGGGTCGATTTCACCGTCGGTGGGCAGATAAAGAGAGATGTGTTTGGCGCGGCGAAACAGCGGCTGCTGGGCCAACTGCTTGTACAGCCCGCGAGCAGCCTGGCGTTGCTGACTGGGTGTCAGTGCGCGGCGGGCCTTGCGCAGCATGCGTCGAAGTTGCGGGCGGGGCAGCAGCGCAGGTTCGGTCATGGATTCGGGCTTCGACAGGACGGATACATAAAGCGTACCCGTAAAAAAGCCGATGCCGGTATTTAAACCGGCATCGGACTGGAATCAGGCTCCCCGGATGAACCGCTGCTGACTTAGCCCTTGAACCCGAAAGTTCAAGTTGGAAGATGCAGTAGGCTTTAAGGCTTTCCGTCTAGCGGACATGCACACCAGCCCAACGTGCAGCCTCCAGGGTAGTGCGAATCGGCTCAGGGACGTGGTCAACTGGCAAGCACCCCAGGGAGTGTGGCGAGTATACCCCAAGCGGTTTCGTGTTTCAGCCCTTGGTGACGTCCGGATCGGTGGCGAGCACCAGATCGACGCGATCCAGCAGGTCGCGAACCTGTTCGCGAGTCGAGCCGCTGGCCTGCACATCCGGGCGTTCTTCCTTGTGCAAAAGATCGTGCGTAATGTTCAGTGCAGCCATCACGGCGATGCGGTCGGCACCGATGACTTTGCCGCTGCTGCGGATTTCGCGCATCTTCCCGTCCAGGTAACGGGCGGCGCTCACCAGGTTGCTGCGCTCTTCCTGGGGGCAAATGATCGAATACTCTTTATCGAGGATCTGCACGGTAACGCTATTGCTTGAACTCATGAGTCTTGCTCCAGGGCCTTGAGGCGCGAAATCATTGATTCGACCTTACGCCGGGCGATTTCGTTCTTTTCAATGAGGTGAGCGCGTTCCTCGCGCCAGGTTTTTTCCTGAGCTAATAGGAGTCCGTTTTGACTCTTAAGTTGCTCGACCCGATTAATTAGCAGTTCGAGTCTGGCCATCAGCGCTTGCAGGTCGGTGTCTTCCATTGTGTCCACTGAATTAGGTCTGATGGATGGTAGATGGCGGACAGCCTTTAATAGTCTTGGCGAGTCTGTCGATGTAGGATACAAGGCCTTCATTCTAGACATAGCGCCGTCTGGCGCCTAGCTGCCCATGCCCATTCAGAATTCCCCGTACCAAGCCTTCGCCACACTGCTGACCTCCAGCGGTCATAACGTCTCGCCTGCCGAACTGCATGGCCTGCTGCTCGGACGCAGCTGCGCCGGTGCCGGCTTCAATGCAGAAGAATGGTTGATTGATGCCGCCGAGCTGCTCGAAACCGAGCCACAGGATAATGTCCGCAACGCCTTGATCGGCTTGCAGGAGATGGTCAAGGGCGAGCTCACCGGTGACGATGTGACCGTGGTTCTGCTGCTGCCGACCGATGACGAACCTCTGGCTGACCGTGCCGCTGCACTGGGCCAATGGTGCCAGGGTTTCCTCAGCGGTTTCGGCCTGAACTGCCGTGACAGCAGCATGCTGAGCGCCGAAGCCACCGAAGTGTTGCAGGATCTGGCCGCCATTTCTCAGGTGCAAGACGCCCTGGAAGAGTCCGAAGATGGCGAAAGCGACTACATGGAAGTGATGGAATACCTGCGCGTTGCGCCACTGCTGCTGTTCTCCGAAACCAAAAAAGCAGATGCGCCGGCTGCGGCCAAGCCGTCGCTGCATTAATCGTTTGCCAGGGAACGCCATCTGCCCATGATTCATATCCCGAAATCGGAATACAGCCGTCGCCGCAAGGCCCTGATGGCGCAGATGGAACCCAACAGCATTGCCATCCTGCCCGCCGCCGCGGTGGCCATTCGCAACCGCGACGTCGAGCACGTTTACCGGCAGGACAGCGACTTCCAGTACCTCAGCGGCTTCCCCGAGCCCCAGGCCGTCATCGTGCTGATGCCCGGTCGCGAACATGGCGAGTACATTCTGTTCTGCCGTGAGCGCAACGCCGAGCGAGAACTGTGGGACGGCCTGCGCGCCGGCCAGGAAGGCGCGATCCGCGACTTCGGCGCCGACGATGCGTTTCCCATCACCGACATCGACGACATCCTGCCGGGCCTGATCGAAGGCCGCGACCGGGTGTATTCGGCGATGGGCAGCAACCCGGAATTCGACCGGCACCTGATGGAGTGGATCAACGTGATCCGCTCTAAAGCGCACATCGGTGCCCAGCCGCCGAACGAATACGTTGCCCTGGATCATCTGCTGCACGACATGCGCCTGTATAAATCGGCGGCAGAAGTGAAGGTGATGCGCGAAGCCGCACGGATTTCCGCTCAGGCGCATATCCGGGCGATGCAGGCCAGCCGGGCCGGGCTGCACGAGTTCAGCCTCGAAGCCGAACTCGATTACGAGTTTCGCAAGGGCGGGGCGAAGATGCCGGCCTACGGTTCGATCGTCGCCGCTGGGCGCAACAGCTGCATCCTGCATTACCAGCAGAATGACGCGGTGCTCAAGGATGGCGACCTGGTGTTGATCGACGCCGGTTGCGAGATCGACTGCTACGCCAGCGACATCACCCGCACCTGGCCGGTCAATGGCAAGTATTCACCGGAACAGAAGGCGATTTACGAGTTGGTGTTGGCTTCCCAGCAAGCAGCGTTTGCCGAGATCGCGCCGAACAAGCATTGGAATCAGGCGCACGAAGCCACGGTCCGGGTGATTACCGCCGGTCTGGTGAAGTTGGGCCTGTTGCAGGGCGACGTCGACGAGTTGATCGCCAGCGAAGCCTATAAAGCGTTTTACATGCACCGCGCCGGCCACTGGCTGGGCATGGATGTGCATGACGTCGGCGAATACAAGGTCGGCGGCGAATGGCGGGTGCTGGAAGTCGGCATGGCGCTGACCGTGGAGCCGGGCATCTACATTGCCCCGGACAACCAGAACGTAGCGAAGAAATGGCGCGGCATTGGCGTGCGCATCGAGGACGACGTGGTGGTCACCAAAAACGGTTGTGAAATCCTGACCCAAGGCGTGCCGAAAACGGTCGTCGAGATCGAGGCCTTGATGGCCGCCGCGCGGACACAAGCGGCATGAGTCGAGTCAATCTGGCAATCATCGGTGGCGGTCTGGTCGGCGCCAGCCTGGCGTTGGCGTTGCAGGCCGGGGCCAAGGCCCGTGGCTGGAAGATCGTGCTGATCGAGCCGTTTGCCCCCGGCGATACGTATCAGCCGAGCTATGACGCTCGTTCTTCGGCGCTGTCCTACGGTGCCAAGCAGATTTATCAACGGTTGGGTGTGTGGCAGGAAATCTCCCGCCGCGCCGAGCCGATCAAGCAGATTCATGTGTCCGACCGAGGGCGTTTTTCCACCGCCCGCTTGTCGGCGATGGAAGAGGGCGTGCCGGCGCTGGGTTACGTGGTGGAAAACGCCTGGCTCGGCCAATGCCTTTGGCAAGGTCTGGACAAGGACGTTGTCACTTGGCGTTGCCCGGCGGAAGTCACGCGCATGGAGCCGCTGACCGATGGTTATCGCCTGACCCTCAACGATGAAACCACCCTGGAATGCGACCTCGCGGTGCTGGCTGATGGCGGCCGTTCGAGCCTGCGCGAGCAATTGGGCATCGGCATCAAAAAGCGTCCGTACAACCAGAGTGCACTGATCGCCAACATCACGCCGAGCGAAGCGCACAACGGCATGGCCTTCGAGCGCTTCACCGACGACGGCCCGATGGCGTTGTTGCCGCTGCCGGACAACCGCTGCGCCCTGGTCTGGACCCGATTGGGGATGGACGCGCAACGGCTGGCGGCCCTCGACGAACGCAGTTTTCTCAGCGAATTGCAGGGCGTGTTTGGTTATCGCCTCGGCACCTTGAAACAGGTCGGCGCGCGGCATCTTTACCCGCTGACGCTGATCGAAGCCGAAGAACAGGTGCGCCCGCATCTGGCCATCCTCGGCAACGCCGCGCACAGCCTGCACCCGATTGCCGGCCAGGGTTTCAACCTGTCGCTGCGTGATGCTCAGGCCCTGGCCGATGCCCTGCTGGCAAGCGACACATCCCCCGGCGACTTCGCGACCTTGCAGGCCTATCGCGAGCGTCAGCGCATGGATCAGAACCTGACCGTAGGCTTCTCCGATCAGGTGACCCGTTTGTTCGGCAGCACTCAACCGCTGGTTTCCCTGGGCCGCAACATCGGCCTGCTCGGTCTCGATCTGCTGCCGCCGGCCAAACGCTGGTTCGCCCGGCAGGCCATGGGCTTGGGTACTCGACCCGATGCTTAAGTGGCTGACTGCCAGATTCGGCAAAGCACGGCTGATGCGCTGGGCGATGAACTTCTACCCGCCATACCTCGGCGCCGGGGTTCGGGTGCGGCACATCAGCGATGATTTCCGCGACGTCCGGGTATCCATGGGCCTGGGCTGGTACAACCGCAATTACGTTGGCACGCAGTTCGGTGGCAGCTTGTACTCGATGGTCGATCCGTTCTACATGCTGATGCTGATGGAAAACCTCGGACGCAAATACATCGTCTGGGACAAAGCCGCTGACGTCGATTTCATCGCACCGGGCAAAGGCCCGGTGTTCGCCCGTTTCACGATCGACGATACCTTGCTCGACGAGATCCGCCGGCAGACGGCGGAGGGCGAAAAGTACCTGCCGCAATTGCAGGTCGATATTCATGACGGCGCCGGCAACTTGGTGGCGCGGGTCGGAAAAACCCTTTACGTGCGGCTCAAGCCGCAAGCGAGACAGGCTTAAAGCATGGAAATGCGCGCAGATCTGCTGATTGTCGGGGCCGGAATGGTCGGTAGCGCCCTGGCGCTGGCGTTGCAGGACAGCGGGCTGGAAGTCCTGCTGCTGGACGGCAGCCCGATGAGCGTCAAGCCCTTCGACGAGCAATCGCCGTTCGAACCGCGAGTGAGCGCCTTGTCGACGGCCAGCCATAGGATTCTCGAACGCCTCGGTGTCTGGGACGGTATCGCCAACCGGCGCAGCAGTCCGTATACCGACATGCACGTTTGGGACGGCAGCGGCACCGGGCAAATTCATTTTTCGGCGACCAGTGTGCATGCCGAAGTGCTCGGGCATATCGTCGAGAACCGCGTGGTTCAGGATGCCTTGCTCGACCGTTTGCATGACTGTGATCTGGGAATGCTGGCCAACGCGCGCCTGGAGCAAATGCGTCGCTCCGGCGACGAATGGCTGCTGACCCTGGCCGATGGGCGCACGCTGCGCGCACCGCTGGTGATTGCGGCGGATGGCGCCAACTCCGCAGTACGGCGGCTGACCGGTGTGGCGACTCGCGAGTGGGATTATATGCACCACGCGATTGTCACCAGCGTGCGCAGCTCCAAACCTCATCAAATGACCGCTTGGCAGCGTTTTACCGACAACGGTCCATTGGCGTTTCTGCCGCTGGAACGTGAGGGTCAGCAGGATTGGTGTTCGATCGTCTGGTCGACCACCCCGGGCGAAGCCGAACGCCTGATGGCGCTGGACGACGAAGGTTTCTGCAAAGAGCTGGAGCGAGCCTTCGAAGGCCGACTCGGCACGGTGCTCAGCGCCGATCCGCGTCTGTGCGTGCCCCTGCGTCAGCGCCATGCCAAGCGTTACGTGGCTGAAGGCCTGGCGCTGATCGGCGACGCGGCCCACACCATTCACCCATTGGCCGGGCAGGGCGTGAACCTCGGTTTCCTCGATGCCGCCGTTCTGGCCGAAGTGCTGCTGCAAGCGGCCGCGCGTGGCGAGCGTTTGGCGGATGTGAAGGTGCTCAGCCGTTACGAGCGTCGGCGCATGCCTCACAACTTGGCGTTGATGGCGGCGATGGAGGGTTTCGAGCGCCTGTTCCAGGCTGATCCGTTGCCGATTCGCTGGTTGCGCAATACCGGGTTGAAGATGGTCGACCAGATGCCTGAAGCCAAGGCGCTGTTCGTGCGCGAAGCGCTGGGGTTGATCGGGGATTTGCCAGCGCTCGCCAAGGCCTGAAGTAGGGATGGCCCTGTGGCGAGGGGGCTTGCCCCCGTTGGGTTGCGAAGCAGCCCCGGCATTTCTTCAGACAAACCCTGCATTCCGATTTGCGACCGCTTCGCGCTGGAGCGCCAGCCCGGTCGGACGGGGCAAGCCCCCTCGCCACATGAGGCGTGCGCGCACTTTGTGCAACATCTGGTAACGCCTCCGCAAACTGATTGATTGAGAACGTAAATGTGAGTCCTTATCATTTGGTCTCAATTTCCCAATCGAGAGTTCGCTCCTATGTTGGCACCGAAGCGTCTACTGACTGCACTCGCCCTGACCCTGATTGGCAGCACTGTCGCCCAGGCCGCCGACGAGGTGGTGGTTTACTCCTCGCGTATCGATGAACTGATCAAGCCGGTGTTCGATGCCTACACGGCGAAAACCGGTGTGCAGGTGAAGTTCATCACCGACAAGGAAGCGCCGCTGATGCAGCGGATCAAGGCCGAGGGCGAGAATGCCACCGCCGACCTGCTGCTGACCGTCGACGCGGGTAACCTCTGGCAAGCTGAGCAGATGGGGATCCTGCAACCCTTCACTTCGAAAACCATCGACGCCAACATTCCGCCTCAATACCGTGCCGCGTCCCACGCCTGGACCGGCTTGAGCCTGCGGGCGCGGACTATTGCCTACTCCACTGACCGGGTCAAAGCCGGCGAACTGACCACTTACGAAGCCCTGGCTGGCAAGGAGTGGGAAGGTCGTCTTTGCCTGCGCACCTCGAAGAAGGTCTACAACCAGTCCCTGACCGCCACCCTGATCGAAACCCACGGCGCGGAAAAAACCGAAGAAATCATCAAGGGCTGGGTCAAGAATCTGTCCACTGACGTGTTCTCCGACGACACCGCGCTGCTTGAGGCGATCAACGCCGGGCAATGCGACGTCGGCATCATTAACACTTATTACTACGGCCGCCTGCACCAGCAGAAGCCGGACCTGAAGGTCAAGCTGTTCTGGCCGAACCAGGCCGACCGTGGCGTGCACATCAACCTCTCAGGTATCGGCCTGACCAAGCATGCCCCGCACCCGGAAGCAGCGAAGAAACTGGTGGAGTGGATGACCACGCCTGAAGCGCAGAGCATCTTCGCCGACGTCAACCAGGAGTTCCCGGCCAACTCGAAAGTGGAACCTTCCAAGGAAGTGGCGGCGTGGGGCAAGTTCAAGGCTGACACCTTGCCGGTGGAAGTGGCGGGTAAACGCCAGGCCGAAGCCATTCGGTTGATGGACCGCGCTGGCTGGAACTGAGTCTGCGGCTTGTAAGAGCGAAAGATCGCAGCCTTCGGCAGCTCCTGCA
The DNA here is from genome assembly GCF_044759925.1 of Pseudomonas sp. NPDC099000. NCBI lineage: Bacteria > Pseudomonadati > Pseudomonadota > Gammaproteobacteria > Pseudomonadales > Pseudomonadaceae > Pseudomonas > Pseudomonas sp. NPDC099000. Next base: position 19,142 of record NZ_JBIWAF010000048.1, read on the forward strand.
GGGTGTAAACCACCCAACGTAGGAGCTGCTGGAGGCTGCGATCTTTTTGCATTTTTCCTACACTCCACGATTTGCTTGCGAGAGACCTTCCTTGGCCCACCCCGCCCAACGCCGCTGGTACCCTCTGGTCTTCGCCATCGTTGCGCTGGTCCTGCTGCCACTTAGCGTTTTGCTGTTGTCATGGCAAACCATCGATCATCAAATCTGGTCCCACCTCTGGGACACCCAAATGCCGCGCCTGCTGGGCAACACGCTGACGCTGGTGCTCGGCGTCGGTATCGGTGTCACGCTCCTGGGTGTCAGCCTCGCCTGGCTGACCAGCCTCTGCGAATTCCCCGGTCGGCGCTGGCTGGACTGGGCGCTGATGCTGCCTTTTGCGATTCCGGCTTATGTGCTGGCCTTCGTCTTCGTCGGCCTGCTGGATTTCGCCGGCCCCGTGCAAACCCTGCTGCGCGAATGGTTCGGCGCGGGCTTGAGGTTGCCGCGGGTGCGCTCCACCGGTGGCGTGATTCTGGTCCTCGTGCTGGTCTTCTATCCCTACGTTTACCTGTTGGCGCGAACCGCGTTCCTGGCCCAGGGCAAAGGCTTGATGGAAGCAGCGCGAGTGCTGGGTCAATCGCCGTGGCAGGCGTTCTGGCGAGTTGCCTTGCCGATGGCGCGGCCGGCGATTGGTGCCGGCGTAGCGTTGGCGCTGATGGAAACGTTGGCGGACTTCGGTGCGGTGTCGGTGTTCAACTTCGACACGTTCACCACGGCCATCTACAAAACCTGGTACGGATTTTTCAGCCTCTCCACCGCCGCACAACTGGCCAGCCTGTTACTGCTGGTGGTGATGATCGTGTTGTACGGCGAACGTCGTGCGCGCGGGGCCAACCGCACGAGCAATGAGCGCCCCCGGGTCAAGGCGCTGTACCACCTGCGGGGCTTCAAGGCGTTGGCGGCCATGAGTTGGTGTGGCCTGGTGTTCGCTTGTGCCTTCGTCATTCCGATGCTGCAACTGGTGGTGTGGTTCTGGCAGCGTGGGCGCTTCGATCTGGATGAGCGTTACGCCGGGCTGATCGTCCACACCTTGTACTTGGGCGGCATGGCGGCGTTGATCACCGTCGGCGTTGCCCTGGTGCTGGCATTTGCCCGGCGACTGGCGCCGACCCGGGCGATCCGCTCCGGTGTCAGCCTGGCCAATCTCGGCTACGCCCTGCCAGGGTCGGTGCTGGCGGTGTCGATCATGTTGGCGTTCAGTTATCTGGATCGCGAGCTTGTGATCCCGGTTTCAAGTTGGCTCGGTGGCGCGGGCAAGCCATTGCTGTTGGGCAGTCTGTCGGCGTTATTGCTGGCCTATCTGGTGCGTTTCATCGCAGTGGCTTACGGGCCGCTGGAAAGCAGCCTGGCGCGAATACGGCCCTCTTTGCCCGAAGCGGCACGTAGCCTTGGCGTCAGTGGGCCACGACTGTTTTTCAAAGTGTATCTGCCGTTATTGCTGCCCGGCACGTTGAGCGCCGCGTTGCTGGTGTTCGTCGATGTGCTCAAGGAAATGCCCGCGACCCTGCTGATGCGCCCGTTTGGCTGGGACACGCTGGCGGTACGGATCTTTGAAATGACCAGCGAAGGCGAGTGGGCGAGAGCCTCATTGCCGGCCCTGACCCTGGTTTTGGTCGGGCTGTTACCGGTCATCGGATTGATTCGACGTTCAGCGCATCGAAACGCCTAGGTGTCAGTCCTACACCTTGAGGCTACAATGCGCGGCATTCGGTGCGGTCCGTCCTACGGACCTGGTAGCTGACATCGGCTGAAAGCCTTCTATTTCAAGGCTTTCGCCCGTGAAGCACTTGCCCGCACCTTCGCCACGCCCGGAAGGAGAAACCCATGGGACAGCGTACGCCTCTGTATGACCTTCATCTCGCCCTCGGCGCGAAGATGGTCGATTTTGGCGGTTGGGATATGCCTCTGCATTACGGCTCGCAGGTCGAGGAACACCATCAGGTGCGCCGCGATTGCGGGGTTTTCGATGTATCCCACATGACCGTGATCGATGTCGGCGGCCCCCAGGCCAAGGCCTGGCTCCAGCATTTGCTGGCCAATGACGTCGAGCGCCTGCACAGCCCCGGCCGTGCCTTGTACAGCACCATGCTCAACGAGCGCGGCGGCATCGTCGACGACATGATTGTCTACCGTCTCGAGGACGGTTATCGGCTGGTGGTCAACGCCTCCACTCGCAATCAGGACCTCGCCTGGATGCAGGCCCACCTCGATGGTTTCGATGTGCAGCTCAACGAGCGCTCCGAACTGGCGATGCTGGCCATTCAAGGGCCACAGGCCCGGCACAAGATTTCCGAACTGGTGACCCAGTCCCGCGGCAACCTGATTCAGATGCTCAAGCCCTTCGAAGGCCAGCCTGATGGCGACTGGTTTATCGCGCGCACCGGTTATACCGGTGAAGATGGCCTGGAAATCGTTCTGCCGGCCAATCAGGCCCCAGGTTTTTTCAACGATCTGGTGGGTGCCGGCATTTCTCCTATTGGTCTGGGCGCCCGGGATACCTTGCGTGTCGAGGCCGGCATGAATCTGTACGGCCAGGACATTCATCAAGACGTTTCACCGCTGGCCTCGAACATGGCCTGGAGCATTGCCTGGGAACCGGCCACTCGCCAGTTCATCGGTCGCAGCGCTCTAGAAGCTGAACGGGCGGGTGGCGTGCAGCACAAACTGGTCGGTCTGGTCCTTGAAGAGCGTGGGGTTTTGCGCGCTCATCAAGTAGTCCGCATCGCCAATGTTGGCGAAGGAGAGATCACCAGTGGTAGTTTCTCTCCTACGCTTAGCAAGTCGATAGCACTGGCGCGCGTGCCGATGGCAACTGCCGACCGCGCAGAAGTGGAAATCCGTGGCAAGTGGTACCCGGTCCGAGTGGTCAAACCGACCTTCGTACGCCATGGCAAAACCTTGATCTAACCTTTTTGGCGGGCAACGACCGCTGACAATTCTCTTGAGGACACAGAACATGAGCGATATCCCTGCCGACCTGCGTTTTGCCGAAAGTCACGAATGGGCCCGCCTGGAAGCCGATGGCACCGTCACCGTGGGCATCAGCGATCACGCTCAGGAAGCCTTGGGCGATGTGGTGTTCGTTGAGCTGACCGAAGTCGGAAAAGTCTTCGCTGCCGGTGATCAATCCGGTGTCGTTGAGTCGGTTAAAGCCGCCTCCGACATCTACTCCCCTGTATCCGGTGAAGTGATCGCGATCAACGAAGACCTGGGCGGTTCGCCTGAAGCGCTTAACACCGATCCGTACGGTGCCTGGATCTTCAAACTCAAGCCAAGCAACCCGGCCGAGCTGGACAAGCTGCTTGATGCCGCCGGCTACAAGGCTGCCATCGGCGAGTAAGCCTTCAGCGTCATCCCAAAGCCCCGACTTGTCGGGGCTTTTTATTGCCCGATGATAATCCCTGTAGGAGCGAGGCTTGCCCGCGAAGGCGGTGTGTCAGTCGATAGCTGATTGGCTGGCACACCGCCTTCGCGGGCAAGTCGGATCGCCGCCCGCTCGCTCCTACAAGGGATCGCTGTCGGCAGCGGCTGCTATGCTGGTTTGACCGTGTTGCATCGACGTTGAGCGCCAGTCAAGAGAGAGCCCGTCATGTCCCAGTTGCCGTCCTTGAGCCAGTTACGCGACCCCAATGCCTTTCTTCGCCGCCACCTCGGCCCCGATGCCGCCGAGCAACAGGCGATGCTCGACAGCCTCAGCCTCGGCAGCCGGGTCGAGTTGATCGAGCAGACGGTGCCGCCGGGAATCCGCCTGAACAGGCCGCTCGACCTGCCACCCGCGCTCGACGAAGAAGCCGCACTGGCCAAGCTGCGTGGGTATGCCGAGCAGAACCAGGTCTGGACCAGCCTGATCGGCATGGGCTACCACGGCACCCTCACACCGACTGTCATTGTGCGCAACGTGCTGGAAAATCCCGGTTGGTATACCGCCTACACGCCTTATCAACCAGAGATCGCCCAAGGCCGGCTCGAAGCGCTGCTGAATTTCCAGCAATTGACCATAGACCTAACGGGGCTCGAGCTGGCTAACGCCTCGCTGCTCGATGAAGCCACGGCGGCGGCGGAAGCCATGGCGTTGGCCAAGCGGGTCGCCAAGTCCCGAAGCAATCTGTTCTTCGTCGATGAAAACTGTCATCCGCAAACCATTTCCGTGGTGCAAACCCGGGCCGAAGGATTCGGTTTCGAGCTGATCATCGACGCTGTGGATAACTTGAAACAGCACGAGGTGTTCGGTGCGTTGCTGCAATATCCCGACACCCACGGCGAGATCCGTGATCTGCGTCCGTTGATCGATCATCTGCATGCGCAGCAAGCCTTGGCCTGTGTCGCAACCGATCTGCTGAGCCTGCTGTTGCTGACGCCGCCGGGGGAGTTGGGTGCCGACGTGGTGTTCGGCTCGTCCCAGCGTTTCGGTGTGCCGATGGGTTATGGCGGGCCGCACGCGGCGTTTTTTGCCAGCCGCGATGAGTACAAGCGAGCGATTCCCGGGCGGATCATCGGCGTGTCGAAAGATGCTCGCGGCAATGTCGCGCTGCGCATGGCCCTGCAAACCCGTGAGCAACATATCCGCCGGGAGAAGGCCAACTCGAACATCTGCACCGCTCAGGTGCTGCTGGCCAACATTGCCAGTTTCTATGCGGTCTACCACGGTCCGGAAGGGCTCAAGCGCATTGCCCAACGCGTCCATCGGCTGACCAGCATCCTCGCCGCTGGCCTGGAGCGCCACGGCATCACCCGCCTCAACACACACTTTTTCGACACGCTGACGCTGGAGGTCGGTGGCACTCAGACGGCAATCATCGAAAGTGCCCAGGCCGCACAGATCAATTTGCGCATTCTCGGACGCGGGCAGTTGGGGCTGAGCCTCGACGAAACCTCTGACGAAACCACGGTAGCGAAACTGTTCGATGTGTTCCTCGGTGCCGATCATGGGCTGAACGTCGACGAACTGGACGCTGAAACCCTTGCTTCCGGCATTCCCACAGGTCTGCTGCGCACCTCGCCTTATCTGCGTCATCCGGTATTCAGCGCCCATCACAGCGAAACCGAGATGCTGCGCTACCTCAAGCAACTGGAAAACAAAGACCTGGCGCTCAATCAATCAATGATCCCGCTGGGCTCGTGCACCATGAAACTCAATGCCACCAGCGAGATGATTCCCATCACCTGGCCGCAATTCGCCAACCTGCATCCATTTGTGCCGAAAGAGCAGGCCGTGGGTTATTCGCTGATGATCGAGGAACTGGAGCGCTGGCTCTGCGCGATCACCGGTTTCGACGCGATCTGCATGCAGCCCAACTCCGGCGCCCAAGGCGAGTACGCCGGGCTGCTGGCGATCCGCAAATACCACGAGAGCCGTCATGAAGGGGCGCGAGACATTTGCCTGATTCCGTCTTCGGCCCACGGCACCAACCCGGCCTCGGCGCAGATGGCCGGGATGCGCGTGGTGATCGTCGAATGCGACGAGGCGGGCAACGTCGATCTGGATGACCTCAAAGGCAAGGCTGCGGAGGCGGGTGACAAACTCGCCTGCCTGATGGCGACGTATCCGTCGACTCACGGCGTGTATGAAGAAGGCATCAGCGAAATCTGCGAAGTTATCCACAGCCACGGCGGCCAGGTGTACATGGATGGCGCCAACCTCAACGCTCAAGTGGGATTGGCGCGGCCGGCGGACATTGGCGCCGACGTCTCCCACATGAACCTGCACAAAACCTTCTGCATTCCCCATGGCGGCGGTGGGCCGGGCATGGGTCCGATTGGCGTGCGTGCACACTTGGCGCCGTTCGTCGCCAATCACCCGGTGGTGCCGATTGAGGGACCGTTGCCGCAGAACGGCGCGGTCAGCGCGGCGCCTTGGGGCAGCGCGAGCATTCTGCCGATCAGCTGGATGTACATCGCCATGATGGGGCCGCAGTTAGCGGATGCCAGCGAGGTGGCGATCCTTGCCGCGAATTACCTGGCGCAGCATTTATCCGGAGCATTTCCAGTGCTCTACACCGGGCGCAACGAGCGGGTAGCGCACGAATGCATCCTGGATTTGCGGCCCTTGAAGGTGCTGACCGGGATCAGCGAAGAAGACGTGGCCAAGCGTCTGATGGATTACGGTTTCCATGCGCCGACCATGTCGTTCCCGGTGCCGGGAACGCTGATGGTCGAGCCGACCGAAAGTGAGTCAAAAGCCGAGCTGGACCGGTTTATAGGCGCGATGCTGAGCATTCGCGCGGAAATCACCGAGGTGCAGAACGGTAACTGGCCGGCCGAAGACAATCCGCTGAAGCGAGCGCCGCATACCCTGGCCGACATCACCGGGGTCTGGGAGCGGCCTTACAGCATCGAGCAAGCGGTGACGCCGGATGCGCACACCAAGGCGCACAAGTATTGGCCGGTGGTGAATCGGGTGGATAACGTCTATGGCGACCGGAACCTGTTCTGCGCCTGCGTGCCGGTAGACGATTACCGCTAAAAATACCGCCCCCTGTAGGAGCGAGGCTGAACTGGTCCAGTAATTTTGGACATTTTTTTCGGTTCTCACGCCGCCAGCTTTTCCGCTGCTACAGGTGAGTGGTA
>NZ_JBIWAF010000049.1:0-23082 GCF_044759925.1 Pseudomonas sp. NPDC099000
ACTGCGTAACTCTTTGTTTACCAAGGAGTTTTCCGTTTCGACTGCGCCGGAAGTGGGGCGAATTATAGACTTCCAGAATCTGCCGTCAACACCTATCTTCACATTTCTGTCATATAGGTCAAAAAAGCCCGAAAACACGAAGGCCGAGCCCCAAGGGGCTCGGCCTTCTGCACTTCTACTTACAAGCTAGGGAATGCGAATTGCGACGCTTCATGGCTCGCACGCTGCGGCCAGCGCTGAGTGATGGCCTTGCGACGGGTGTAGAAACGCACACCATCCGGGCCATAAGCATGAAGATCGCCAAACAGCGAACGCTTCCAGCCACCGAAGCTGTGATAAGCCACCGGCACCGGCAACGGCACATTGACGCCAACCATACCGACTTCGATCTCGTCACAGAACAACCGCGCCGCTTCCCCATCACGGGTGAAGATGCAGGTACCGTTGCCATACTCGTGATCGTTGATCAGCTGCATCGCCTCTTCCAGGCTGTTGACCCGAACGACACACAGCACCGGTCCAAAGATCTCTTCTTTATAGATGCGCATCTCTGGCGTGACGTTATCGAACAGGCAGCCACCCAGGAAGAAACCTTCCTCATGACCGGCCACACTCAAACCACGACCATCAACCACCAGGGACGCGCCCGAAGAAACACCGTCTTCTATATAGCCACTGACTTTATCGCGAGCCTGACCCGAAACCAGCGGCCCCATGTCCAGACCGCATGAAGTCCCGGCACCAATTTTCAGCGCCTTGATTTGCGGCACCAACTTGGCCACCAGCGCATCCGCCACCTGGTCACCGACGCACACGGCCACCGAGATCGCCATGCAACGTTCACCGCAAGAACCATAGGCCGCGCCCATCAATGCGCTGACCGCGTTATCCAGATCCGCATCCGGCATCAGCACCGCATGGTTCTTCGCGCCACCCAGTGCCTGAACGCGTTTGCCGCGCTTGGTGCCTTCGGCGTAAATGTATTCGGCAATCGGCGTCGAACCAACGAAGCTCAACGCTTTGACTTCCGGCGCCTCGATCAGCGCGTCCACCGCAGCCTTGTCGCCGTGCACCACACTCAGCACACCTTTAGGCAGGCCGGCTTCGATCAATAGTTGAGCGATTAACAGCGTCGAGCTTGGATCACGCTCGGACGGTTTGAGGATGAAGCAGTTGCCGCAGACGATCGCCAGCGGATACATCCACAGCGGCACCATCGCCGGGAAGTTGAACGGAGTGATACCGGCCACCACGCCCAACGGCTGGAAGTCCGACCAGGCATCAATGTTCGGACCGACGTTACGGCTGTACTCGCCCTTGAGGATTTCCGGCGCTGCGCATGCGAACTCAACGTTCTCGATACCGCGCTTCAGTTCACCGGCAGCATCTTCCAGGGTCTTGCCATGCTCTTCGCTGATCAGTTGCGCGATACGCGCTTCGTTCTGTTCCAGCAGTTGCTTGAAGCGGAACATCACCTGCGCACGTTTGGCCGGCGGGGTATTGCGCCAGGCCGGGAAGGCAGCCTTGGCCGAGTCGATGGCTTTCTGAATGGTTTCGCGGCTGGCCAACGGCAGCTTGTGGATGGCCTGGCCGGTGGACGGGTTGAACACGTCGGCCGTGCGACCGTCTTCGGTCACCAGTTCGCCATTGATCAAATGCGGGATAAGGCTCATGCGGGGCTCCAGAAAAGTTGTCCACAGGCGCCCGTCAAAGGACGCCTCTATATAGAAGGAGGTATCAGTCGATTTTGTTCAGCACTTCGCCGACCGCGTCGAACAGACGATCAAGGTCTTGCGGCTTGCTGTTGAAGGTTGGGCCAAACTGCAGGGTGTCGCCGCCAAAGCGCACGTAGAACCCGGCTTTCCACAAGGCCATGCCCGCTTCGAACGGACGCACGATGGCGTCGCCGTCACGCGGCGCGATCTGGATCGCACCGGCCAGACCGTAGTTACGAATATCGATAATGTTTTTCGAGCCCTTCAGGCCGTGCAGCGCATTTTCGAAATGCGGCGCGACTTCGGCCACGCTCTGCACCAGGTTTTCCTTTTGCAGCAGGTCGAGTGCCGCCAGGCCAGCGGCGCAAGCAACAGGGTGCGCGGAGTAGGTGTAACCGTGCGGGAATTCCACCGCGTACTCAGGCGTCGCCTGGTTCATGAAGGTCTGGTAGATCTCGGAGCTGGCAATCACCGCGCCCATCGGGATCGCGCCGTTGGTGACTTGCTTGGCGATGCACATCAGGTCTGGGGTCACACCGAAGCTGTCGGCACCGAACATGGAACCGGTACGACCGAAACCGGTGATCACTTCGTCGAACACCAACAGGATGTTGTGCTGATCGCAGATTTCGCGCAGACGCTTCAGATAACCCTGCGGTGGAACCAGCACGCCAGCGGAACCGGCCATTGGCTCGACGAATACCGCTGCGATGTTCGAAGCATCATGCAGCTCGATCAGCTTGAGCAGTTCATCGGCCAGGGCGATACCGCCCTCCGTCGGCATGCCACGGGAATAAGCATTGCTCGCCAGCAATGTGTGCGGCAGGTGATCAACGTCCATCATCGCCTGACCGAACATTTTACGGTTGCCGTTCACGCCGCCAAGGCTGGTGCCGGCAATGTTCACACCGTGGTAGCCACGGGCACGGCCGATCATCTTGGTTTTGGTGGCCTGGCCTTTCAGGCGCCAGTAAGCACGCACCATCTTCACTGCGGTGTCAGCACACTCGGAACCCGAGTCGGTAAAGAACACGTGGTTCAGATTGCCCGGGGTCAGGTCAGTGATTTTCTCGGCCAGTTGAAACGACAACGGGTGACCGTACTGAAAGCCCGGCGAGTAATCGAGGGTGCCCAATTGCTTGGCGACTGCTTCCTGGATTTCCTTGCGAGTGTGCCCGGCGCCGCAGGTCCACAGGCCCGACAGCGAATCGTAGACCTTGCGCCCCTTGTCGTCCGTCAACCAACTGCCCTCTGCGGCAACGATCAGTCGCGGGTCGCGCTGGAAATTGCGGTTGGCGGTGTAGGGCATCCAGTGGGCATCGAGCTTGAGCTGGCTGGCCAAAGGAGACTGGGCGTTTTCGGGCAAGTTCATGGGCAGAACCTCGCAGGGCAATAAGCGGCATAGAGATCAAAAAGCGTTCTTGCAGCTAAGTTGCCACGAGGATAAAGTCGGTGAAATCCAACTCTTCTAACGTTCAGTCTGCCAAACACTAAACTTTGAGTAATTTTGCGCATGAGCACTCGCCGCCCCGATCCACTCGCACAAGTCAGCGACTTTGATATCCGCCTGCTGCGAATTTTCCGCAGCGTGGTGGAATGCGGCGGCTTTTCTGCGGCAGAGTCGGTATTGGGGATCGGCCGCTCGGCCATCAGCCAGCAGATGAGCGATCTGGAACAGCGCCTCGGCCTTCGTCTATGCCAACGCGGTCGCGCCGGTTTTTCCCTGACCGAAGAAGGTCGCGAGGTGTACCACTCGGCGTTGCAGCTATTAAGTGCACTGGAAAGTTTCCGCACCGAGGTCAATGGTCTGCACCAACATCTGCGCGGTGAATTGACCATCGGCCTGACCGACAACCTGGTCACCCTCCCCCACATGCGCATCACCCACGCCTTGGCGCAATTGAAGGAACGCGGGCCGGACGTGCAGATTCAGATCCGCATGATCGCGCCCAATGAAGTCGAACAAGGTGTGCTCGATGGTCGATTGCACGTCGGCGTGGTGCCGCAGGCCAGCGCGCTGTCGGGACTGGAATATCAGCCGCTCTACAGCGAACGCTCACTGCTGTATTGCGCAGTCGGCCACCCCTTGTTTTATGTCGACGACAAGCAACTGGACGACGAGCGCCTCAACAGTCAGGACGCCATCGCGCCGACCTTCCGTTTGCCGGCGGAAATCCAGGCGCATTACCAGGCGCTCAATTGCACCGCCAGTGCCTCGGATCGCGAAGGCATGGCGTTCCTGATCCTCACCGGGCGCTACATTGGCTACTTGCCAGACCACTACGCCAGCCTCTGGGTGCAGCAAGGTCGATTGCGGGCGCTGAAACCCAAGGCACGTTTTTATGACCTGAGCCTCGCATCGGTCACGCGCAAGGGCCGTCGCCCGCATTTGGTGCTGGAAAGCTTCCTCGAAAGCCTGGCCGCGACGCGTTGAACACCACATTTCCTGTGGGAGCGAGCTTGCTCGCGATGGCGGCTTAACATTCAACATTGATGCTGGCTGAACTGACGCCATCGCGAGCAAGCTCGCTCCCACAGGATTGGGGGTGTTCAGGTTTTATCGTGTCGGGACTTGTCTGAAGCCCGTGGGTACGCTATCAACGCATTGCTTGCACCCACCCATTCTGTTCGGAAGTGCCTATGACCTTTGAAGTCCCCGCTCACGGCGGCAAACCTGCCAGCCGCATTCGTCAGAAGAACGAAGAGACCATCATCAAAGCCGCCGAAGACGAGTTCGCCCGTCACGGATTCAAAGGCACCAGCATGAACACCATCGCCCTGAATGCGGGGTTGCCCAAGGCCAACCTGCATTATTACTTCACCAACAAACTCGGTTTGTACGTGGCGGTGTTGAGCAACATCCTTCAGTTATGGGACAGCACCTTCAACACCTTGACTGCCGATGATGATCCGGCCGAAGCACTGACGCGATACATCCGCGCCAAAATGGAATTCTCCCGTCGCCAGCCGCAAGCCTCGCGGATCTTCGCCATGGAAGTGATCAGTGGCGGCGAATGCCTGACCGAGTATTTCAATCAGGACTATCGCGCCTGGTTCCAGGGGCGGGCGGCGGTGTTCCAGGCCTGGATCGACGCCGGCAAGATGGACCCGGTTGACCCGGTGAACCTGATTTTCCTGCTGTGGGGCAGCACCCAGCATTACGCCGATTTCGCCACGCAGATCTGCCGTGTCAGCGGCCGCACCAAGCTGACCAAGCAAGACATGGAAGACGCCGGCGACAACCTGATCCGCATCATCCTCAAGGGCTGCGGCCTCACGCCAGCTATCTAAGACACTTATGCCTTTTACCCTCAGCGGTTTTTGCGAATATCGCGAAGAGATTCGCAAAAGCCGTTTCATCACCTTCGCCGCGCCGATCGCAAGCCCCGCTGAAGCCCAGGCGTTCATCGATCAGCACAGCGACTTGAATGCCTCGCACAACTGCTGGGCCTGGAAGCTCGGCGACCAGTACCGCAGCAATGACGATGGTGAACCGGGCGGCACCGCAGGCCGACCGATTCTGGCGGCCATCGACGCGCAGGATTGCGATCAGGTAGCGGTGCTGGTGATTCGTTGGTATGGCGGCATTCAATTGGGCACCGGCGGCCTCGCCCGGGCCTATGGCGGCGGCGCGAACAAGTGCCTGCAAGCCGCGGCGAAAGTCGAGCTGATCAGCCGCGTGCCGGTGAGCTGTGCCTGTGCATTTGGTGAGTTGGCGCTGGTGAAACTGCGCGTCGCGGAATCGGGCGGTTTGGTGGTGGAAGAAACCTTCACCGCCAATGGCGTGGAATTGCAATTGGCGATCGGCAAAGAGCAGATCACGACCCTGCAAACCCAGCTCGCAGACCTGAGTCGCGGGCGCATTGTGTTGCAGCACTGATCGCACCAACACCGTTCACTGCCCCTTCATCGAGCCTGTTCACTTGCCCACATCTGCTGTGCACCCGGCTGTGGATAACCTGAGCACATCCTGCTGTAACCCTTCTGTCATGCGGCTTTGCGGGCTTTGCTCGTTTTTCGTCCAATTTCCCAAACAAACCCCTAATTCCGCGAAAAAACAAATAGTTAGCACCGGTTATCACCTTTAGAAGATAGCCGCACAGTGCTTATGCCCGAGCTTTCGGCTTGCGCACAAATACTGTGGAACAACCTGTGGATAACCCGTTCATGGCTGGCTCTGCCCTATATCCGGCATAGGTTGCGGCGTGTTGCTCGTTTTTTGACCAATACCCGGCGAGCAAAATCAGAGCCTGATCAAGTACTTTGCCCTCAAGTGGTGCCTGACTCGGCAAAAAATTTGGCGGGCCCCGCCCTCAATGCCTTTGCCTATAGGGATTTTCAGTTTTCCTGACTCAATGGCCAGGAAATTGCTTTATCCACAGGCATAACTCCCATCGACCCGAGCCAGCCATGCCCAACCCCGTGCTGATCCCCGATCAAACACCCCGCCTGCAATTGCGCAACATCAGCAAACGTTACCCCGGCTGCCTGGCCAACGACGCCATCGACCTGAGCATTGCTCCCGGTGAAATCCACGCCCTGCTCGGCGAAAACGGCGCGGGCAAAAGTACGTTGATGAAGATCATCTACGGCGTCACCCATGCCGATTCCGGGGAAATGATCTGGCAAGGCCAGCGCGTGAGCATGCGCAACCCGGCACAGGCTCGCGGGCTCGGGATAGGCATGGTGTTCCAGCATTTCTCGCTGTTCGAAACCCTCAGCGTGGCGCAGAACATTGCCCTGGCGATGGGCGCGGCGGCCGGCACGCCGAAACAGCTTGAGCCCAGGATTCGTGAAGTCTCCCGGCGCTACGGCATGGCGCTGGAACCGGAGCGACTTGTCCACAGCCTGTCGATCGGCGAGCGGCAACGGGTGGAAATCGTTCGTTGCCTGATGCAGGACATTCGCCTGCTGATTCTCGATGAGCCGACTTCGGTGCTGACTCCGCAGGAGGCCTGCGACCTCTTCATCACCCTGCGCCGACTCGCGGCTGAGGGCTGCAGCATTCTGTTTATCAGCCACAAGCTTGGAGAAGTGCGCGCGCTGTGCCACAGCGCCACGGTGCTGCGCGGCGGTCGAGTGGCCGGTCATTGCGTGCCGGCCGAGTGTTCAGATCAGCAATTGGCGAGGTTGATGGTGGGGGAAGCCGCCGAGCTGATTGCCGATTATCCGAAGGTGATTGGCGGTGATGCATTTTTAAATGTGAGCGGATTGTCGTGGCACAACCCGGACCCGTTCGGCTGCTCCCTGACGGACATTGACCTCACAGTGCGCAGCGGCGAAATCGTCGGGATCGCTGGCGTCGCAGGCAATGGCCAGGATGAATTGCTGGCCCTGCTCAGCGGCGAAGAACGGTTGAGCCGAAACGACAACGGGACGATCCGTTTCGGTGGGCAGCCAGTCGCCGATTTGCGGCCCGATGCTCGACGCCATCTTGGCCTCGCGTTTGTTCCCGCCGAGCGTCTGGGCCACGGTGCGGTGCCCGAATTGAGCCTCGCCGACAACGCCCTGCTCACCGCGTTTCAACAAGGGCTGGTCAGCAACGGCCTGATTCAGCGCGCCAAGGTCGAGGCGTTGGCGGCAGAAATCATCCGCCGCTTTGGCGTGAAAACACCCGATACCCAAGCGCCGGCCCGCAGTCTGTCCGGTGGTAATTTGCAGAAATTCATCCTCGGCCGCGAAGTCCTTCAGCAACCGAAATTGCTGGTGGCCGCGCACCCGACCTGGGGCGTGGACGTCGGCGCCGCCGCGACCATTCACCGTGCGTTAATTGCCTTGCGCGATGCCGGCGCGGCGATCCTGGTGATCAGCGAAGACCTCGACGAACTGTTCCAGATCAGCGACCGGCTCGGCGCCTTGTGCAGCGGACGCCTGTCGCCACTCAGGGCCACGGTCGACACGCGCCTGATTGATGTCGGCGGCTGGATGGCCGGCCAGTTCGACGCCCCACACTCACTCGCATCCGCAACGGTTTAACGGAGTTTCACATGCTGCTTTCTCTCCAACCCCGTGGCCAGCAATCGCGCCTGATGCTGTGGTGCTCGCCGCTGCTGGCGGCGGTCCTGACATTGGGCTGCGGCTCGCTGCTGTTTATCGCGTTGGGCCACGATCCGCTGCTCACGCTGCACACCCTGCTGATTGCGCCGGTCAGCGACTTGTATGGTGTCTCCGAACTGTTGGTCAAAGCCTTGCCGATTCTGCTGTGCGCGCTGGGGCTGGCCGTGGCGTATCAGGCGCGGATCTGGAACATCGGCGCCGAAGGCCAATTGCTGCTCGGCGCCCTGGCCGGCAGTGCACTGGCGGTGAACATCATCGATATGCAAAGTCGCTGGGCGCTGGTGCTGATCCTGCTTGTCGGCAGCCTGGCCGGTGCCGCGTGGGCCGGGCTGACGGCGTGGCTGCGCACGCGTTTCAATGCCAACGAAATCCTCACCAGCATCATGCTCAATTACATCGCGCTGAACCTGCTGCTGTTCTGCGTGCATGGGCCGCTGAAGGACCCGGCCGGGTTCAACTTTCCGCAGTCGGCGATGTTCGGCGATGCCAGCCGTTTGCCGCTGCTGATGGAGAACGGCCGGGTTCACGCCGGGGTGTATTTCGCTCTGCTGGCGTTGGTAGCGGTCTGGGTTCTGTTGCAGAAAAGCTTTGTCGGCTTCCAGATCAAAGTGCTCGGGCTCGACAAGCGCGCGGCAGGTTTTGTCGGGTTTCGCGAGAAGCGGCTGATCTGGCTGGCGCTGCTGATCAGCGGCGGATTGGCAGGGTTGGCCGGGGTGTGTGAAGTCACCGGGCCGATCGGCCAACTGGTGCCGCAGGTCTCGCCGGGTTATGGCTATGCCGCGATCACCGTGGCATTTCTCGGGCGGCTTAATCCCATCGGCATTCTGTTTTCCAGCCTGCTGATGGCGCTGTTGTACATCGGCGGCGAGAGCGCGCAGATGAGCATGAATCTGCCGCAAGCGATCACGCAATTGTTCCAGGGAATGATGCTGTTTTTTCTGCTCGCCTGTGACGTGCTGATTCTCTACCGACCGCGTTTAAACCTGCGCTGGACTCGTCGCGAGCAAACCACCGCCGTACAGGCAGGAGCGCTGTAATGGATATCGATCTGCTGAGCAATATTTTCTACGCCATGGTCCGTTGCGGCACGCCGTTGCTGTTGGTGGCCCTGGGGGAATTGATCTGTGAGAAAAGCGGCGTCCTGAATCTGGGTCAGGAAGGCATGATGCTGTTTGGCGCGGTGATCGGTTTTATCGTCGCGTTGAACAGCGGCAACCTGTGGCTCGGCGTGTTGCTGGCGATGCTTGCCGGGATGCTGTTGTCGTCGCTGTTTGCCCTGGTGGCGCTGGTGTTCAACGCCAATCAGGTGGCCACTGGATTGGCGCTGACGATTTTCGGTGTGGGCCTGTCGACGTTTGTCGGCGCGGCGTGGGTCGGTAAACCGCTGGCGGGTTTCGAGCCGGTGGCGATTCCCTGGTTGAGTGAGATTCCGCTGATCGGGCGAATGCTGTTTGCCCAGGATTTGCTGGTGTATCTGTCGTTCACGTTGTTTGCGCTGGTGGCGTGGGTGATTCTGAAAAGCCGTATCGGGCTGATCATTCAGGCCGTCGGGGAAAGCCCGGAGGCGGCCAGCGCCATGGGTTTGCCGGTGTTGGGCGTGCGCACCTTGGCGGTGCTGTTTGGCGGCGCGATGGCGGGTTTGGCGGGCGCGTATCTGTCGCTGGCCTACACGCCGATGTGGGCGGAAAACATGAGCGCCGGGCGTGGCTGGATTGCCTTGGCGCTGGTGGTGTTTGCCAGTTGGCGAGTGTGGCGATTGCTGCTGGGGGCGTACCTGTTCGGGCTCGCCAGCATCCTGCACCTGGTGGCGCAGGGGTTGGGGCTGGCGATTCCGTCGAGTCTGCTGGCGATGCTGCCGTATGTTGCGACGATTGTGGTTTTGGTGCTGTTGTCGCGGGATGCGGTGCGTACGCGGTTGTATGCGCCGGTTTCGTTGGGGCAGCCGTGGCGGGCGGGGCATTAAGGTTGACCCGACCGGCCTCTTCGCGGGCAAGCCTCGCTCCTACAGGTTTTGCGCAATTCGTGAAATCGGCACTGGACCTGTAGGAGCGAGGCTTGCCCGCGAACGCTGCCGAACCGGCAACACCTGAGCCACGCCCCACGCCAGTTCAAAGACCAGAAAAATCACCAACAATGAACTGGCGCCATGGAGCAAGGCATAGAGCTGCCAAGCCGAAAACAGAAATCTGCCGACTGCGTCATACCGCCCAAACACCTGCTGCGGATCACGAATCCGCAGCACCGCCCACACGCACACAATCGACCCCAGCAAATTCGCCATCAACATGTGCATCGGCTCGAACGGCGGCAGTTCGCCAGGCAAATTGAACGCCTGACTCACACTCAACAACACCCCATGCAACGCGGCAAAACTCCACGGCGTGATAAACGCTGCCGTCACGATCAAGTCATACCAGGCGCTGCCCCGCACCAACCGGCGATATTGCGTTGAAGTCCACATCGGCCTTGCTCCATAAATTCAGGGAGCAACAAGGCTAAAGCCTGGAGTATGCTCCAGGGTCAAGCCCCTCTCGAGACGTCATGATGCGCATCGGTGAATTAGCCCAGGCCAGCGCCGTCAGCCGCGACACGCTGCGCTTCTACGAGCAGCGCGGACTGATCGCCGCACAACGCACGGCCAACGGCTATCGCGACTATCCGCCAGATATGGTGCAACTGGTGCTGTACATCAAGACGGCTCAGCGGTTGGGCTTTACCCTCGGCGAGATCGGCAACAGCGTCGCCACGATATGGCAATCGCCGGATCCTGACAGCGCTGTCACGCAATTGCTGCAAGACAAACTCAAGCTGATTGAAACCCGTATGGACGAACTCGGTGCATTGCGCCACGAGTTGCAACAACGGCTCGGTCAGCGTTGTCCACTGAGTCCATGAGCCTCATTTATCAAGGAAGCCACTCATGTCCAAGGCAAAAACCGCACTCATCATCGGCGCCTCCCGGGGCTTGGGCCTCGGCCTGGTGAAAACCCTGCTGACCGACGGCTGGCAAGTCACCGCCACCGTGCGCAACCCGCAGAACGCCGAGGCGCTGAAAGCGTTGGGCAAGGTGCGGATCGAAAAACTCGACATGGACGATCAGCAGGCGGTCATCGCCCTGAGCCAACAGCTCAAGGGTGAAGTGTTCGACCTGCTGTTCGTCAATGCCGGAGTCAAGGGGCCGGAGGTTCAGACGCCAGGCGGTGCGACGTTGGCCGAGGTTGGTCAATTGTTCTTCACCAACGCCGTGGCGCCGATCAACCTGGCACAACGTTTTGCCGGGCAGATTAGCCCGGAGACCGGTGTGCTGGCGTTCATGAGTTCGGTGCTGGGTAGCGTGACCATGCCGGACGCGCCGGAGCTGGCGCTGTACAAGGCCAGTAAAGCGGCGCTGAACTCGATGACCAACAGCTTCGTCACTCAGTTGGGCGAGCAGAAACTCACCGTACTGTCGTTGCATCCGGGTTGGGTGAAGACCGACATGGGCGGTGAAGGCGCGGATATCGATGTGGAAACCAGTACGCGTGGGTTGGTCGATCAGGTGAATGCTTATGTCGGCAAGGGCGGGCATCACTTCGTGAACTACAGAGGCGAAACCATTCCCTGGTAATCACAAATACCCCGTAGGAGCGAGGCTTGCCCGCGAAGGCGTCATCACATTCGACATCATTGTTGACTGACACACCGCCTTCGCGGGCAAGCCTCGCTCCTACAGGTCATGCGTCGGACCTGTGGGAGCCGGGCTTGCCCGCCAGGCGGTTTTGTTTGAAACTGCGCACCTCGTCCCCGCGACGACCCTGGATCAGCAGACAGGGTAATCACTGAGCTGGCTAACCTGAACCCCACTTTCAGAGGAGCCGGCCAACATGCCTGCGACCCGTACCTGGTTAAAAAATCCCCTCGCCATTTTCACTGCCAATGACCTCGATGCCCGTGGCGGTCTGGTTGTGCAAGACGGCGTGATCGTCGAAGTGCTCGCCGCTGGCCAGCAACCGTCCGCGCCCTGTGGACACATCTTCGATGCCCGCGAGCATGTGATCCTGCCGGGCCTGATCAACACCCATCACCACTTCTATCAAACCCTGACACGCGCCTGGGCGCCGGTGGTCAATCAGCCGTTGTTCCCGTGGCTGAAAACCCTCTACCCGGTCTGGGCCCGCCTCACCCCTGAAAAGCTCGCCCTCGCCAGCAAAGTCGCGTTGGCCGAGTTGCTGCTGTCCGGCTGCACCACCGCGGCCGATCACCATTACCTGTTTCCGCAAGGCCTGGAAAACGCGATCGACGTGCAAGTCGAGAGCGTCCGCGAACTGGGCATGCGCGCCATGCTGACTCGCGGCTCCATGAGCCTTGGCGAAAAGGACGGTGGCCTGCCACCGCAGCAGACCGTGCAGGAAGGCGAAGTCATCCTCGCTGACAGCCAGCGCTTGATCGCCGAGTACCACGAGCGTGGCGACGGTGCGCAAATCCAGATCGCCCTGGCGCCGTGCTCGCCCTTTTCGGTAACGCCGGAAATCATGTCCGCCAGCGCCGAACTGGCGAACAAACTCGACGTGCGCCTGCACACGCACCTGGCTGAAACCCTCGACGAAGAAGACTTCTGCCTGCAACGCTTCGGCCTGCGCACAGTGGATTATCTGGACAGCGTCGGCTGGCTCGGCCCGCGTACCTGGCTGGCCCACGGCATCCACTTCAACCCGGACGAAATCGCCCGCCTCGGCGCTGCGGGCACCGGGATTTGCCATTGCCCGAGTTCGAACATGCGCCTGGCCTCCGGCATTTGTCCGACCCTGGACCTGACCGCTGCTGGCGCCCTGCTCGGTCTGGGCGTGGACGGTTCGGCGTCCAACGATGCGTCGAACATGATGCTCGAAACCCGTCAGGCGCTTTACATTCAACGGCTGCGTTATGGCGCGGAGAAGATCACCCCGGAACTGGTTTTGGGTTGGGCGACCAAGGGCTCAGCCAGTTTGCTGGGCCGGACCGACATCGGTGAGCTGGCGGTGGGCAAACAGGCGGATCTGGCGTTGTTCAAACTCGATGAGCTGCGCTTCTCCGGCAGCCATGATCCGGTGTCGGCGTTGCTGCTGTGTGGCGCGGACCGGGCGGATCGGGTGATGGTGGGCGGCAAGTGGCGAGTGATTGATGGGCAGGTTGAGGGGTTGGATCTCAAAGGGTTGATTGCCGATCACAGCCAGGCGGCTCGGCAGTTGATCGCCGGCACCTGATACAACACAAATCAAACTGTAGGAGTGAGCCCGCTCGCGATAGCGGTGTGTCAGACACCCTCAATGTCGACTGACACACCGCTATCGCGAGCAGGCTCACTCCTACAGGGGATTTGTGGTGTGTTCAGAGGCCCAGCAGCGACAACATGATGAACGTCGCAAACAACACAAAATGCGTCATGCCTTCGATGGCATTGGTTTCACCGTCGTTGAGGTTGATCGCGCTGACAATCAGGGTGAGGAAGATCATCACCGTTTGCACCGGGGTCATCGCCATCTGAAACGGCTGGCCGGTGTAGAGCGCCATCGCTTCCATCACCGGCACGGTCAGGATCACCGTCGACAGTGACGCGCCCATGGCGATGTTGACCACCGACTGCATGCGGTTGGCCAAGGCCGCACGCAATGCCGTCAGAATCTCCGGCGCGGCAGAAATGGCCGCCACCAGAATCGCCGTAATCACCGGCGGTGCGCCCGTACCTTCCAGGCCCAGGTCGAGGGTCTTGGACATCACTTCGGCCAGTGCGCCGATCACTACCACACCGAACACCAGCGTGCCGATACTCAGCGCCAGATTGATCGGCTCAGGTTCCTCCTCCGGGACTTTCCTGCGACGTTTTTCCGGGTAGCTGTAGCTGAAGAAATAACTGTGCGGCCCGACCTGCATACGCAGGAACAGGGTGTAGAGCACGACCATCGCGCCAATGGTGAACGCCGAATACAGCTTCCAGTTGGCCTCGGGGATGAACTCCGGCACCACCATCGACACGCCCATGGCGGTGAGAATCATCACACTGTAACTGCGGGCCGAGTCGTCGTTGTAAGACTGTTCGCCATGCTTGATCCCGCCCATCAACGCGGCCAGGCCGAGGATGCCGTTGATGTCGAGCATCACCGCCGAATAAATCGTGTCGCGCACCAGCGTCGGTGAGGCTTCGTTGCTCATCATGATCGCCAGGATCACCACTTCCACCAGCACGGCGGCCAGGGTCAGGATCATCGTGCCGTAAGGGTCGCCGACTTTTTCGGCGAGCAATTCGGCGTGATGGGCGACGCGCATGGAGGCGGCGACGATGAACGCAATCAGCACCAGGCCGGCAGTCAGCGCGATGGGCTGGCCGCTGTGCAGCATCCAGTGTTCCAGTGGATAAGCGACGAACGCGGCAATCACGGCCAGCAGCAGAAACTTTTCTTGCTTGAGGAGTGTGAGCATTGCGGGCCTTTTTTGCCGAGTGGAGCAAACAGAGTGATGAGCTACTGACTGCGGGGCGGCGCTAACGTTTCGTTACACCTTAGCGCACCAGTGGATGGCAGCCGTTTCAGACGATGCACTTTTATTGGCCTCAAGGTCCTCATCGCGGGCAAGCCTCGCTCCTACGGGTTGGTGCCGCTCTTGTAGGAGCGAGGCTTGCCCGCGAAGGCCATCACGCGGTTTCGGATCTTTTGTTGTCCTGTTGGTCAGCAATTTGCATTGCCCCTGCCAACCTCATAACAACATGGAGTTCTAATTCATGCACAAACGTCCGTTGAAGAAGCTGCTTTGCGCCGTTGCCGCGGCCATCGGTCTGAGCGCGAGCCTGACCGCCAGTGCCGCCGACCCGCTGAAAGTCGGCTTCGTCTACATCGGTCCGATTGGTGACCACGGCTGGACGTATCAGCATGAACAGGGGCGCAAGGTGCTGGCCGAAAAGTTCGGCAACCAGATCACCACCAATTACGTGGAGAACGTCGCTGAAGGGGCCGACGCCGAGCGGGTGATCCGCAACATGGCCAAGGACAAGTACGACCTGATCTTCACCACGTCTTTCGGCTACATGAACCCGACTTTGAAAGTCGCCAAACAATTTCCCAAGGTGACCTTCGAACACGCCACTGGCTACAAGCAGGACAAGAACCTCGGCACTTACCTGGCGCGCACCTATGAAGGTCGCTACGTTGGCGGTTTCCTCGCGGCGAAGATGACCAAGACCAAAAAGATCGGCTACGTCGCGTCCTTTCCGATCCCGGAAGTGATCCGCGACATCAACGCCATTCAACTGGCCCTGAACAAGTACAACCCCGGCACCGAGATCAAGGTGGTGTGGGTCAACTCGTGGTTCGATCCGGGCAAGGAAGCCGACGCCGCCAATGCCCTGATCGACCAGGGCGTGGACGTGGTGTTCCAGCACACCGACAGCCCGGCGCCGATCCAGGCCGCCGAACGTCGTGGTGTGTATGCCGTCGGCTACGCTTCGGACATGGCGCACTTCGGGCCGAAAGCGGTGCTGACTTCGATCGTCAACGACTGGGGGCCGCATTACATTCAGGCGACTCAAAGCGTGCTCGACCACACGTGGAAATCGCAGGATTACTGGGGCGGTTTGAAGGAAGGCACGGTTGAGCTGCCGATCAGCGATCTGGTGCCCGCAGCGGTGAAAACCGAGGCCGAGCAGATCATTGCCGACATCAAGAGCGGCGCCTTCCACCCGTTCACCGGGCCGATCAAGGATCAGGCTGGCGTCGAGAAGATTGCGGCGGGCGCGACGGCGAGCAATGCGGAACTGGCGTCGATGAACTACTACGTTGAAGGCATGAAGGCCGACATTCCGAAGTAGCCCACCTTCCTGATCGTTCCCACGCTCTGCGTGGGAATGCAGCCCGGGACGCTCCGCGTCCCAAAAGCGGACGCAGAGCGTCCATTGAGGCGTTCCCACGCAGAGCGTGGGAACGATCATTATAGAGACTGCAAAATGAACCAACTCCCGCTCATCAACATCGCCCCGCTCTACAGAGAAGACCAGCACGCCTGGAAATCCGTTGCCGAAGAGATCGACCGCGCCTGCCGCACCTGGGGCTTTTTCTACATCAAGGGCCACCCGATCTCCGCGTCACGCATTGACGCCGTGCTCGACCACGCCCAACGCTTCTTCGCCCTGCCCGCCGCCGAAAAGCTCAAGATCGACATCACCCAAACCCGCCATCACCGCGGCTATGGCGCGATCGCGACCGAGCAACTCGATCCGAGCAAACCTAGCGACCTGAAAGAAACCTTCGACATGGGCTTGCACCTGTCGGCCGACCATCCCGAGGTGCTGGCGGAAAAACCGTTGCGCGGTCCCAATCGTCATCCCTCGATGCCCGGTTGGGGAGCCTTGATGGAGCAACACTACGTCGACATGCAGGCACTCGCCCAAACGCTGTTGCGTGCCATGACCATGGCGCTGAACATCGAGCGCGACTTCTTCGACACGCGCTTCCATGAGCCGGTCAGCGTCCTGCGGATGATTCACTACCCGCCGCGCCATACCGCCAGTTCCGAAGAGCAGCAAGGCGCCGGCGCCCACACCGATTACGGCTGCATCACCCTGCTGTACCAGGATGCCGCCGGCGGCTTGCAAGTGCGCAACGTCAAAGGCGAATGGATTGACGCGCCGCCGATCGAAGGCACGTTCGTGGTCAACCTCGGCGACATGATGGCGCGCTGGAGCAACGACCGTTACCTGTCGACGCCGCACCGGGTGATCAGCCCGCTGGGGGTCGATCGTTATTCGATGCCGTTCTTCGCCGAACCGCACCCCGACACGCCAATCGAATGCCTGCCCGGTTGCCAGGACGCATCGCACCCAGCGAAGTACCCGGCCACCACCTGCGCCGAATTCCTGCTCTCGCGCTTCGCCGATACCTACGCCTACCGACGGGAACAGGCAGCGGGGTGATGAACCGGCTGGTCAGGTTTTGCTAATTGTTTCTACGGGCATCTGTAGAATGCTCGCCATCTGCACCTGATGAGAAAAGACTATGTACGACTGGCTGAACGCCCTGCCCAAGGCAGAACTGCACCTGCACCTAGAGGGTTCGCTGGAGCCTGAGTTGCTGTTCGCCCTGGCCGAACGCAACAAGATCGCCCTGCCGTGGAGCGATGTCGAAACCCTGCGCAAGGCGTACGCCTTCAACAACCTGCAAGAGTTTCTCGACCTGTATTACCAGGGCGCCGACGTGTTGCGCACCTCGCAGGATTTCTACGACCTGACCTGGGCCTACCTGTTGCGTTGCAAGGCGCAGAACGTGATTCACACCGAACCGTTCTTCGACCCGCAGACCCACACCGACCGCGGCATCCCGTTCGAAGTGGTGCTCAACGGCATCGCGGCGGCGCTCAAGGATGGCGAGCAGCAACTGGGCATCACCAGCGGCTTGATCCTGAGCTTCCTGCGTCACCTGAGTGAAGACGAAGCGCAGAAAACCCTCGACCAGGCGCTGCCGTTTCGCGAGGCGTTTGTGGCCGTGGGCCTGGACAGTTCAGAGATGGGTCACCCGCCGAGCAAGTTCCAGCGTGTGTTTGATCGTGCCCGTCACGAAGGCTTCCTGACCGTCGCCCACGCCGGCGAAGAAGGCCCGCCCGAGTACATCTGGGAAGCCCTCGACCTGCTGAAAATCCAGCGCATCGACCATGGCGTGCGCGCCATCGAAGACGAGCGTTTGATGCAGCGGATCATCGACGAGCAGATCCCGCTGACCGTGTGCCCGCTGTCCAACACCAAGCTCTGTGTGTTCGATCACATGTCCCAGCACAACATCCTCGACATGCTTGAGCGTGGTGTGAAGGTGACCGTGAACTCGGATGACCCGGCGTACTTTGGCGGGTATGTGACCGAGAACTTCCATGCGCTGTACACCGACCTGGGCATGACTCAGGATCAGGCCAAGCGTTTGGCGCAGAACAGCCTGGATGCACGGTTGGTCAAACCATAAGCAACACCGCATAACCACTGTGGGAGCGGGCTTGCCCGCGATGGCGGTCTGTCAGCCAACGTGATGTTGAAGCTGATGGCCTTATCGCGGGCAAGCCCGCTCCCACAGGTTCTGTGTTCAGCCAGCATCAAACAGCGCTAAAGCGCCATTTCCAGCTCGGTTTCCTTGGCGAAACGATGGATTTCCCGCTGCCCCGCGGCCGTGATCTGCAAGGCGCGCGAATCGTTGGGCAGGCTCAACCAACCGGACTGCATGAACAGCTGCAACAACGCAGCGCCCAGCGAACCGCCCATGTGCGGGCGTCTTTCGCTCCAGTCGGGGCACGCGCAGGCGACTTTGCTGTTGCGATGGGCCAGGGCCTGGATGTACACGCCCCGCGAGGCCAGTTGTGTGGACCCCTTGTGGGTGATCATGACGCGCTGTTCGAACTGCTCGATCCAGCCGGCATCCAGCAACCGCTGGTAAAGATCGGCGGCCAGGGTGCCTCCCAAATGGTCGTCGCACAGTCGGGCCCGCAACAACGATGAAGGCGCCGCCTGAGGTTTGGCAATGGGGCTGGTGCGTTTGAAGACGTCCGGGACTGGCTGCGGGGTACTGGCCAGCGTCGCGCTGGCCAGTGCTTCGATTGCCGCGCCGACTTCAGGCGCGGCCAGGCGGAAAAAGCGTTTGCGCCCACGGATTTCGACTTTCAACAGACCTCCGGCGGACAAACGCCCCAGGTGTGCACTGGCCGAAGACGGTGACAGGCCGGCCAATAGCGCCAGCTCTTCGGTCTGCCGCGCCGAGCCATCCATCAAGGCCCACATCATTGCGCTGCGCTTGGGGTCAGCCAGCAACGTGGCGATCTGGCTGATGCAAGGTGCATGTTCCATGTATTCACTCCCTGTTGAATCGTTTCGTCTGCTGC
The DNA here is from genome assembly GCF_044759925.1 of Pseudomonas sp. NPDC099000. NCBI lineage: Bacteria > Pseudomonadati > Pseudomonadota > Gammaproteobacteria > Pseudomonadales > Pseudomonadaceae > Pseudomonas > Pseudomonas sp. NPDC099000. Next base: position 18,633 of record NZ_JBIWAF010000049.1, read on the forward strand.
TCAGAGACATCTTGACCAGTAATGTGTCGTCGGCCAAGACGCGGAAACCGCCATAAGCCGGGCAAAGCCCCTACTCACCCATGCCATTGCTTCGCAGGTGTGGCGAAGGTCGGGTGATTGACCGTGAGGCCATCGCCATCGCGAGATCGACGGTGCGTACATGAGGCGGGCGCTATTATAAGCGGGTTAACCGCCGGTTCCTGCCCTTGGGAAAGCGTGGGTGGTGATAGTTCCTGACAGAAATTTCGCTATTTGCCTGCGACTAATGATCAATGCCCGATATCGTCGGAAATTGACTGCCTAAATGAGCGCATCGGCTGGCAAGCATTTCCCGTAAAAGGTTCACCGGCTTACTCAATTGTGCGCGATGGGCGCACAGCAAATTCAGCGGTGCGCGCTCACAGAGCAACTCTGGCATCAGCACTTTCAACCGGCCGGCGAGCACATCGGCGGCGACATCGAGCCACGACTTATAAGCAATCCCGGCCCCCGCCACTGCCCACAGCCGCACGACATCGGCATCGTCACTGAAGCGATCACCGCTGACGGTCAGGCCGACTTCGCGTTTGCCGTCGTGGAAACTCCAGTGGTCATGGACCCGGCTACCGAGCATGAACAATAAACAGTTGTGCTGCGCCAGTTGCTCCAGATGCCGCGGCTCGCCATGCCTGGCCAGATAACTTGGCGCGGCGCAGAGCACTCGACGGTTCTGCGCCGCGATGGGCAGTGCCACCAGGCTTGAGTCTTCCGGCTCGCCGTAACGCAGGGCAATGTCCACCGGTTGGCGGAACAGGTCGGCGATGCGGTCGCCCAGCAACAGGCGCACGGTCAGTTTTGGATGCTCGCGCTGGAACTCGTCGAGCCACGGCAATAACAGGTTGCGGCCAAAGTCCGAGGGTGCCGACAACTGCAGAATCCCGCTGACCTGATCCTGACCGCTGGCGAGCAAACGGCGACCTTCATCGAGATTGCTCAGGGCGACCCGGGCATACTCCAGAAAGCCCTCACCTTCGGCGGTCAGACGCAAACTGCGGGTGGAACGCGCCAGCAAGCGTGCGCCGAGTTGCTGTTCGATTCGCTTCAACGCCGCACTGGCCACCGCCGCCGACATGTCCATCACCCGCGCCGCCGCCGACAGACTCCCCAGGTCCGCAGCCCGGACAAACAACTGCAAGTCATCGAAACGCAGCATTTCCAGCCTCGATTATCAAAAAAATATTGAAAGAGACTGCTCTTTTAGCGGGTTTTATCTTGCAGAGAAATAGCCAATCATCTGTCCCATCGAAATCACCCTGCTTCCGGAGTCGACCATGTCCCAGCCTTTCACCGCCATTGCCACCCTCATTGCCAAACCCGGCCAGCAAGACGCCCTCGAACAGCACCTGCGTGCGCTGGTGGAACCGACCCGCGCCGAGGACGGTTGCGGCCAATACGATTTGCATCAGGACCTGGCCAATCCCCTGGCCTTCTACATGATTGAACACTGGAGCAGCGACGAAGCCCTGCAAGCCCATGACGCCAGCCCCCATGTCCAGCACTTCCGCGCCAAGGCCGGCGACTTTCTCGAGCACTTCGACCTCAAGCGCCTGCGCACCGTGGCTTGATCCCTTCTTCTATTACTGCTCAGGATCTCTACATGAAAGCCATCGCCTACTACGCCTCGTTGCCGATCAACGACGCCAATTCCCTGCAAGACATCGAACTGCCAGAACCGGTTGCCGGTCCGCGCGACCTGTTGGTGGAAGTCAAAGCCATCTCGGTGAACCCGGTCGACACCAAAGTCCGCCAGAACGTCCAGCCTGAAGACGGCGCGGCGAAAGTGCTGGGTTGGGACGTGGCCGGTGTGGTCAAGGCTGTCGGCAATGAAGTCACGCTGTTCAAGGCGGGCGACAAGGTGTTTTACGCCGGCTCCATCGCCCGCGCGGGGGGCAATAGCGAATTGCACGTGGTGGACGAGCGCATCGTCGGCCATATGCCGAAAACCCTCGGTTTCGCCGAAGCCGCCGCGCTGCCACTGACCGCCATCACCGCCTGGGAATTGCTCTTCGAACGCCTGCAAGTGCGCGAAGGTAAAACCGATGAAGGCCAGAGCCTGCTGATCGTCGGCGCGGCGGGCGGTGTGGGGTCGATCCTCACGCAACTGGCTAGCCAACTCACCGGACTGAACGTCATCGGCACCGCTTCCCGTCCGCAAACCCAGAACTGGGTACGCGAACTGGGCGCCGATCTGGTGATCGATCACAGCCAGCCGTTGAGTGAAGAACTCAAACGCGCCGGCGTAGACCATGTGACCCACGTCGCCAGCCTGACCCAGACCGATCATCACCTGGATCAACTGGTCGAGGCGTTGGCGCCGCAAGGCAAACTGGCGCTGATCGATGATCCGAAAGCACTGGACGTGACCAAGCTCAAGCGCAAGAGCCTGTCGTTGCACTGGGAGTTCATGTACACCCGCTCGCTGTTCGAAACGGCGGACATGATCGAGCAGCACAAACTGCTCAACCGAGTGGCCGGGCTGATCGACGCCGGGACACTGAAAACCACGGTCGGCGAGCACTTCGGGACCATCAACGCGGCCAACCTGCGTCGTGCCCATGAGCTGCTGGAAAGCGGCAAGTCCAAGGGCAAGATTGTGCTCGAAGGGTTCTGAAACAGATTGATACAGGTGTTGCCCCTCCGGGCGACACCGTCAGTCCGAGAGTTGACCCTTGTCACAATTGCGATCGTATTCGGGTCTACAATCGAAACCTCTGCGATGCAATCTTTTACGTAACATCTTTTAAGAGAGGAGAGTTCAGCAATGAAGATCCTGATAAAAGAAGTGGCTAAATCCCAGTGGCAGGTCCGTCTCGACCAACACGCTGTAACGTTCCGCAGCGAAGCTGAAGCACTCGCATTCACTAGAACTCTTGAAGCGCGATTGCTCGCACCCCATCAATTTCCCGACCGCCAGCAGCGCGCCGCTGGCTGAGTCCGTCCTCAGACCTGGGCTTGCACCAATGCCCGGGCATTTTGCAAACGCCGGGTGAGCATCGCCGTGCTCACCACCAGAACTCCGCACAGGCTGATGACCATGGCCATCGGCACGGCGCTGCCATCGTGTAAAACACCGACCAACGCTGCCGCTCCGGCGGCGACGCTGAACTGCAGGCACCCGAGCATTGCCGACGCACTGCCGGCGCGGGCGCCCTGCCCGTTCATGGCGCAGGCCGAGGCGTTGGGGAGGATGCAACCGAGGCTGGCGATGCAGATAAACAGCGGAATCAGCAGCGGCCACAACTGCTCGGTGTGCAGCGCGCTGACGGCGAGCAGCGTCAGACCCGCCCCCAGGTATATCCACACGGTACGCGCCAGCAGGAATGCCGGGCCACGCTTGGTCAGTAGTCGCGCGTTGACCTGCGCCACCAGAATGAAACCTGCCGCGTTGGCCCCGAACAGCCAGCCGAAATGCTCGGCCGGGACGCCGTAGAGTTTGATGAAGACGAACGGCGAACCGGCGATGTAGGCAAACATCCCGGCAATGGCGATACCACCGGTCAAGGCGTGGCCGAGGTAGACCGGATCCGACAATAGCCGACCGTACTGACGCAACGCCCCCGACAGCGGTTGACGCGGTACGTGGGCCGGCAGGCTTTCCGGCAACCCGATTGCCACGGCCAACCCTGCCAGCGCACTGAAACCGGTCAGCACCAGGAAGATCGACTGCCAGCCCGTGGTGTTGACCAGCAGCCCACCCAGCATGGGCGCGAGAATCGGTGCCAGGCCCATCACCAGCATCAGCTGCGAAAAGACTTTCGCCGAGCCCACTGCATCGCATTTGTCACTCACCACCGCCCGCGAAATCACCATCCCTGCACAACCACCGAGAGCCTGAATGAACCGCGCACCGATCAGCCATTCCAGATTCGGCGCGAAGGCGCAGGCCAGGGACGCGGCGGTGAACAAGCCGACGCCTGTCAGTAACGGAATGCGTCGTCCGAAGCGGTCCGCCACCGGGCCATAAGCCAGTTGACCGAGCGACAGGCCAAGGAAATACGCCGCCAGCGTCAGCTGGACGTGTTTCTCGTCGGTGCCAAACGCCAGCGCCATGGCCGGGAACGCCGGCAGATAGAAATCGATCGCCAGCGGGCCGAAAGCGCTCAGGGCTCCAAGAATCAAAATGGTACGAAAATTCATCAGGCATCCAGGTGGGCATGGGTCGGCAGCCCGACAGTCTAGCCGCGCATCGACGCCTTGAACATTCCGATAGCTCGCTAACTATTAAATATCACTGGATAAACATAACCCCTGTAGGAGCGAGCCTGCTCGCGATAGCGGGGTGTCATTCAACATTTATGTCGACTGAAACTCCGCTTTCGCGAGCAGGCTGATCTGGCCTAATGAATTTGGACACATCAATAGGGCGCTATGATGGCGCCCAAATCTGAGGTGTGCATGATGATGCGAAAAT
>NZ_JBIWAF010000050.1:0-11542 GCF_044759925.1 Pseudomonas sp. NPDC099000
CGCTGGCCCTTGGCATCGTCGTACATGCCTTCCCAACGGGAGATGACCAGTACGGCCAGCGCGTTGCCGATCACGTTCAAGGCGGTACGCGCCATTGGCCCGGAAACCTGGAACGCCGCTTATGTGCAGCCCAGTCGTCGCCCGACTGACGGCCGCTACGGCGAAAACCCGAACCGTCTGCAGCACTACTACCAGTTCCAGGTAGTCCTGAAGCCGAACCCGGACAACTTCCAGGAACTGTACCTGGGCTCCCTCAAGCATGTCGGTCTGGACCCGCTGGTCCACGACATCCGCTTCGTTGAAGACAACTGGGAATCGCCGACACTGGGCGCCTGGGGTCTGGGCTGGGAAGTCTGGCTCAACGGCATGGAAGTGACGCAGTTCACTTACTTCCAGCAAGCGGGCGGTATCGAGTGCTACCCGGTGACCGGCGAGATCACTTACGGTCTGGAGCGTCTGGCCATGTACCTGCAAGGCGTGGACTCGGTCTACGACCTGGTCTGGGCTGACGGTCCGTTCGGCAAAGTGACCTACGGCGACGTGTTCCACCAGAACGAAGTGGAGCAGTCGACCTATAACTTCGAACACGCCAACGTCGAGAAGCTGTTCGAACTGTTCGATTTCTACGAAAGCGAAGCCAAGCGCCTGATCGAACTCGACCAGCCGCTGCCGTTGCCGAGCTACGAAATGGTGTTGAAGGCGTCCCATACCTTCAACCTGCTGGATGCGCGCCGGGCGATCTCGGTGACTGCGCGTCAGCAATACATCCTGCGTGTTCGCACCCTGGCGCGTTCCGTTGCGCAAGCCTACCTGCTGGCTCGCGCCAAGCTGGGCTTCCCGATGGCGACCCCGGACCTGCGTGATGAAGTACTGGCCAAGCTGGAGGCTGCACAATGAGTGCTCAAGATTTTCTGGTTGAACTGGGCACCGAAGAACTGCCACCCAAAGCCCTGAACACTTTGGCCGACGCGTTCCTGGCCGGTATCGACAAGGGCCTGCAAGCCGCTGGCCTGAACTACGAGACCAAAACCGTCTACGCCGCGCCACGTCGCCTGGCGGTACTGATCACCTCGTTGGCTACTCAACAACCTGATCGCAGCATCAACCTCGACGGCCCGCCACGTCAGGCGGCGTTCGATGCCGAAGGCAACCCGACTCAAGCGGCCCTGGGCTTTGCCAAGAAGTGCGGCGTCGACCTGAGCGAAATCGATCAGAGCGGCCCGAAACTGCGCTACAGCCAAAGCATCGCCGGCAAGCCAACCGCGAGCCTGCTGCCGACCATCGTCGAAGATTCGCTGAACGACCTGCCGATCCCGAAGCGCATGCGCTGGGGTGCTCGCAAGGAAGAATTCGTCCGTCCGACCCAGTGGCTGGTGATGCTGCTCGGTGACCAAGTCATCGATTGCACGATCCTTGCCCAGAAGTCCGGCCGCGATTCCCGTGGTCACCGCTTCCACCACCCGGAAAGCGTACGCATCACTTCGCCGGCCAACTACTTGACCGACCTGCGTGCCGCCTACGTACTGGCCGACGCCAACGAGCGTCGCGAACTGATCAGCAAGCGCACCGAAGAGCTGGCGACGATGCAGGAAGGTACCGCCATCGTTCCGCCTGCCTTGCTCGACGAAGTGACCGCCCTGGTTGAATGGCCGGTGCCGCTGGTGTGCTCGTTCGAAGAGCGTTTCCTCGACGTGCCGCAAGAAGCCCTGATCACCACCATGCAGGACAACCAGAAGTACTTCTGCCTGCTGGATGCCGACGGCAAGTTGCTGCCACGTTTCATCACCGTGGCCAACATCGAAAGCAAAGACCCGCAGCAGATCATCGCCGGTAACGAGAAAGTGGTTCGCCCACGCCTGACCGACGCCGAGTTCTTCTTCAAGCAAGACAAGAAGCAGAAACTCGAAGACTTCAACCTGCGCCTGCAAAACGTGGTGTTCCAGGAAAAACTCGGCAGCGTCTACGACAAGGCCGAGCGCGTTTCCAAACTCGCTGCGTTCATTGCTCAACGCATTGGCGGTAACGCCGCCTGGGCTTCCCGTGCAGGCCTGCTGTCCAAATGCGACCTGGCGACCGAGATGGTCGGTGAGTTCCCGGAGATGCAAGGTGTCGCCGGTTATTACTACGCCCTCAACGACGGCGAGCCGGAAGAAGTCGCACTGGCACTGAACGAACAGTACATGCCGCGCGGTGCCGGTGCTGAACTGCCGACCACCCTGACCGGTGCGGCCGTGGCCATCGCTGACAAACTCGACACCCTGGTCGGTATCTTCGGTATCGGCATGCTGCCAACTGGTAGCAAAGACCCGTATGCCCTGCGCCGTGCGGCACTCGGCGTGTTGCGCATCCTGATCGACAAGAAGCTCGACCTCGACCTCAACGACGCCGTGGCATTTGCCGTGAATGCGTTCGGTGCCAAGGTCAAGGCTGCCGGCCTCAACGATTCGGTGCTGGAATTCATCTTCGACCGTCTGCGTGCGCGTTACGAAGACGAAGGCGTGGATGTCGGGACTTACCTGTCGGTGCGTGCCCTGAAGCCGGGTTCGGCGCTGGACTTCGACCAGCGCGTACAAGCCGTGGAAGCGTTCCGCAAGTTGCCGGAAGCCGCTGCGCTGGCCGCGGTGAACAAGCGCGTTTCGAACTTGCTGAGCAAGGTTGAAGGCTCCGTTCCTTCGGTCGTGGAAGCCAAGTACTTCGACAACGCCAACGAGTTCTCCCTGTACTCGGCGATTCAGCAGGCTGACCAGGCAGTGCAGCCAATGGCCGCTGCGCGTCAGTACAGCGAATCGCTGGCACGTCTGGCTGCCTTGCGCGAGCCGGTGGATGCGTTCTTCGAGGCCGTAATGGTCAATGCGGACGACGCCAAGGTCCGCGCCAACCGTTATGCGTTACTGGCGCGCCTGCGTGGGCTGTTCCTCGGCGTTGCCGACATTTCGATGCTGGGCTGAGGGATTGCTGTTGAAACTGCTGATTCTCGATCGGGACGGAGTGATCAATTACGACTCCGACGCTTACATCAAGTCGGTGGAGGAGTGGATTCCGCTCCCCGGTTCGATCGAGGCCATCGCGCAGTTGAGCAAGGCCGGCTGGACGGTGGCGGTGGCTACCAACCAGTCGGGCATCGCTCGCGGCTATTACGACATCGCCACCCTGGACGCCATGCACGAGCGATTGCGCTCGTTGGTGGCGGAGCAGGGCGGCGAGGTCGGGCTGATCGTCTACTGCCCGCACGGGCCGGACGACGGCTGCGATTGCCGCAAGCCAAAACCCGGGATGTTGAAAACCATCGCCGCACATTACAACGTGTCGCTGACTCATCTATGGTTCGTCGGCGATACCCTTGGTGACCTGGAAGCCGCCAAAGCCGTCGATTCTCAGCCAGTTTTAGTAAAGACCGGGAAAGGCGAAAAGACTTTGGGCAAGACCCTACCGGTAGGCACCTTGATTTTTGACGATCTGGCGGCGATTGCCGCAGAACTTATCCACAATTAGAGTGCTTCGATTGTTCCTGACCAAGGATTGATCGGGAGTGCGCTTTATATAGACGGGCAGAGCCCGCACGGTAAACGTCACCATGTCGATACTGCAGGCCATCAGAACCTTCCTCTTTTACCTGCTGCTGGGCACCAGCTCCTTGCTTTGGTGCAGCCTGAGCTTTTTTATCGCGCCGTTTCTGCCGTTCAAAGCGCGGTATCGCTTCATCAACGTTTACTGGTGCCGCTGCGCCTTGTGGCTGAGCAAAGTGTTCCTGGGCATCAGCTACGAAGTGAAGGGCGCCGAGAACGTGCCTGACCAGCCTTGCGTGATTCAGTCGAACCACCAGAGCACCTGGGAAACATTCTTTCTCTCCGCCTACTTCGAGCCGTTGAGCCAAGTGCTCAAGCGCTCGTTGCTGTTCGTGCCATTCTTCGGCTGGGCCATGGCCATGTTGCGACCGATCGCCATCGACCGCGACAATCCTAAAGCTGCGCTCAAGCATGTGGCGAAGAAGGGCGATGAATTGCTGAAAGATGGCGTCTGGGTGCTGATCTTCCCCGAAGGAACTCGCGTTCCTTATGGCACCATCGGCAAGTTCTCACGCGGTGGCACCGCGTTGGCGGTCAACGCCGCACTTCCCGTGCTGCCGATTGCGCACAATGCGGGCAAGTTCTGGCCGAAAACCGGTTGGGCGAAGAAGCAGGGCGTCATCACCGTGATCATCGGAGCGCCGATGTATGCCGTGGGCAGTGGGCCGCGCGCCATTGCCGATCTGAACGACCGGGTGCAGAGCTGGAACGAGCAGATGCAACGGGAAATGGGTTCGCTGCCAGCAGCTCCAGCGGCCCCCTCTGCCAGCGATCAGGTCGCTGTCTGAGATTCTGTGGATAACCTGTGTACCGTTTTACCGAAAATTAACGTTTTCTGATCGTATCTTTATGATTTATATACATATTTCTTAAACTCATAAAACTCGGGAAATGGTGCATAAGTTTTTTTCGGGCGCAAAAAATCCGGCTGATATAGCCGGTTTTTTTATGCCTGCGATTCGCGCTGTTTTTTGTTCTTGCGTTCATTTTTTGAAGATGAAAAAAAGGCCAACGCTGAGCGTTGGCCTTTTTCGTTTGGCAGTTTTTTTCTGGATCAGAAGTCCAGGTTAGAAACCGCCAAGGCGTTGCTTTCGATGAAGTCACGGCGAGGTTCGACCGCATCCCCCATCAGGGTGTTGAAGATCTGGTCTGCGCCAATGGCGTCTTCGATGGTCACTTTGAGCATCCGGCGCTGGCTTGGGTCCATGGTGGTTTCCCACAGCTGATCCGGGTTCATTTCGCCCAGACCTTTGTATCGCTGGATGGTGTGACGCTTGGTGCTTTCAGCCATCAGCCATTCAAGGGCTTCCTTGAACTCGGTGACCGGCTTCTTGCGCTCGCCACGCTGGATGTACGCGCCGTCGTCCAGCAAGGTGCTCAGTTGAGCGCCCAGGGATACAACGGTTTTGTAATCGTTGCTGCCGAAGAAGTCGCGGTTGAAGGTGACGTAGTTCGACAGACCGTGGGAGATCAGTTCGACCTCTGGCAGCCAGACGTTACGTTCACGGTCTTCACGCAGGCTGGCTTTGTAGACCAGGCCAGACTTCTCGACAGTGCGCAGGCGAACTTCGTACTGGGCCATCCAGGCCTGCATCGCTGCGTGATCGGACAATTGCTCCAGGCTGACAGCTGGCAGGTAGATGAAGTGCTCAGTCAGTTCCTGTGGGTACAGGCGCGACAGACGCTTGAGGGTCTTCATTACCAGACGGAAGTCATTCACCAGACGCTCAAGCGCTTCACCGGAGATGCCCGGGGCTTCTTCGTTCAGGTGCAGGCTCGCGTCTTCCAGGGCCGACTGCGTCATGTACTCTTCCATGGCGTCGTCGTCTTTGATGTATTGCTCTTGCTTGCCTTTCTTGACCTTGTACAGCGGCGGTTGCGCGATGTAGATGTAGCCGCGTTCGATCAGCTCCGGCAGCTGACGGAAGAAGAAGGTCAGCAGCAGGGTACGGATGTGCGAACCGTCGACGTCAGCATCGGTCATGATGATGATGTTGTGATAACGCAGCTTGTCGATGTTGTACTCGTCGCGACCGATGCCGCAGCCCAGCGCGGTGATCAAGGTGCCCACTTCCTGGGAAGATATCATCTTGTCGAAGCGCGCCTTCTCGACGTTCAGGATCTTGCCCTTGAGAGGCAGGATGGCCTGGGTCCGGCGGTTACGTCCCTGCTTGGCGGAGCCGCCAGCAGAGTCACCTTCCACGAGGTACAGTTCGGAAAGGGCAGGGTCTTTTTCCTGGCAGTCAGCCAGTTTGCCCGGCAAGCCGGCGATATCCAGCGCGCCTTTGCGACGGGTCATCTCACGGGCTTTACGCGCCGCTTCACGAGCGCGAGCCGCGTCGATCATCTTGCCGACGACCAGTTTGGCTTCGTTCGGGTTTTCCAGCAGGAAGTCGGAGAAGTACTTGCCCATTTCCTGTTCGACAGCAGTCTTCACTTCGGAAGAAACCAGCTTGTCTTTGGTCTGGGAGCTGAACTTCGGATCCGGTACTTTCACCGAAATGATCGCGGTCAGGCCTTCGCGGGCATCGTCACCGGTGGTCGCGACTTTATGCTTCTTCGCCAGGCCTTCAGCTTCGATGTAGGTGTTCAGGTTACGCGTCAGTGCAGAACGGAAACCCACCAGGTGAGTACCGCCATCGCGCTGTGGAATGTTGTTGGTGAAGCACAACAGGTTCTCGTTGAAGCTGTCGTTCCACTGCAGGGCGATTTCCACGCCGATGCCGTCTTCGCGCTGGATGTTGAAGTGGAACACCTGGTTGACCGGAGTCTTGTTGGTGTTCAGGTATTCAACGAACGCACGCAGGCCACCTTCGTACTTGAACAACTCTTCCTTGCCGCTGCGTTCATCCTTGAGGACGATACCGACACCGGAGTTGAGGAAGGACAGTTCACGAATCCGCTTGGCCAGGATGTCCCAGCTGAAGTGGATGTTCTTGAAGGTCAGGTCGGACGGTTTGAAGTGGATCTGGGTGCCGGTGGTTTCGCTTTCACCGACGATTTTCATCGGCTCTTTCGGAACGCCGTGGATGTAGGTCTGTTCCCAGATCTTGCCGCTGCGGCGAACGGTTAGGACCAGTTCTTCAGACAGGGCGTTGACCACCGAAACACCTACACCGTGCAGGCCGCCGGATACTTTGTAGGAGTTATCGTCGAACTTACCGCCGGCGTGCAGCACGGTCATGATGACCTCGGCTGCCGAAACGCCTTCTTCTTTGTGTACGTCTACCGGGATGCCACGACCGTTGTCGCGAACGGTGATGGATTCATCCGGGTGGATAATGATGCTGATGTCGTCGCAGTGGCCAGCGAGCGCTTCATCGATGGAGTTGTCGACTACCTCGAAGACCATGTGGTGCAGACCGCTACCATCGTCGGTGTCACCAATGTACATACCGGGACGTTTGCGTACGGCATCCAGGCCTTTCAGCACTTTAATGCTCGTTGAGTCGTAGGTATTCGTATTTTCTTCGCTCAATGCCTTCACTCCCGATGGTCGTGGGTCTGGGTGATACGGCCCTGTTCCACGTGGAACAGAGCGACTGGCGTTTCCGTCTGCCAGCCTTCCCTCAATAATTCGTGATCTACACAGGTGATAAACACCTGGCAGCGTAAGTCTTCCAGCAAGCGGCAAAGCGCACGCCGGTGGTGCTCGTCCAGTTCGGACGGCAGGTCATCCACCAGATAAATACACTGGCCGCGTCGGGCCTGGCTCACCAGATGCCCTTGGGCGATCCGCAATGCACAGACCACCAACTTCTGCTGACCGCGAGACAAGATGTCCGCGGCATTATGTGCGCCCAATCTAAGACGCAAATCAGCACGTTGTGGTCCGGCTTGGGTATGACCCATTTGCTGATCCCGTTGAAGGGACCCGGCGAGCACTGCACTCAGCTCCCGGTCCTTGTCCCAACCGCGGTAATAGCTGAGCGTCAAACCCTCGAGCTCAACCAGTTCGCTCAAGGTCTGTTCAAAGACTGGTTTCAAGGCTTTGATATAAGCGCGGCGGTATTCATCTATTTCAGCGCTGGCTTGGCACAGTTCCCTGTCCCAAACCGCTTGCGAAACGGCGTCAAGTGTACCATGCCGCAGCCAAGAGTTTCTCTGGCGCAGGGCCTTCTGCAAGCGCTGCCAAGTGGACATGAATCGCGGTTCCACGTGGAACACGCCCCAGTCGAGAAACTGCCGACGAATCTTCGGCGCCCCCTCCAAAAGCCGGAAGCTGTCCGGGTTAATCAGCTGGAGTGGCAGAATCTCTGCCAGTTGCGCCGCGCTGCGGGCATTCTGGCCGTCGATGCGAATCTGGAACTCACCCTGCCGGTCGCGAGATATCCCCAAGGCACTGTGGCCACCCTCGGCCAATTCGACCTGCCCAAACACCGTGCATGCCAGTTGCTCGTACTGAATGACAGGCAACAGACGGGTGCTACGAAACGAACGGGCAAGCCCGAGCAGGTGAATGGCTTCCAGAACACTGGTTTTGCCGCTGCCGTTGGCGCCGTAAAGAATATTGATTCGGGGGGAGGGGGAGAAGGTCACCGGGTGCAGATTGCGCACCGCGGTGACCGAGACGCGACTTAAGGACATCTAGCTTCTGCTGAGCATGATTACAGACGCATCGGCATGACAACGTAGGCCGAGTCGTCGTTGTCGGACTCTTGCACCAGCGCACTGCTGTTGGAGTCGGACAGGATCAGGCGAACCTGCTCGGTGGTCATCACGCCCAGCACGTCGAGCAGATAGCTCACGTTGAAGCCGATTTCCAGATTGCCGCCGTTGTACTCAACGCCCACTTCTTCTTCAGCTTCTTCCTGCTCCGGGTTGTTCGCCTGGATCTTCAGCTGACCATTGGCCAATTGCAGTCGGATGCCGCGGTACTTCTCGTTGGACAGGATCGCAGTACGGCTGAACGCTTCACGCAGGGCTTGGCGATCACCGAGCACCAGCTTGTCGCCGCCTTTCGGCAGAACGCGCTCGTAGTCAGGGAATTTGCCGTCAACCAGTTTCGAAGTGAAGGTGAACTCACCGGTAGTCGCGCGGATGTGGTGTTGACCCAGCACGATGCTGACAATGCCGTCCGGCTCGGTCAGCAGACGCGCCAGTTCCAAAATGCCTTTACGTGGAACGATGACCTGATGGCGATCCGGCTGACCGATATCGGCCTTCATCGAGCACATGGCCAGACGGTGACCATCAGTGGCCACCGCGCGGATGATGCCTTCAGAAACCTCCAGCAGCATACCGTTCAGGTAATAACGCACGTCCTGCTGGGCCATGGCGAAGCTAGTGCGTTCGATCAGACGACGCAGTTTGCTCTGCTCCAGGCTGCACGTCAGCGAGCCAGGGCCTTCTTCAACAGTCGGGAAATCGTTGGCTGGCAGGGTCGACAGGGTGAAGCGGCTACGGCCGGCCTTCACCACGAGCTTCTGCTCGTCAACCTTGATGTCGATCAGCGCATCGTTCGGCAAGCTTTTGCAGATGTCCATCAGCTTGCGCGCAGGCACAGTGATGGAACCCGGGTCCGCAGGCTCTTCGAGTTGCACACGACCGACCAGCTCGACTTCCAGGTCGGTACCGGTCAGCGACAATTGCTGGCCTTCGACAACCAGCAGCACGTTCGAAAGCACCGGCAAGGTCTGTCGGCGCTCGACGACGCCTGCGACCAGTTGCAGGGGTTTCAACAGGGCTTCGCGTTGAATGGTGAAATGCATGGTCTAGTCCCTTGCCTTAATAAGCTGCGCTGGTGTTCATCAAGTGGTCAGTGTACGCAGCAGGTTCTTGTAGTCCTCGCGGATGTCCGCGTCGGATTCCTTAAGTTCGTTGATCTTGCGGCAGGCGTGCAAAACGGTCGTATGGTCGCGGCCGCCAAACACATCGCCGATTTCCGGCAGGCTATGGTTAGTCAACTCTTTGGACAACGCCATTGCAACCTGACGCGGACGTGCGACCGAGCGTGAACGACGCTTGGACAGCAGATCGGAAATCTTGATCTTGTAGTACTCGGCGACTGTGCGCTGAATGTTATCCACAGAGACCAGTTTGTCTTGCAGCGCCAACAGGTCTTTCAGGGATTCGCGAATCAACTCGATGGTGATATCGCGGCCCATGAAGTGCGAGTGTGCGATCACGCGTTTAAGCGCGCCTTCGAGCTCACGGACGTTGGAGCGAATACGCTGGGCAATAAAGAACGCCGCGTCGTGTGGCAGATCGACTTTGGCCTGGTCGGCCTTTTTCATCAGGATCGCAACGCGGGTTTCCAGCTCCGGCGGTTCGACGGCGACCGTCAGGCCCCAGCCGAAGCGGGATTTGAGGCGCTCTTCAAGGCCTTCGATTTCTTTCGGGTAGCGGTCACTGGTGAGAATGACCTGCTGGCCACCTTCAAGCAGGGCGTTGAAGGTGTGGAAAAATTCTTCCTGGGATCGCTCTTTGCGCGCGAAGAACTGAATGTCATCGATCAGCAACGCATCCACCGAACGGTAGAAGCGTTTGAACTCGTTGATCGCGTTCAGCTGCAGGGCCTTGACCATGTCGGCGACGAACCGCTCCGAGTGCAGGTACACGACCTTGGCATTCGGGTTCTTCTTTAATAGATGGTTACCCACAGCGTGCATCAAGTGGGTCTTACCCAAGCCGACGCCGCCATAAAGGAAGAGCGGGTTGTAACCGTGCTTGGGGTTGTCCGCCACCTGCCACGCCGCAGCCCGGGCCAGTTGGTTGGACTTACCCTCGACAAAGTTTTCGAAGGTGAAGGTGCGGTTCAGGTAACTGGTGTGCTTGAGCGCGCCTTCGACTTGCACCGTGCGCTGCTCGGAGCGAACCGGAGCCTGTTGCGAACTGGCGCCGGCCATCGGGTCGAAGCTGTCGCGAGACGGCTCTTCACTGACCTCGGCCATTTTTTGTGTCGCACGCTTGGTCGGTACGGTCGCCGGGGCTGGCGCCGGAGCGCTGACAGGCGCTTGAGCGGCCTGAGCCTGGGAAGCAGCGGCGGCCAACGGTGCATTCGGTGCCGCACGCGGTGCCGAACTGCGTTTGCTGCCTATTAATAAGGAGAGCGCAGGCGCCATGCCATTGCCATGCTCATCCAGCAGTTCAAGGACGCGGCCCAGGTACTTTTCGTTGACCCAGTCGAGAACAAAACGATTCGGTGCGTAGACACGCAACTCGTCGCCTTCGGCTTCGACCTGTAGTGGACGGATCCAAGTGTTGAATTGTTGGGCAGGCAGCTCATCGCGCAAAAGCTCCACGCACTGCTGCCAAAGTTCCACTGACACGGATATCCCCTAAGTTGAAAGCCGGTGAGGCAAAAACAAGAGGCCATTGTAGCGGCCAGACGCCCACTTATCCACATGCAGGTTGCGCACAGGCCATGAATTATCAACGCGTTAACCGCCAAAAAGGCGACCAATGGTATGTGCATAAGCTCTGTGGATAACCACCCATGAGGGCACTGGACAAGTGGGGGCGAAACCCGGTGGATAACCTGCCTGTGGATAACTGACCATTCCACACACAGCTTATCCGACAGTGCAGCACAGGCTGCCCCCTGTTTTCCACCGTACTTGTCATTCTCTGTACAGCACGAGATAGAAGGGCCCAAGGTAGTTATCCACAGAAGAACGCGTCCCTAGCTTTTATAAGCATTACAGAAAAGCTTTAAATAACTTCCTTCTTTATTTCTATATCTAGCGAAGACCTGAGCACGAGAAAACGCCTGGAGATCTATTTATAAGGAAACGCTGGTTGGAAATTGACCTAGAGGCTTGCTTTCTCTAGAATCCCCGGTCTCTTAAAACGGGGGCCATTCCGGCCCGTTGTGGACGAACCAGGTAACACGACAATGAAACGTACTTTCCAACCAAGCACTATCAAACGCGCTCGTACCCACGGTTTCCGTGCTCGCATGGCTACCAAGAACGGTCGTGCCGTCCTGTCGCGTCGTCGCGCCAAAGGTCGTGCGCGTCTGGCAGTTTGATAAT
>NZ_JBIWAF010000051.1:0-11457 GCF_044759925.1 Pseudomonas sp. NPDC099000
AATGATAATGATACCAACGATATCAACACAATTAAAAACAATCTTACCCTAAACGAAGATCATCACAACAATGCCACGTCCGACAGGGATCATGGCATCGACAGCCTTGTAGCCAGTCTGTACAGGCTGGTCTACCGACTTACGCCAGATCACGCCTGGAGCAACTTTCTCGACCGCATCGGTCTCGGTGTTGTTCAGCGGACCTTTGCCGTCAACTGGGTTACCCAGTGCGTCGACTACGCGACCCAGCAGTTCCTTACCAACCGGAACTTCGAGGATGCGGCCAGTGCACTTGGCGCTCATGCCTTCAGCCAGAGACTGGTAAGAGCCCAATACAACGGCACCTACAGAGTCTTGCTCCAGGTTGAGAGCCATACCGAAGACGCCGCCCGGAAACTCGATCATCTCGCCGTACATTACGTCGGCCAGACCGTGAATCCGCACGATACCGTCAGATACGCTGACGACAGTGCCTTCGTTACGGGCTTGGGAGGTCACATCGAGCTTGTCGATGCGGCCCTTGATAATTTCACTTATTTCGGAAGGATTGAGTTGCTGCATTGCTCTGCTGCCCCTTCAAACTCAAGATTTCAATGCTTCGGCAAGGTTCGCGAGTTTGCCGCGAACCGAGCCATCGATTACCAGGTCGCCGGCGCGGATGACAATGCCCCCGATAAGGGATTTGTCTTCCTCGACTTGCAGGCGCACTTCCCGGTTGAGTCGTGCACTGAGAACCTTGGCGAGTTTGTCTTGCTGTTCTTGGTTCAATGCAAAAGCACTGGTGACTTCAACGTCTACCGATTTCTCTTGTTCGGCCTTGTACAGGTCAAACAGAGCGGCGATCTCCGGCAGAAGCGGGAGACGGTCGTTTTCGGCAACGACGTGAATGAAGTTCTGTGCCTTGGCATCAAACTTGTCGCCGCACACGTCAATAAACGTGGCGGCCTTGTCTGCGCTCGTCAGTCGCGGGGCCTTGAGCACGCGCTGCATGGTGTCGTCTTGCGACACTGCTGCAGCCAGGCCGAGCATGGCTGACCAAGAGGCCAGTTGCTGGTGGGCCTGGGCGTGCTCGAAGGCTGCCTTAGCGTAAGGTCGGGCCAACGTGGTCAATTCTGCCATGATCGCCCTCGCTTAAATTTCAGCAGCCAGTTTGTTTACCAGCTCCGCGTGCGCGTTTTGATCGATTGTGGAACCCAGGATCTTCTCGGCGCCAGAGACTGCCAGGCTACCCAGTTGGGTACGCAGCGCGTCTTTGACACTGTTCAGTTCCTGCTCGATCTCGGCCTGAGCCTGAACCTTCACACGGTCAGCGTCGATACGGGCTTTTTCAACAGCCTCTTCAACAATCTGGTTACCGCGTTTCTTGGCTTGCTCAATGATTTCGGCTGCCTGAGCTTTTGCTTCGCGCAGTTGCTGACCCGCTTTATCTTGGGCCAGCTCCAGGTCGCGAGCTGCTCGGGCGGCAGCGTCCAGTCCATCCGCGATCTTCTTCTGACGTTCGTGCAAAGCCGCGATGACCGGAGGCCACACGAACTTCATGCAAAACAGTACAAAAATGAAGAACGCAACGGACTGGCCAATCAGGGTTGCATTAATGTTCACGCCAACACCTCGCTCGTTCGTTGCACATCACACCAATTACTCGAAGGTTCGAGTAATTAGCCAGCGAGTTGACCAACGAATGGGTTCGCGAAAGTGAAGAACAGAGCGATACCAACACCGATCATGGTTACGGCGTCGAGCAGACCGGCAACGATGAACATTTTAACTTGCAGCATTGGAACCATTTCTGGCTGACGCGCTGCGCCTTCCAGGAACTTGCCGCCCAACAGGCCGAAACCAATTGCGGTACCCAGTGCGCCCAGGCCGATCAACAGTGCAACAGCGATAGCGGTTAGACCAACTACAGTTTCCATCTTTCCTCCCGACTTTTACGTCGTATGGTTTAGGTTTTTTAGATTTTAAAGCGGTAAAACAAATCGTTTCATAGCCCTGTTCGGGCACCCACCCGTTTGACCGAGTGGGACATCAG
Organism: Pseudomonas sp. NPDC099000; assembly: GCF_044759925.1. Lineage (NCBI taxonomy): Bacteria > Pseudomonadati > Pseudomonadota > Gammaproteobacteria > Pseudomonadales > Pseudomonadaceae > Pseudomonas > Pseudomonas sp. NPDC099000. Next base: position 2,033 of record NZ_JBIWAF010000051.1, read on the forward strand.
ACTAGTCGAGACTGGTCTTAATGGTTCTCTTCGTGCGCCATCGACAGGTAAACGATGGTCAGCATCATGAAGATAAACGCCTGCAGGGTGATGATCAGGATGTGGAACACAGCCCACGCCCACTGCAGAACTACGCCCAGGCCGCTAAGCCAGAGCAGACCGCTGCCGAACATCACAGCAATCAGAATGAAGACCAGTTCGCCGGCGTACATGTTGCCGAACAGACGCAGTGCCAGGGAGATAGGCTTGGCGATCAGTGTCACGAACTCCAGCAGGAAGTTCACCGGAATCAGCAGGGCTTGAACGAAGATGTTCTTGCTGCCGAACGGGTGCAGGGTCAGTTCGCCGATGAAGCCGCCGATGCCCTTGACCTTGATGCTGTAGAAAATGATCAACGCGAACACCGACAGGGCCATGCCCAGGGTAGCGTTCGGGTCAGTGGTCGATACGGCACGGAACGGAATGTGCGCATCACCAGTGATCAGGATGGCCAGCTGAGGAATCCAGTCGACCGGGATCAGGTCGACGGCGTTCATCAGGAAGACCCAGACGAAGATGGTCAGTGCCAACGGTGCAATCACCGGGCTACGGCCATGGAAGCTGTCTTTCACGCTGCCATCGACGAATTCGACCAATACTTCAACGAAGTTCTGCAAAGCACCAGGCTGACCGGAAGTCGCCTTCTTCGCCGCCATGCGGAAAAGAAGAACGAAGATCAGACCCAACGCGACCGACCAGCCGAGGGTATCGACGTGGAAAGCCCAGAAGCCCATTTCTTTGGCTTCTGCTGCGGTGTGGGCAAAACCCCACCCGCCAGTTGGGTGCTGACCGAAGGTCAGGTTCTGCAAGTGGTGCTGGATATAGCCCGAAGCGGTTGTTTCTGCCATGGTTGCCTCAAACGCCCTAAGGTCTCGAAAGTCTTGTTCTCATCAGCAGGGGCGCGAACCAGCTGACCAGTTGGGTCAACACGAAGACGCCGAATACAGCTAGCGGCGCCAATGGCTTCACACCTGCGAACGTCAATGCAAAGAGCACTGCCGTCAAAATCAGTTTGCCCGCCTCACCGGCATAAAAAGACCGGACGATGGCTTGGGCTGCTCGGGCGCCGGAAAACCGAAATGCCCTGTGAGCGAAATAAACATTGGGCAGCAAGGCTATCAGGCCTCCGCAAAGTCCTGAGTACCCGGCTACGACTCCATGCCAGTACCAGAGCGCCAAAGCGGCCAGTACCAAAACGACAAATTGAGCCAGTAAGACCGGAAAAACTGCCAGGCGATGGAACGGCAAGCGGTTTGGCGTGCGGCTCTCCATCGTTTTTGCTCCCCAATGATCGGCTGCCAGAATTCAATAACTTGGCATAATTTGTGCCGACAAAATGCGCGCAGAGTATAGGGGCGGTTCTGCCCCTATTCAACTGTCAGGTAGTGATTTCCGACTGCACGCTACATGAGGAAATGTTTCAACGAATGTGCGCGAGCACACCTTGAAGCTCATCGAGGGAGTTATAACCAATAACCAACTGCCCTTTCCCCTTCTTTCCGTGGCGGATCTGCACCGCAGAGCCTAGGCGCTCAGCCAGGCGCTGCTCGAGTCGGGCGATATCCGGGTCCTGTTTAACCGGTTCAGCAGGCTCCTGTTTGCCACTCAACCACTGGCGAACCAGTGCCTCGGTCTGGCGCACAGTCAGCCCCCGTGCGACAACATGTCGCGCCCCTTCAACCTGTTGATTCTCCGGCAAACCGAGCAAAGCACGGGCATGACCCATTTCCAGGTCACCGTGCGACAGCATGGTCTTGATAACTTCCGGCAACGCGATCAAGCGTAGCAGGTTGGCCACGGTCACGCGGGATTTGCCCACGGCTTCGGCCACTTGTTGCTGAGTCAGCTGGAATTCCTGCTGCAAACGCTGCAGGGCCACGGCTTCTTCGATCGGATTAAGGTCTTCGCGCTGGATGTTCTCGATCAGCGCCATGGCGATCGCGGTTTCATCCGGCACATCGCGAACCATCGCCGGGATGGTTTCCTGGCCAGCCTGCTGGCTGGCGCGCCAGCGGCGTTCACCGGCGATGATTTCGAAACGACCGCTGCCGATCGGTCGAACCACGATCGGCTGCATCACGCCCTGGGCCTTAATCGACTGCGCCAGCTCTTCCAGCGCTTGAGGATCCATGTCCCGACGCGGCTGGTACTTGCCGCGCTGGATCAGGTCCAGGGGCAGGTGTTGCAGCTCACGCTGATCGGCCTGCACCGCTTGTTCTTCCAGCGAGCTGACAGTCGGACCACTCAGCAGTGCATCCAGTCCACGTCCGAGACCTCGTTTCTTGACGGCCATGGGGATTCCTTAAGTTGCCTGAGCGGCGGCGGTGCGTGAGTTTTTGCGTTGACGACGAACCAGCTCGCCGGCCAACGCCAGATAGGCGATAGCGCCACGCGATGCTTTGTCGTAAGCCAGCGCCGGCATGCCATAACTGGGTGCTTCGGCCAGACGGATGTTGCGAGGGATGACGGTGTCGTACAACTGCTCGCCGAAGTGCTCCTTGAGCTGCGCCGACACGTCGTTCATCAGGCTCAGGCGCGGGTCATACATCGTCCGCAACAGGCCTTCGACTTTCAGATTCGGGTTGAGCAATTCAGCGATGCGCTTGATGTTATCCACAAGGTCGCTCAAACCTTCGAGCGCGAAGTACTCGCACTGCATGGGGATAATGACCCCGTCAGCCGCTACCAAGGCGTTCAGCGTCAGCATCGACAGCGACGGCGGGCAGTCGATCAAAATGTAATCGTAGTTTTCACGGATCGGCGCCAACGCACTGCGCAGGCGACTTTCTTTCATCTGCATTTCCAGCAGAACCACTTCGGCCGCGGTCAGGTCACGGTTGGCTGGCAATAACTGGTAACCGCCGTGCTCGGAGTAGTGCATGGCCTGAGCCAGGTCGCACTCGCCGATCAGCAGGTCGTAGACCGAGTTTTCCAGGCCGTGTTTATCCACACCGCTACCCATGGTGGCGTTGCCTTGTGGATCGAGATCGATCAACAGCACCCGGCGCTTGGTAGCAACCAGGGAAGCTGCGAGGTTGATGCAGGTGGTGGTTTTACCCACACCACCTTTCTGGTTCGCTATCGCGAATACCTTAGCCATTCTTGCTTGTGTTCCCAATCATGCCGTGCGGCGCAGTATCAGCAGATGGCGTTGGCCTTGGCAACCAGGTACGGCCAGGGCGTGTTCGCTATCGAGGTGGAAGTCTGCCGGCAATGCTACCAGCTCATCGGCCGGATGAACGCCCTTCATTGCCAGCCAGCGTGTATCGGCGTCGCCCAAGTGGCGAGTCCAGTTGCTGAAGTTTTCCATGCTGCTGAACGCCCGGGAGATGATCCCGTTGAATGGCTGGGCAGGCTGGAAAGCTTCGACACGACTGTGGATAACTTGCAGGTTATCCAGTTTGAGTTCGAGTTTGACCTGGGTCAGGAAGCGGGTTTTCTTGCCGTTGCTGTCCAGACAGGTCACTTGCGACTCTGGAAACAGGATGGCCAACGGAATACCGGGCATGCCGCCGCCGCTGCCAACGTCCAGCCAGCGACCGTTCTCGACGAATGACATCACGCTCAAACTATCGAGCAGATGGCGCGAGACCATTTCGTCCGGATCGCGCACGGCGGTCAGGTTGTAAGCCTTGTTCCATTTGATCAACAGGGCCAGGTAGCCCAGCAGTTGCGCGTGCTGGGCTTCAGTCAGCGTGACACCGAGCTGGCGAGCACCTGTGGATAACTCTTCGGCATGTTGCGAGGTGACCAACGAACTCAAGCGCTTTGCTCCAACTGACGGCCCGCGCCGCGTTTTTTCAAATGAATCATCAACAGCGAAATCGCTGCCGGCGTAACGCCCGGGATACGTGACGCCTGGCCCAAGGTCTCTGGACGGGTCGCGCCGAGCTTGCTCTGGATCTCTTTGGAGAGACCGGAAATGTTTGTGTAATCGATATCCACAGGCAGTTTTGTATCTTCACTGGCCCGCAGACGAGCGATTTCATCCTGTTGGCGATCGATGTAGCCGGCGTACTTGGTCTTGATTTCGACCTGCTCGGCGACTTGTGGATCTTCTGCACCACCGCCAGTCACGGCGATCAGACCAGCGTAGTCGATTTCCGGACGGCTCAGCAGGTTGAGCAAATTGTATTCGTGGGTCAGCGGTGTACCGAACTTCTCGGAAATCGCATCGCCCTGCTCGGTGCCCGGGCGGACCCAGGTACTTTTCAGGCGCTGCTCTTCGAGGTCGATGCTTTCGCGTTTCTTGCAGAACGCTGCCCAACGCGCGTTATCCACCAGACCCAGCTCGCGACCTTTTTCGGTCAAGCGCAGGTCGGCGTTGTCTTCGCGCAGGATCAGGCGGTATTCGGCGCGAGAAGTGAACATCCGGTACGGCTCTTGAGTACCTAGCGTGATCAGGTCGTCGACCAACACCCCGATATACGCCTCGTCGCGACGCGGGCACCAGGCATCTTTGCCCTGCGCACGCAGTGCAGCGTTCGCACCGGCCAGCAAACCCTGGGCGCCGGCTTCTTCGTAACCGGTGGTGCCGTTGATTTGCCCGGCGAAAAACAGACCGCCGATGACTTTGGTTTCGAGGCTGTACTTCAAGTCACGCGGGTCGAAGTAGTCGTACTCGATGGCGTAGCCGGGACGAACAATGTGCGCGTTTTCCATGCCGCGGATCGATTGCACAATCTGCAATTGCACGTCGAACGGCAAGGATGTGGATATCCCGTTCGGGTACAGCTCGTGCGTAGTCAAACCTTCCGGCTCGATGAAGACCTGATGGCTTTCCTTGTCGGCAAAGCGGTGGATCTTGTCTTCGATCGACGGGCAATAACGCGGGCCGATGCCTTCGATCAACCCTGCATCGGAATACATCGGCGAACGATCAAGGTTGGCGGCAATGATTTCGTGGGTACGGGCGTTGGTGTGGGTAATCCAGCAACTGACCTGTTTCGGGTGCTGCTCTTTGGAACCCATGAACGACATCACCGGGATCGGCGTATCGCCTGCTTGCTCAGTCATCACCGAGAAATCCACAGAACGACCGTCGATCCGCGGTGGCGTACCGGTTTTCAGTCGACCGACCCGCAGTGGCAATTCACGCAGACGATGAGCCAGGGCGATTGACGGCGGATCGCCGGCACGGCCACCGGAATAATTCTGCAAGCCGATGTGGATAAGTCCACCGAGGAACGTGCCAGTGGTCAACACCACGGAATCGGCGAAGAAACGCAGACCCATCTGTGTGACAACACCGCGCACTTGTTCCTGTTCGACGATCAGGTCATCAGCGGCTTGTTGAAATATCCACAGGTTCGGCTGGTTTTCCAATGCTTCGCGGACAGCGGCCTTGTACAGAACCCGGTCAGCCTGAGCGCGAGTTGCACGCACGGCCGGGCCTTTGCGGCTGTTCAATACGCGAAATTGGATACCACCTTTGTCGGTAGCCATGGCCATCGCGCCACCGAGGGCATCGATTTCTTTTACCAGATGGCTTTTGCCGATCCCGCCAATGGCAGGGTTGCAACTCATGGCACCGAGGGTTTCCACGTTATGCGTCAGCAACAGGGTTTTTGCACCCATGCGTGCTGAGGCCAGTGCTGCCTCGGTACCGGCATGACCGCCGCCGATGACGATCACTTCAAAACGGGAAGGGAAATCCACCACGCACCTCGTGCCTGCTTTAGTCAGGTAATCAGGAATAGTTTGAGCTCAGGTTTCTGGACCTGGTCGGCAAGTATAGGGACTTCGCCCTTCCTAAAGAACCCTTTGCACAAAATTTAACCAGCTGTGGAGAAGTCGCGGTTATAGAAATTAAAAAGAGAGAAATTTATTAAATCTTTGTTTTTATGTTTATTTCTACTGAGCCTACTTTCTGTGGATAGATCTCTACAGGCCTTTATATTCAATATGTACAGAGATTCAAAACCCTGTGGTCATGTGCCAAGGAGGCCCTTGGATAACCGGTTTAAGCCTGTGGATGAAAGAGGTGGTTATCCACAGGGGTGGTTATCTTCAGTTTTCAGGCCCTGTTATCAACTGCCCTTAGTGGCAGTTACTCACAGGGCTTAATCCACAGAAAAGTGCTGATCGAGCAAATTCCGCACACGGAAAATCCGCTCAAGCAGAAAGAATCTGCTCAGCACTGGAAGAAATTTAATACAAGGGAAGGAACAGACAGGCGCGAACGGCCTGTCTGTGAACATCGGAAGGACTATTTACCGATGCAGAAGCTGGAAAAAATGCGTCCCAGCAGGTCATCGGAGCTGAATGCACCGGTGATTTCACCCAAAGAGTGCTGAGCCTGACGTAAATCTTCGGCCAGCAGTTCACCGGCGCCCGCCAAGGTCAGCTGTGCACGGCCATGCTCAAGGGATGCGCTGGCATGTCGCAACGCTTCAAGGTGACGCCTGCGAGCACTGAAGCTGCTTTCCGAGGTCTGCTCGTAGCCCATGCAGGCCTTGAGATGTTCGCGCAGCAGTTCCAGTCCCATGCCGGCGGATTTCGCACTAAGGCTTATGGTGACGTGGCCATCGTCGCTGACTTCCAGGGCAATCGCTTCTCCCGTCAGGTCAGCCTTGTTACGGATCAGCGTGACCTTTGCCGGATCCGGGCGTATTTCCAGGAATTCCGGCCATAACGCGAACGGATCAAGTGCCTCAGGAGCCGTCGCATCGACCACCAACAGCACACGATCAGCCTCGCCGATGGCTTTTAACGCCCTCTCGACGCCGATTTTTTCCACCTGGTCATCGGTATCTCGCAAACCTGCCGTGTCGACCACGTGCAACGGCATGCCATCGATGTGGATATGTTCGCGAAGAATGTCCCGGGTGGTGCCGGCAATCTCGGTCACGATCGCGGCTTCTCGCCCGGCCAAGGCATTCAGCAGGCTGGATTTGCCGGCATTCGGCCGGCCGGCAATGACCACGGTCATCCCGTCGCGCAACAACGCACCTTGCCCGGCTTCGCGAAGCACTGTGGATAATTCATCACGCACTTTATCGAGCATCGTCAGTACGTGGCCGTCAGCCAGGAAGTCGATTTCTTCTTCCGGGAAATCGATGGCAGCTTCGACGTAGATGCGCAGGCCGATCAGCTGCTCGGTGAGGTTATGCACACGTTGGGAGAAGGCACCCTGCAACGAACGCAACGCGTTGCGCGCGGCTTGTGCAGAACTGGCCTCGATCAAGTCGGCAATGGCTTCCGCCTGGGCGAGGTCGAGCTTGTCATTGAGGAAGGCGCGCTCGCTGAATTCACCTGGCCGTGCCAGACGACAGCCCAGTTCCAGGCAACGTTTGAGCAACATATCGAGAACGATCGGCCCGCCGTGCCCCTGCAGTTCAAGCACGTCTTCGCCGGTAAAGGAGTTCGGTCCCGGGAAATACAGCGCGATGCCTTCATCCAGCACCTCTTCGTTTTCATTCAGAAACGGGCCGTAGTGGGCAAATCGTGGTTTCAATTCCCGACCACTGATCGCCTTGGCGGCAACACTCGCCAACGGCCCGGAAATACGGACGATGCCCACACCGCCCCGACCTTGAGCGGTGGCAACAGCTGCGATGGTTTCCCGAGGAACGCTCATAAACCGGTATCCAGACAAAAGTGACAGATAGCAAAACGCCCCACTAGGGGGCGTTTTGAGTGGTTATTCACAGTGTAAATCAGGCAGCTGCTTTGGTAGCCGCTTCGACTTTACGAGTGATGTACCACTGTTGGGCGATGGACAGGCAGTTGTTCACAACCCAGTACAGCACCAGACCAGCCGGGAACCACAGGAAGAAGAAGGTGAAGATGATTGGCATCAGCTTCATGACCTTCGCCTGCATCGGATCTGGAGGAGTCGGGTTCAACTGCTGCTGGATAAACATGGTCGCACCCATGATGATCGGCAGAATGAAGAACGGATCCTTGATCGACAGATCAGTAATCCACAGCATGAACGGCGCTTGGCGCATTTCAACGCTTTCCAGCAGAACCCAGTACAGCGACAGGAAAACCGGCATCTGCACGAGGATTGGCAAGCAACCACCCAGCGGATTGATCTTCTCTTTCTTGTACAGCTCCATCATGGCTTGCGACATTTTCTGCCGGTCATCGCCATGTTGCTCTTTCAGCGCGGCCAGTTTCGGTGCCACTGCACGCATCCGCGCCATGGATTTGTAGCTGGCAGCCGACAGCGGGAAGAAAATCCCTTTGATCAGCATGGTCAGGAAGATGATCGACCAGCCCCAGTTACCGACCAGATCGTAGATATGTTGCAGCAGCCAGAAGATTGGCTGGGCAATGAACCACAGAATGCCGTAGTCGACGGTCAACTCCAGACCTGGGGACAACTCTTTCAGCACAGCCTGGCTTTTTGGACCGGCGTACAGAACAGCGCTGACTTCAGCTTTTGCACCTGGCGCAACGGTCACTGCCGGAGCGGTGTAGCCGATGATGTAGTTGCCTTTGCTGTCTTTACGGGTCTGGACGAGGTTGTTCTCGCCTTTCGCCGGAATCCACGCGGTCACGAAGTAGTGCTGCAACCATGCAACCCAACCACCGTTAACGGTTTCTTTCAGCTGAGCCTTGTCCATGTCGCTCATGGACACTTTCTTGTACGGCTCGTTACTTGTCCACAGGGCGGCGCCCAGGTAAGTCGCGGTGCCGGTGGCCGTACTGGAAGAAGGATCGGAGCTGGCGTCACGCTTCAGCTGGGCGAACATCGCACCCGACCAAGGCTTGGCGCTTTCGTTGTCGATCAGGTAGGAAACGGTTACGTCATACAGGCCACGTTTCACGGTGAAACGCTTGATGTAGTTGACGCCGTCCTTGCTGAACTTGAGGTCCACCACCAATTGGTCCTGACCGTCAGCCAGTTGGTAGATCTTCTTCTCGGAGGAGTAAACCGGGCGACCAGCCGGATTTGCGTCCGGACCGTCGGTACCAATCAAACCGCTCTGGGCCAGATAAGTCCGCTCGTTGCCGTTATCGAACAACTGGAATGGAATTTCCGGATGGTCCTGGCGACGTGGATACAGCGGCAGCGTCAACTGGGCAACATCGCCACCTTGTGGATCGATCGCCAGATTGAGCACATCCGTTTTGATCTGGATGAGGTCTTTGCTAACAGCTACTGGTGTTTCAGCAGGTGCTGCACTGGTATCACTTGCGGCGCGTGGAATGTCGTCACTGACAGAAGCATTATTGCCAGTCGCCGTGTCCGGTAGGCCCGGTGCGGTAGTACTGGAAGCAACATTCTGAGTCGGCAGGGCAGCCTGGCCATAGTCCTGGTTCCATTTAAGAACCATAACGTAGGACACGATTGCCAGGGCGACGATCAGGATCGTGCGTTTGATATCCATGATTACTCGGCCATCGAAGAAGAACGGGAGGTAGGGATAGTTGGT
>NZ_JBIWAF010000052.1:0-7882 GCF_044759925.1 Pseudomonas sp. NPDC099000
TACCGCTGATAGCTTCGCTTGAATCGTGTACTTTCCCATGAAACACCCCATCGGTCGTGTCCAACTTTTGGGGTGCACACCACTCTGCGTGGGAACGCCGCCAGGGACGCTCCGCGTTCCGCTTCTGGATGTGACGCAGAGCGTCACGGGATGCATTCCCACGCAGAGCGTGGGAACGATCCGCTTCAGAGTTTATTCAGGGGGATTTTCAGGTAGGTCACGCCATTGTCCTCCGCCGGCGGCAAATTCCCCGCCCGTACATTCACCTGAATCGCCGGCAGTAACAGCGTCGGCATGCCCAGCCCTTCATCGCGCTGGTTGCGCATGGCGACGAACGCCTTTTCATCGATGCCGTCATGAACGTGAATGTTGCTTTTGCGCTGCTCGCCCACCGTGGTCATGCAGCGGGATTCGCGGCCTTCGGGCGGATAGTCGTGGCAGACGTAGAGCCGAACGCTGGCGGGGAAGGCCAGCAGTTTGTGGATCGAGGCGAACATCTGGTTGGCGTTGCCACCGGGGAAGTCGCAACGGGCAGTGCCCACGTCCGGCATGAACAAGGTATCGCCCGCCAGAATCACATCACCGTCGATCAAATAAGCCATGTCCGCCGGGGTGTGGCCGGGCACATGCAGGGCCGTGGCCTTGAGGTTGCCGATCATGAACGATTCGTCCGGCGCGAACAGGTGGTCGAATTGCGAACCGTCGCTGCGAAATTCCGGCTCAAGGTTGAACAGGGTCTTGAACACGCCCTGAACCTTGCTGATCGACTGGCCGATGGCGATTTTGCCACCCAGCTCCCGGCGCAGATAAGGCGCGGCGGACAGGTGATCGGCATGGGCGTGGGTTTCCAGCAGCCATTGCACGTGCAACTGATGGTCGCGAACGAAGGCGATGATTTTATCCGCCTGGGTGGTGGCGGTGCGCCCGGCGGCGGGGTCGTAGTCGAGCACCGGGTCAACGATGGCGCATGGGCCGCCGGCACCTTCGTAAATCACGTAGCTGTAGGTCGACGAGGCAGGGTCTAAAAAAGCTTCAATCAAGGCAGGCATGGTGGCCGTTTCTTTCAGGACAAGCCATGAGGGTAGTGTCATTTTCCCTGCGCTGACCAGCCCCCGCGTTAATTCATGAAGGAAAAAATCCGCACGGGCTCTATCCTGTCAGTCATCGATACCGGGCGTTCCCGGCTTTTTTTCACGGATCACGAGCGTTTTATGTTGTTGGCGAGTTTTTTTGGCGTGGTGATGGGCCTGGTCCTGGGATTGACCGGGGCAGGGGGGGGCATTCTTGCGGTGCCGGCCCTGGTGTTGGGGCTGGGTTTGACCATGACCCAGGCGGCGCCGGTGGCGTTGTTTGCGGTGGGCAGTGCGGCGGCGGTCGGGGCCATTGATGGTTTGCGCCATGGCTTGGTGCGGTATCGCGCAGCGTTGCTGATTGCACTGCTGGGGGCGATTTTTTCGCCGGTGGGCATCTATTTTGCTCATCAGTTGCCGGAAAAAATCCTGATGATCCTGTTCAGTCTGCTGATGGTCATGGTGGCCTGGCGGATGCTGCGTCGCGAGCGCCAGGAAGAAGGACCAAGCGACCACGGCCACGCCAACTGGGGCCAGAAAAACTGCATGCTCGATCAGCAGACCGGGCGTTTCTCCTGGACCGCCAAATGCACCGCAACCCTCGCGGCGCTGGGCGCGGTGACCGGCGTGGTCTCGGGTTTGCTCGGGGTCGGCGGCGGCTTCCTGATCGTCCCGGCCTTCAAGCAACTGACTGATGTACAGATGCGCGGCATCGTCGCCACGTCCTTGATGGTGATCAGCCTGATTTCGGCCATCGGCGTGATCGGCGCGTTTCATGCCGGGGTCAGGATTGACGCACTGGGTGTGGCGTTCATTGTTGCCAGCGTCGTCGGCATGATCGTTGGCCGACAACTGTGCGCGCGCGTCCCGGCCCGGGCCCTGCAAATCGGCTTCGCCAGCGTGTGTGTCGTGGTCGCCGCTTACATGCTGTTCAGAGCGGGCGTCTAGGGAGTACCGGTTCTTGTGGCGGCCAGTCTGCCGGGCAGGCGTACATTCTAAGTTCCGGGTAATGGCGCGACCGGGTCTTACAGCGAATTTGCCGCGCATCGCCGAGTGGGGGCGGTGTTGAACGGGTAACCGCCGACTGAACCACTGTGGCGAGGGGACTTGTCCCCGTTGGGTCGCGCAGCGGCCCCCTTTGGTTGAGCATCGACTGCCGGGGCCTGCTGCGCAGTCCAACGGGGACAAGTCCCCTCGCCACAAGTGCCTTTGCCACAAGGGTTCGAACGTCACAATTGTTCTCATCCCATCGAAGCGGCTACCCGCTACCCAAGTAGCATACGTCGCAGCCCGCAGGCTTCGTACACTCGTGTTTCATACACGCGCACCTGCGGGGGGCGACCATGCAGCAGGTCCAGAGTGAAGGGGTGGTCAGCGGCATGTCCCAGGCCACCGATGCCCAACAAGTGGCTCAGGAGCTCGCGCGGCAGTTATTGCACCCGCATTTGGGTTTCGTGCTGTTCTTCTGTTCCGCCGAGTACGACTTGCAGGCGCTGGGCCAGGCCTTGCAACAGAGCTTCGGCGGCATTCGCTTGGTGGGTTGCACCAGCGCCGGGGAAATCACGCCCTTGGGCTACGGCCGCAATTGCGTGACGGCGGTTGGGTTCGACCATCGGCATTTTTCCATCGACGCCGAACTGATCTGCGAGATGGAGCGCTTCAGCCTGATCGACGCCCAGCAAATGGTCGGGCGCCTGGTCAGTGGCTGTCGCAGCAACACCCTGGCGCCGATCAAGGGCAACAGCTTTGCCCTGACCTTGCTCGATGGCCTGTCCAGCCGGGAAGAAATGGTCCTCGCCGCCTTGAGCGCGGCGTTGGGCGACATCCCGCATTTCGGCGGTTCGGCCGGCGACGACAATTACCTGACCCACACCCACGTCTATTTTAATGGCGAGTTCCACAGCGGCGCGGCGGTGGTGGTGCTGGTCAACACCTGGCTGGATTTCGAGGTGTTCACCACGCACCACATTTTGCCGAGGGCCGAGAAACTGGTGGTCACCGGGGCCGACAGCACCTCGCGCCGGGTCTTTGAACTGAATGCCGAGCCGGCTGCCGAGGAGTACGCCCGGCATATCGGCGTTCCGGTGGCCGAACTCGATCACCGGGTCTTCGCCGCACACCCCTTGGCGGTGCGGATCAACGATCAGTATTACGTGCGGGCGATCCAGCAGGTTCATCCAGACCTTAGCCTGAGTTTTTACTGCGCCGTGGAAAACGGCATCGTCCTCACCGTCATGACCCCCGGCCCAATGCTGCCGAACCTGCAAACCTTGTTTGAAGGCTTGCAGGAGCGCCTCGGCGATCTGTTGCTGACCATCGGCTGCGACTGCTTTCTCAGGCGTCTGGAACTGGAAGACGGCGGCAGTCTGGAGCAGATCGGTACGTTTTTGCGTGACCAACGGGTGATGGGTTTCAACACCTACGGAGAACAGTTCAATGGCATGCACATCAACCAGACCTTCACCGGGGTTGCCATTGCCCGAGGCCGGTCCCCTGGACATCGTTGAGCTCCAGGCGCAGCTCGCCAGCCTGCGCCACGACAATCACAAACTGCAGCGCATCAACGGCGCGCTGATCGAGCGGATCGAATCCGGCATTACCCGTGGCAACGACCCCTACGCGGCGTTTCAGCATTCGGTGGTGCTGGCCGAGCAGGTCCGTGAGCGCACCGATGCCTTGAACCAGGCCATGGCCGAACTCAAGTCGGGCAATCACTTGCTCAGCGAAGCGCGCCTGCGGGCGGAAACCGCGCATCAGCATTTGATCGATGCCATCGAGAGCATTTCCGACGCCTTTGTGCTGTTTGATGCCGACCAGCGCATCGTCTTGTTCAATAGTCGTTTCAAGGCGATCTGGAGCAACAGCCGGGTGCGGATCAACGCCGGCATGCGCTTGGCCGAGGTGAAGCGATTGATGTCTGCCACCGGGCTGTTTACCGAGGAACCGCGCGGGCATGCCGACGAAAATCTGATCTATCGCCTGCAGAACGGGCGCTGGTTGCAAGTCAGCGAACGTCCCACCCAGGAAGGCGGTCGGGTGATCCTCTTCACCGACATTACTGACGTCAAACTCAGCGAAACCGTGCGCCGCGAGCAAGCCGTGGCGCAGAAATCGCACTTGCTGCAACGGGCGGTCGACAACCTGTCCCAAGGCGTGGCCATGGTCAACGCCGAAGGCATTCTGGAACTGTGGAACCGGCGTTTCCTCGAGCTAAGCGGGCTGGCCCCGGTGGCGGCCCATCGGCCGTTTGCCGAAGTGATCGCCGACAGCGAGTTGAACCTGCTGACCCCGGCCAGTCGCGACGCCAACGGGCGGCACGTGCAGGAATGCGAGCAGCGTCTTTACGATGGCCGGGTGCTGGAAATCCGCACCCATCCGTTGCCTACCGGTGGCTTCGTCAACACCTTCACCGACATCACCGAACGCTACCAGCACGCCGAAGCCCTCAGCGAAAGCGAGCGCTGGATTCGCCTGATCACCGACCATGTCCCCGCGCTGATCGCCTACCTCAATGCCGATCTGGTCTACGAATTTACCAACAAGGTCTACGAAGAATGGTACTGCTGGCCTCGCGGCGTGATGCTCGGGCAGAGCCTGCGCGAAGTTCACAGCGAGCAGCATTACCAGCGCCTCGAAGCCTACGTGGCCCGGGCCCTGGCCGGTGAGAGCGTGACGTTCGAATTCGCCGAAACCAACATCAACAATCAGGAACGCTACATGCTGCGCTCCTACGTGCCCAATCGCCTGGTCACCGGGGAAGTGGTGGGGATTTTCGTGTTGATCCGCGACATCACCGAGCGCCGTCGCACGGCCGAGGCGCTGCACCAGGCCTATCAGAATCTCGAGTTGCGGGTGCGCGAACGCACCACCGAACTGACCACCCTCAATGACCAATTGCTGCGCGAAATCGACGAGCGCCGGCGCGTGGAATCGCGCTTGCGCGAAGCCAAACTGGAGGCCGAGCAGGCCAACCTGTCGAAAACCAAGTTTCTCGCCGCCGTGAGTCACGACCTGCTGCAACCGCTCAACGCGGCTCGACTGTTCACCAGCGCTTTGCTGGAACGGCGCGAGCCGCTGGCCAATGCGATTTTGGTGCGCAATGTCAGCAATTCGCTGGAGGACGTGGAAAACCTGCTAGGCACGCTGGTGGACATTTCCAAACTGGATGCCGGGGTGATCAAGGCCGACATTGCGCCGTTCGCCCTGAGCGAACTGCTGGAAAACCTCGCGGCCGAGTACACCCAGGTGGCCCGCAGTGAAGGGCTAGAGCTGCATTTCATCCCGTGTTCGGCGCTGGTGCGCAGCGACATCCAGTTGCTCGCGCGGATCCTGCGCAATCTGCTGAGCAACGCCATTCGTTATACCTACAGCGGTCGGGTGGTGCTCGGGTGTCGGCGTCATCATCAGCGGTTGACGATCGAGGTCTGGGACAGCGGCATGGGCATTGCCGAAAATCGGCTGGAAGAGATTTTCCAGGAGTTCAAACGCGGTGACGTGCAGCGTCCAGATCAGGATCGCGGGTTAGGTCTGGGTCTGGCGATTGTGGAAAAGATTGCCGGAATCCTCGGTCACCGCATTCATGTGCGTTCGTGGCCGGGCAAGGGCTCGATGTTTTCCGTCGAAGTGCCGTTGAGCGCCACTGCCCCCACGGCGCAACCGGCACTGCTGATGAGTGAGCCGATGCTGGAACGTCTGCGCGGAGCGCGGGTGTGGGTGCTGGATAACGACGCGGCGATTTGCGCCGGTATGCGCACCTTGCTGGAAGGGTGGGGATGTCGGGTGGTCACGGCGCTGTCGGAGCAAGACCTGGCGCGGCAAGTGGACAACTATCATGAAGAGGCAGACTTGCTGATCGCCGACTATCACCTGGATGACGATCAGAACGGCGTCGATGCCGTGGCCCGGATCAACGCCCGTCGCGGCTCGGCGATTCCGGCGATGATGATTACCGCCAACTACAGCAATGAGCTCAAGCAGCAGATTCGTGAGTTGGGGCATACGTTGATGCATAAGCCGGTAAGGCCGATGAAGCTCAAGACGGCGATGAGTCACTTGCTGGGCAGGCCCTGAATTTTCTGGTGATTGTGCTGGCCTCATCGCGAGCAGGCTCGCTCCTACACTGGATCTCTGATGTACACATATTCTGTGTTCACTGAAGATCAAGTGTAGGAGCGCGCCTGCTCGCGATGAAGGCGGCGCGGTTTCAACGCCGTAGGTAAGACCCGAAATCAATATCCCCGGCACTCAAGATCGCCTGCACCCGGTTATGCACATTGAGTTTGCGCAGGATCGCCGAGACATGCGCCTTGACTGTGGTTTCGGCGATTTCCAGGGTGTAGGCGATCTGTTTGTTCGATTCACCCTTGGTCATGCGTTCGAGCACCAGCAACTGCTTGCGGGTCAAGGCCTGGAGCAGTTCCGGCGGGAAGCTCGGGTTGTCATTCATGCGCCGGTGGGTTCCGCATTTTTGTGTGCGAATGATGTCCGGCGGCAAGTACACATTGCCATTGAGAATTTGCTTGATGGCCTCGGTCATCTGCACCCGTGGCGAGGATTTGGTGATGAAACCCACCGCGCCATAGGTGATGGCTTGCAGCACGATCTGCTTGTCCTGTTCGGCTGAAACGATCACCACCGGAATGGTCGGCGCCTCGTTGCGCAGATTGATCAGGCCATTGAGGCCGTGCATGCCGGGCATGTTCAGGTCGAGCAGGATCAGGTCCAGGTCGTCGTGTTCCTGAGTCAGCAGCAGGGCGCTGTCCAGGTCGGCGGTTTCCATCACCTCGCTGCCCGGAAAACCATCGCTGATGACGTTATGAATGGCTTCGCGAAACAGCGGGTGATCGTCGGCAATCAGAATTTTGTACATAGCCTTTCACCTCATTATTTTCATTATGGTGTGGCAACAACACGCACGCGTAAAGGTCAGTGGAAGGGCTCGGGCTGGGCCGGTTCAACGGGCAGGTTCGCGGCTTGCCAGGCGTCCAGGCCGTCGCGATACCAATACAGTGTCTTATAGCCCATGGCGGCGGCGCGTTTGACGGCGTTCCAGCTCAGCCAGCAATCGGCACGGCAGTAGAAGACCAGCGGTTGCGCCAAGTCTCCTGCGGTCAATGCGTTCAGGTTACGCGCAAAATAGCCCTGCCAGTCAGCTGTCAGGTCGCCGTCGCCGGTATTGGCCAGCCAATGGCTGCCGGGCAGGTTCTCGTGGGGTTGGTCTTCGATGAAACGTCCTTGCAGCCATTGGCGGCGGTAGACGTCGATCAGCACCGGGTGCGGTGTCTGGGTGAGCAGGGTTTGCAGGGCGGCGGTGTCGATGATGGTCGCGCCTTGAAGCTGATTCGGGGTCGGACTGCGGTAAAGGCCGATGCGATAGCCGTCGGCGGAGAACAGCGGTGAATCGGCGTGCGCGACGCCCAGTAACAGACTCAGCGACAGCGCAGCAAGGGAAGGGCGCAACAGACGACGTCGGGCACGCGGCATGGGGTTCAATCCTTATAGTTATGAACCCATTACATGCCAGTCTCGGTGCGATTGGAATGCGACGATCGACAGGAAAACCGGTACTAAAGTAGTAATTTCACCCTGATCTGCACATTTCCCTGTGGGAGCGGGCTTGCCCGCGATGACGGTGTGTCAGCCGACATCAATGTTGGATGTGATGCCCTCATCGCGAGCAAGCTCGCTCCCACACGGAATACCGATCGTTCCCACGCGGTGGTGTGCACCCCAAAAGTTGGACGATTGTGGTTCTAGGCCTGAACGGATTGAGTCCTGTATTCCACAGGGCTCATTCCGTTCAGCCTCAGCTT
>NZ_JBIWAF010000053.1:0-2525 GCF_044759925.1 Pseudomonas sp. NPDC099000
GGTAGTGTGGGGTTTCCCCATGTGAGAGTAGGTCATCGTCAAGATTAAATTCCGAAACCCCAATTGCGAAAGCAGTTGGGGTTTTGTTTTGTCCGTAGGAAAATCTGGCTCTCGGGGTTTCTATGCAACGGCTCGGGGCATGGCTATCATGCGGGCCTCATTGTGAGGCGAGACTGCATGCTGACATTGTTAAAGCTTCTTAAGGATGGCAAGTTCCATTCGGGTCAGGCCCTGGGCGTCGCCTTGGGTATCAGTCGTAGTGCGGTATGGAAGCAGCTACAGCATTTAGAAGCTGAGCTCGGCTTGTCCATCCATAAGGTGCGCGGTCGTGGCTATCAATTGGCTGCGCCATTGACGCTGCTTGATCCTGCCGACATAAAAGAACAGGCGTCCTCGTGCGACTGGCCTATTCTGCTCTTCGACTCAATTGACTCAACAAACGCTGAAGCCTTGCGCGCGATTGAGCATGGCCAGGCTGCGCCATTTTTGGTGCTCTCCGAGCGGCAGACTGCGGGTCGCGGCCGACGTGGGCGAAATTGGGCTAGTCCTTTCGCAGAAAACATCTATTACAGCCTCGTATTGCGCATCGAAGGTGGAATGCGTCAGCTCGAAGGGTTGAGTCTTGTGGTTGGGCTTGCTGTTATGCAGGCTTTGAGAGATCTCGGTATCCCGGGCGTGGGCTTGAAGTGGCCCAACGATGTTTTGGTTGGCCAGAAAAAGATTGCCGGGATATTGCTCGAGCTGGTGGGTGATCCTGCTGATGTGTGTCACGTGGTGCTGGGTGTTGGAATTAATGTGAACATGCAGGCGACCGACGAGATTGATCAGCAATGGACGTCCATGCGGTTGGAGTCGGGCAGGGTGTTTGATCGCAATCACCTCGTCGCGCAAATAGGGTTGATGCTCCAGAAGTATCTGGCTCGTCATCAGATCGATGGGTTTTCCGCCATCCAGCGGGAGTGGGAGCAGAACCATCTTTGGCAAGGTCGTGCAGTCTCGTTGATTGCTGGCGTTAACCAGATAGATGGTGAGGTGTTGGGTATCGACAGCCAGGGTGCCTTGCGCTTGAAGGTAAATGGTGTGGAAAAAATATTCAGTGGTGGTGAGCTCAGTCTGAGGTTGCGTGATGATTCTTGAGCTCGACTGCGGGAACAGTTTTATAAAGTGGCGGGTTCTCCATGCGGATGCCAAGCAGGTGTTTGGAGAGGGCGTGGTGGATTCGGATCTCGCATTGCTGGAAAGCCTGAGTGGACTCGAAGGGCTGGCCCTCAAGCGGTGCCGGTTGGTCAGTGTCAGAACGACCGAAGAGACTGCTGCGTTGACCTCTCTGCTGGCGAAAGCGTTTTCTGTATCCGCGATGTGCGCTGCGCCGGCGCGTGAAATGGCAGGTGTTCGAAATGGGTACGAGGAGTTTGAGAGGTTGGGGCTTGATCGCTGGTTAGCGATGCTCGGTGGGTTTAACCTGGCCGCAGGAGCATGCCTGGTGCTCGATTTCGGTACCGCGGTGACTGCTGATTTCATTGCGGGGGATGGAGAGCATCTTGGCGGGTTTATTTGCCCTGGAATGCCTCTGATGCGCAACCAGTTGCGAACCCATACCCGCAAGATTCGCTATGGCGATATCGCTGCCGAGCGTGCACTGGAAAGCCTCGTGCCTGGCCGCACAACGGTCGAAGCGGTTGAGCGAGGATGTTTGCTTATGTTGAGGGGCTTCGTCCTGACTCAATTGGAAATGGCGCGTGGTTACTGGGGGAAGGATTTTGCGGTATTCCTCACGGGAGGCGATGCGGCGCTCGTCTCTGAAATCGTACCGGATGCCAGGCTGGTTCCAGACCTGGTATTTGTAGGTCTGGCGATGGCATGTCCTTTGTCTTGAGGTTCTTATGCGTTGGTTGTTCCTGCTGTTGCTGGTTCTCAATGTCTTCTATTACATCTGGCATCAACAAGAGGCCCCGCTGCGTGCGAAAGATGTAACGCCTTTGAGTTTGTATCGAGGATCGCAGCAGGATATCCGTTTGTTGAGCGAGGCGGCTGATACGGCTCGTGAGAAAGGAAAGCCGGCGTCGACGGACAGTGGGTGCCTCTATTTAGGGGGCTTCACTCGTCAAGAGACCGCCCTGGCCGCTGAGCGGCGACTTGGCGGGATGGATATCAAGTTTCAGTCCTTGCCAAGAGACTCTTCTGGTTCTGCTGGCTACTGGGTCCGTATAGCGCCCGAAAGCCGGCGTTCAGTGGATGATCTTCAGCTGCTAAACCTTTCCAAAGAATTCAATGAGTTAAAACATAAAATAATGCCGTGCGAGGGGGTTGCGCCTGCGGAATAGTTTGCATAGAATGGCGCCCGCTTCGCAGTGAAGACCTTTAACGGTTAACGGCGTGAAGCGGTGTCAACGCTGCTAACCTCAGGTTTTTAATGAGAAAATGCTTGACAGAAGGTCGGCATGATATAGAATGCCGGCTCGCTTAGGAGGGGTTCCCGAGCGGCCAAAGGGATCAGACTGTAAATCTGACGTCTACGACTTCGA
>NZ_JBIWAF010000053.1:2535-5202 GCF_044759925.1 Pseudomonas sp. NPDC099000
CTTCCCCCTCCACCATTTTTAGCGAGAGCTGCAAGCTCCGCGGGGCTCGTTTAGTGGTAGAACCTCAGCCTTCCAAGCTGATGATGCGGGTTCGATTCCCGCTACCCGCTCCAAGTTTGCAGGTCCTGCAAAGCGTTATGCTCTTGTAGCTCAGTTGGTAGAGCACACCCTTGGTAAGGGTGAGGTCAGCGGTTCAAATCCGCTCAAGAGCTCCATATAACAAGGCAGATATGAAAATATCTGCCTTTGTTTTAATGGCTGGTATTACTGTTTAATTCTTCTGCTGGGGGTTGCTTCGATGGCTAAGGAAAAGTTCGAACGTAATAAGCCGCACGTCAACGTAGGCACCATTGGTCACGTAGACCACGGTAAAACTACCCTGACCGCTGCGCTGACCCGTGTCTGCTCCGAAGTTTTCGGCTCGGCAAAGGTTGATTTCGACAAGATCGATAGCGCCCCAGAAGAAAAAGCACGTGGTATCACCATTAACACCGCTCACGTTGAATACGATTCGGCCGTGCGTCACTACGCACACGTTGACTGCCCAGGTCACGCCGACTACGTAAAGAACATGATTACCGGTGCTGCTCAGATGGATGGCGCTATCCTGGTTTGCTCGGCCGCTGATGGTCCGATGCCGCAAACCCGTGAGCACATCCTGTTGTCCCGTCAGGTTGGCGTTCCGTACATCGTTGTCTTCCTGAACAAGGCTGACATGGTTGACGACGCTGAGCTGCTGGAGCTGGTTGAGATGGAGGTGCGCGATCTGCTGAGCACTTACGATTTCCCGGGTGACGACACTCCGATCATCATCGGTTCGGCGCTGATGGCGTTGAATGGTCAAGACGACAACGAGATGGGTACCACAGCCGTCAAGAAGTTGGTCGAGACTCTGGATACTTATATTCCGCAGCCTGAGCGTGCTATTGATAAGCCGTTCCTGATGCCGATAGAGGATGTGTTCTCGATCTCCGGTCGCGGCACTGTTGTGACTGGTCGTGTTGAGCGTGGCATTGTCCGCATTCAGGAAGAAGTTGAGATTGTTGGTCTGCGTGACACTGTCAAAACTACTTGCACTGGTGTTGAGATGTTTCGCAAGCTGCTCGACGAAGGTCGTGCTGGCGAGAACTGCGGCGTTTTGCTGCGCGGTACCAAGCGTGATGATGTTGAGCGTGGCCAGGTTCTGGTCAAGCCGGGCACCGTCAAGCCGCATACCAAGTTCACTGCTGAGGTTTACGTTCTGAGCAAGGAAGAGGGTGGTCGTCATACGCCATTCTTCAAAGGCTACCGTCCGCAGTTCTACTTCCGTACGACTGATGTGACCGGTAACTGCGAATTGCCAGAAGGCGTTGAAATGGTAATGCCAGGTGACAACATCCAGATGACTGTCACTCTGATCAAAACCATCGCGATGGAAGATGGCTTGCGTTTCGCTATCCGTGAAGGCGGTCGTACCGTCGGCGCTGGTGTCGTAGCCAAAGTTATCGAGTAAATTGTTGTAATGTCTTTTTCGGGCCGGCATAATGGTCGGCCTGATTTTGTTTTAGGTCAGTAGCTCAATTGGCAGAGCGACGGTCTCCAAAACCGTAGGTTGGGGGTTCGATTCCCTCCTGACCTGCCAGATTCACTTGGTGTGTCTGGCTTTCTTTTCACAGGATCTTCATAGATGACTCCTAAAGCTGAAGCTCAAGGCTCTCGCTTCGATCTGCTCAAGTGGCTTGTAGTAGTCGCCTTGGTGGTTGTTGGCGTTGTTGGCAATCAGTATTTCTCTGCTTCGCCGATCCTGTACCGCGTACTTGCATTGCTCGCCATTGCTGCTGTAGCTGCCTTTGTAGGCCTGCAAACAGTCAAGGGCAAGTCTTTCTTTGTACTGGTTAAGGAAGCACGCACCGAGATTCGTAAAGTCGTATGGCCAACTCGCCAAGAAACCACGCAGACCACGTTGATTGTTGTGGCTGTTGTTCTGGTTATGGCGTTGCTGTTGTGGGGGCTTGATTCCCTGCTCGGCTGGCTTGTTTCCTTGATTGTCGGCTAAGGGTGTCCCGTGGCTAAGCGTTGGTACGTTGTGCATGCTTACTCCGGTTACGAGAAGCATGTCATGCGCTCGTTGGTAGAGCGCGTAAAGCTGGCTGGCATGGAAGATGGCTTTGGCGAAATTCTGGTTCCCACTGAAGAAGTGGTTGAAATGCGTAATGGCCAGAAACGCAAAAGCGAGCGTAAGTTCTTCCCAGGTTATGTGCTGGTTCAGATGGACATGAATGAGGGTACTTGGCACTTGGTCAAGGATACTCCTCGGGTGATGGGTTTCATTGGCGGTACCGCTGATAAGCCTGCGCCGATCACAGATAAAGAGGCAGAAGCGATTCTGCGTCGCGTTGCTGATGGTAGCGACAAGCCGAAGCCGAAGACGTTGTTCGAGCCGGGTGAGTCGGTACGCGTCAATGACGGTCCGTTTGCCGATTTCACCGGCACGGTCGAAGAAGTTAACTACGAAAAGAGTCGGATCCAAGTGGCTGTGCTCATTTTCGGTCGCTCTACTCCGGTAGAGTTAGAGTTCAGTCAGGTCGAAAAGGTCTAGCTGAACAAGCATCCCAACCCCGCAGCCCTAGGCTGTGGGGTTTTGTCGTCACTGGGATAAACGCGCAAGTAACCGGGGAGCCTTTCGAG
>NZ_JBIWAF010000054.1:1900-4983 GCF_044759925.1 Pseudomonas sp. NPDC099000
GCTAGATCGTTCTTTAAAAATTTGGGTATGTGATAGAAAGATAGACTGAACGTTACTTTCACTGGTAACGGATCAGGCTAAGGTAAAATTTGTGAGTTGCTCTTAATTGAGTATTATCGAATTTTCGGCGAATGTCGTCTTCACAGTATAACCAGATTGCTTGGGGTTATATGGTCAAGTGAAGAAGCGCATACGGTGGATGCCTTGGCAGTCAGAGGCGATGAAAGACGTGGTAGCCTGCGAAAAGCTTCGGGGAGTCGGCAAACAGACTTTGATCCGGAGATGTCTGAATGGGTGAACCCAGCCATCATAAGATGGTTATCTTAAGCTGAATACATAGGCTTAAGAGGCGAACCAGGGGAACTGAAACATCTAAGTACCCTGAGGAAAAGAAATCAACCGAGATTCCCTTAGTAGTGGCGAGCGAACGGGGACTAGCCCTTAAGTGGCTTTGAGATTAGCGGAACGCTCTGGAAAGTGCGGCCATAGTGGGTGATAGCCCTGTACGCGAAAATCTCTTAGTCATGAAATCGAGTAGGACGGAGCACGAGAAACTTTGTCTGAATATGGGGGGACCATCCTCCAAGGCTAAATACTACTGACTGACCGATAGTGAACTAGTACCGTGAGGGAAAGGCGAAAAGAACCCCGGAGAGGGGAGTGAAATAGATCCTGAAACCGTATGCGTACAAGCAGTGGGAGCCCACTTTGTTGGGTGACTGCGTACCTTTTGTATAATGGGTCAGCGACTTATTTTCAGTGGCGAGCTTAACCGAATAGGGGAGGCGTAGCGAAAGCGAGTCTTAATAGGGCGTCTAGTCGCTGGGAATAGACCCGAAACCGGGCGATCTATCCATGGGCAGGTTGAAGGTTGGGTAACACTAACTGGAGGACCGAACCGACTACCGTTGAAAAGTTAGCGGATGACCTGTGGATCGGAGTGAAAGGCTAATCAAGCTCGGAGATAGCTGGTTCTCCTCGAAAGCTATTTAGGTAGCGCCTCATGTATCACTGTAGGGGGTAGAGCACTGTTTCGGCTAGGGGGTCATCCCGACTTACCAAACCGATGCAAACTCCGAATACCTACAAGTGCCGAGCATGGGAGACACACGGCGGGTGCTAACGTCCGTCGTGAAAAGGGAAACAACCCAGACCGTCAGCTAAGGTCCCAAAGTTATGGTTAAGTGGGAAACGATGTGGGAAGGCTTAGACAGCTAGGAGGTTGGCTTAGAAGCAGCCACCCTTTAAAGAAAGCGTAATAGCTCACTAGTCGAGTCGGCCTGCGCGGAAGATGTAACGGGGCTCAAACCATACACCGAAGCTACGGGTATCACTTAGGTGATGCGGTAGAGGAGCGTTCTGTAAGCCTGTGAAGGTGAGTTGAGAAGCTTGCTGGAGGTATCAGAAGTGCGAATGCTGACATGAGTAACGACAATGGGTGTGAAAAACACCCACGCCGAAAGACCAAGGTTTCCTGCGCAACGTTAATCGACGCAGGGTTAGTCGGTCCCTAAGGCGAGGCTGAAAAGCGTAGTCGATGGAAAACAGGTTAATATTCCTGTACTTCTGGTTATTGCGATGGAGGGACGGAGAAGGCTAGGCCAGCTTGGCGTTGGTTGTCCAAGTTTAAGGTGGTAGGCTGGAATCTTAGGTAAATCCGGGATTCTAAGGCCGAGAGCTGATGACGAGTTACCCTTTGGGTGACGAAGTGGTTGATGCCATGCTTCCAAGAAAAGCTTCTAAGCTTCAGGTAACCAGGAACCGTACCCCAAACCGACACAGGTGGTTGGGTAGAGAATACCAAGGCGCTTGAGAGAACTCGGGTGAAGGAACTAGGCAAAATGGCACCGTAACTTCGGGAGAAGGTGCGCCGGTGAGGGTGAAGCATTTACTGCGTAAGCCCATGCCGGTCGAAGATACCAGGCCGCTGCGACTGTTTATTAAAAACACAGCACTCTGCAAACACGAAAGTGGACGTATAGGGTGTGACGCCTGCCCGGTGCCGGAAGGTTAATTGATGGGGTTAGCTAACGCGAAGCTCTTGATCGAAGCCCCGGTAAACGGCGGCCGTAACTATAACGGTCCTAAGGTAGCGAAATTCCTTGTCGGGTAAGTTCCGACCTGCACGAATGGCGTAACGATGGCGGCGCTGTCTCCACCCGAGACTCAGTGAAATTGAAATCGCTGTGAAGATGCAGTGTATCCGCGGCTAGACGGAAAGACCCCGTGAACCTTTACTATAGCTTTGCACTGGACTTTGAATTTGCTTGTGTAGGATAGGTGGGAGGCTTTGAAGCGTGGACGCCAGTTCGCGTGGAGCCAACCTTGAAATACCACCCTGGCAACTTTGAGGTTCTAACTCAGGTCCGTTATCCGGATCGAGGACAGTGTATGGTGGGTAGTTTGACTGGGGCGGTCTCCTCCTAAAGAGTAACGGAGGAGTACGAAGGTGCGCTCAGACCGGTCGGAAATCGGTCGTAGAGTATAAAGGCAAAAGCGCGCTTGACTGCGAGACAGACACGTCGAGCAGGTACGAAAGTAGGTCTTAGTGATCCGGTGGTTCTGTATGGAAGGGCCATCGCTCAACGGATAAAAGGTACTCCGGGGATAACAGGCTGATACCGCCCAAGAGTTCATATCGACGGCGGTGTTTGGCACCTCGATGTCGGCTCATCACATCCTGGGGCTGAAGCCGGTCCCAAGGGTATGGCTGTTCGCCATTTAAAGTGGTACGCGAGCTGGGTTTAGAACGTCGTGAGACAGTTCGGTCCCTATCTGCCGTGGACGTTTGAGATTTGAGAGGGGCTGCTCCTAGTACGAGAGGACCGGAGTGGACGAACCTCTGGTGTTCCGGTTGTCACGCCAGTGGCATTGCCGGGTAGCTATGTTCGGAATAGATAACCGCTGAAAGCATCTAAGCGGGAAACTAGCCTCAAGATGAGATCTCACTGGGACCTTGAGTCCCCTGAAGGGCCGTCGAAGACTACGACGTTGATAGGTTGGGTGTGTAAGCGCTGTGAGGCGTTGAGCTAACCAATACTAATTGCCCGTGAGGCTTGACCATATAACACCCAAGCAATTTG
>NZ_JBIWAF010000055.1:0-4671 GCF_044759925.1 Pseudomonas sp. NPDC099000
AATCAGCATTCTTTTCATGTAGTACCGTCGGGTTCCGGGCTGCCGGAATCGGCGTTCGGCACACTCGATTTCTCAGGGTCGGTGTCAGGTGCGTCGGGAGTGGTTGGCGATTCCCGTGTCCAGCGATGTGCGGCCAATTGGGCCGTTATCGCGACGTACGCGTCCTGCTTGCTGTGGCTACTTAAGCACTCAGTCAGGAGGAGGAATCAACCAGCGGCTGTGGACGAGATGAAGCGTCTTGATAAAGCCTAATGCTACACAGTCCAGCGGTTGTGCATCTCCACCCTACACGTATCCCTGATAATTCGGGTGCTGCCGCGCGCAGAATCCGCAGCGGGTTGGCATTTACCGTGAGCTCCGAAGGGGGAGGTCACGCATCATGGCTAATTTAGGCGTTGTTTCCGAAGCGTTCGCTCGGGGTCGTCCTTAGCTGACTGCACTTTGTGAACTGGCCATGAATATTGGCTCGCAAGGCGAGTGAAAACTCTGCTTTACGGCTTGATTCAGGCCTCATGTCACCTGCGCTTGTTACAGCTGCAAACTCCACCGTTACGTAGCGAAAGCCCCGTAGGACGGCCTCGCGTCCTGGTGAATTGCGTTGGTCAGGGCCGGTTTTTGACCGTTAGTCCGCTGTCCAGGCCGCTTTTGGCGGCGTTCGCGACTATAGCAGCAATGATTAAGTGCTTCAATTCCATAAAAAATTGTTATCATCCGCGGCATGACGACTACTGCCCCTTCGACCCCAGCCGTACAACTGCTGGAGGTCTCGCCGGAATATGCCGGCCAACGTATTGATAACTTCCTTCTCGCTCGGCTCAAAGGCGTGCCCAAGACCTTGATTTACCGCATTTTGCGTAAGGGCGAAGTGCGAGTGAACAAAGGTCGGATCAAGCCCGAATACAAGCTGCAGGCGGGCGATATCGTGCGCGTGCCGCCGGTTCGCGTGCCTGAGCGCGATGAGCCGGTGCCGCTGGCCCAGGGCCTGCTGCAGCGACTCGAAGCTTCGATTGTCTTTGAAGACAAAGCGCTGATCGTGATCAACAAGCCTTGCGGCATCGCGGTTCACGGTGGCAGTGGCTTGACTTACGGCGTGATCGAAGCCTTTCGTCAGTTGCGTCCCGATTGCAAGGAGCTAGAACTGGTTCACCGTCTCGACCGTGATACCTCTGGCCTGTTGATGATCGCCAAGAAGCGCAGCATGTTGCGCCACCTGCACACAGCCTTGCGCGGCGATGGTGTCGACAAGCGCTACATGGCGCTGGTTCGCGGTAACTGGGCGGCCTCGATCAAGCAAGTCCGGGCGTCGCTGGGCAAGAGCAATCTGCGCTCCGGCGAGCGCATGGTCGAGGTCGACGAGGAGGAGGGCAAGGAGTCTGTGACCGTGTTCAAGGTGCTGCGCCGCTTCGGCGACTTTGCCACCCTGATCGAGGCCAAGCCGATTACCGGCCGGACTCACCAGATTCGCGTCCACACCTTGCATGCCGGCCATTGCATCGCCGGCGACACCAAGTATGGCGACGAAGGTTTCAGCAAGGAAATCCGCGATTTGGGCGGCAAGCGCCTGTTCCTGCACGCGTACCTGCTGACTGTGCCGCTGCCGGATGGTGGCGAGCTGAAATTGCAGGCGCCAGTGGACGAAATGTGGGCCAAGACCGTGGAGCGCCTGAGTGCACCCCTCTGATTACAAACTGCTGATTTTCGATTGGGACGGCACGCTCGCTGACTCCATTGGTCGGATTGTCGAGGCGATGCATGTCGCGTCCGAACGGTCCGGGTTTCAGTTGCGCGATGATTTTGCGGTCAAAGGCATTATCGGTCTGGGCTTGCCTGAGGCCATTCGCACGTTGTACCCGGAAATCGGCGATGCCGAGCTGGTGGCGTTCCGTCAGCACTACGCGGATCACTACATCGCCGCCGAAGCCGTGCCTTCGCCGTTGTTCGAAGGCGTGGTCGAGTCGATGGAGGTGTTTCGTGCCGAGGGTTATCATCTGGCTGTGGCCACGGGCAAGGCTCGTCGCGGGCTGGATCGGGTGCTGAAAGCCCATGGCTGGGAAGATTATTTCGATATCACTCGCGCCGCCGACGAAACCGCCAGCAAGCCCCATCCACTGATGCTTGAGCAGATTCTCGCGCATTGCGAGGTTCGCCCGGAGCAGGCGCTGATGGTGGGCGATTCGTCCTTCGATCTGCAGATGGCGCGTAACGCCGGTATGGACTCGGTGGCGGTCAGCTACGGCGCGCAATCGATCGACGCGCTGAGGCTGTTCGAGCCGCGACTGGCCATTGATCGTTTTTCCGAATTGCATGCCTGGCTGAGTCAGCGGGCTTAATAGGTTTTTGCTGGGGTAAATGTCATGACCGACGAATGGAAAGCGCCCGCCAAGGCGAGCGCAGAGAGCGGTGACGAAAAAAGCTGGAAGCTGCTGGAAAAGACCCTGCTGGCCAGTGTCCAGGAGCAGCGCCGGTCTCGTCGCTGGGGGATTTTCTTCAAGCTGCTGACCTTCGTGTACCTGTTTGGCGCGTTGATTCTTTTCACGCCGCTGATGGACATGGAAAAAAGCGCGACCCGCGGTTCCCACTACACGGCATTGATCGACGTGACCGGCATGATCGCCGACAAGGAACCGGCCAGCGCCGACAACATCGTCGGCAGCCTGCGTGCAGCGTTCGAGGACGAGAAGGTCAAGGGCGTGATCCTGCGCATCAACAGCCCGGGCGGCAGTCCGGTGCAGTCGGGTTACGTGTATGACGAAATCGTCCGTCTGCGCGGCTTGCACCCGGATACCAAGGTGTACGCGGTGATCTCCGACCTGGGCGCTTCCGGTGCTTATTACATCGCCAGTGCGGCGGATCAGATTTACGCCGACAAGGCGAGCCTGGTCGGTTCCATTGGCGTGACAGCGGCCGGTTATGGCTTTGTCGGCACCATGGAGAAGCTTGGCGTCGAGCGTCGGACCTACACGTCCGGCGAACACAAGTCGTTCCTTGACCCGTTCCAGCCGCAGAAGCCTGAGGAGACTCGGTTCTGGCAGGGCGTTCTGGATACCACGCACCAGCAGTTCATCAACAGCGTGAAAAAGGGCCGTGGCGACCGTCTCAAGGATAAGGAGCATCCAGAGCTGTTTTCCGGGCTGGTCTGGAATGGCGAGCAGGCTTTGCCGCTGGGGCTGATCGATGGCCTGGGGAATGCCAGTTCAGTAGCGCGTGATGTGATTGGCGAGAAGGAGCTGGTGGACTTTACCGTCCAGGAGTCGCCGTTCGATCGCTTCTCGAAAAAGCTCGGTGCCAGCGTGGCTGAGCAGCTGGCGATGTGGATGGGTTTTCACGGTCCGTCGTTGCGCTGATTCTCTGGCTGCACAAAAAAAACCGGCTTTTGCCGGTTTTTTTAAAGTCAAAAGATCGCAGCCTCGTTTCACTCGACAGCTCCTACATTGAAATGCGTGCCCTGTAGGAGCTGTCGAGTGAAACGAGGCTGCGATCTTTTGATCTTTAAGGGATTTGCACGCCTTCGGCCAGCAGCATGTCGATCAGGCGAATCAATGGCAGGCCGATCAGGCTGGTGGCGTCAGGGCCTTCGGTGCTTTGAAACAGGCTCACCCCCAAGCCTTCGGCCTTGAAGCTGCCAGCGCAGTCGTAGGGCTGTTCGGCGCGCAGGTAGCGCTCGATGCGTGCCGGGTCGAGGGTGCGCATGTGCACGGTGAAGGGCACGCAGTCGACCTGACAGTCGCCGGTCTGGCTGTTGAGCAGCGCCAGGCCCGTCAGGAAGGTCACGCTGGCACCGCTCGACGCCAGCAGTTGTTCGCGGGCCTTTTCGAAGGTGTGGGGCTTGCCGATAATCCGCTCGCCGAGAACCGCGACCTGATCGGAGCCGATGATCAGATGAGCGGGGTGGCTGCCGGCAAGTGCCCGGGCTTTTTCTGTGGCGAGGCGCTTTACCAGATCAATGGCGGACTCGCCCGGACGATGGCTTTCATCGATATCCGGCGAGCTGCACGTGAATGGCAGCTGCAGGCGGGCCAGTAATTCTCGGCGATAAACCGAGCTTGAAGCGAGTAATAAAGGCAGCATGCGCATCTCCTGAAGACAGGCGCGAATTCTAGCGGAGGCTTGCAAGTGACGGACAGGGCTGAATTTCCTTTGACATGGCTGGGTGCATCCCTATAATGCTGCGCCTATGTTGAATGACCCGATTCCACCTCACGTTGACCCGCGCAAATTGGCTGACCGTGGCACCACCCTTCAAGGTGAACTGCTGCTGGCCGATTTGGAGAGACTCTGCGACCCGCTTTCCGATACTGTCGGTACGGTGCAGGCTAAATTCGTTTTTGAACGAGATGAACGTAAGTCTGTGGTAATCCACAGCTTTATCGACACCGAAGTCAAAATGGTTTGCCAGCGTTGTCTTGAGCTGGTCACCCTGCCGATCCATAGCGAATGCAGTTATGCTGTGGTGAAGGAGGGTGCGAATACCCAGTCGTTGCCGAAAGGTTATGACGTGCTGGAACTGGGCGAAGATCCATTGGATCTGCAGTCACTGATCGAGGAGGAGCTTTTGCTCGCCTTGCCCATTGTGCCTGCTCATCATCCGGAAGAATGCCAGCAGCCGGCGGGTCTCGATGAGCCCGAACCGAGCGAGGACGAGGTCACGCGGGCCGTCCCGTTCAGTGTATT
>NZ_JBIWAF010000056.1:0-2112 GCF_044759925.1 Pseudomonas sp. NPDC099000
CACCTGCTTGTTTGGCCCCTCCCGGCGGGAGCAGCCAGAAAATCGTGCAAACCCCATGGTTTGCGCCACCGCATCGGGTGGTTACAGCTCGTTACCAGCACCGACCCAGTCGGCTGCCAATAACGGAAAAAGGCCGGTGGCAAGAGCCACCAGCCATCAGCCTTTCGCTTAACGCTCGGGCTGGAGGAGCAAAGTCGATGCTTACTTCAGCTCGACTTTAGCGCCTGCTTCTTCCAGAGTGGCTTTGGCTTTGTCAGCTGCGTCTTTCGAAACAGCTTCCAGAACCATGCCAGGAGCGCCGTCAACTACTGCCTTGGCTTCTTTCAAGCCCAGACCGGTCAGTTCACGTACTGCCTTGATCACGTTAACTTTCTTCTCGCCAGCTTCCAGCAGCATGACGTTGAATTCAGTTTGTTCTTCAACAACAGCAGCGACAGCAGCTGGACCAGCGGAAGCAGCGGCAGCAGAAACGCCGAACTTCTCTTCCATGGCCTTGATCAGCTCAACGATTTCCAGAACGGATTTTTCGCCGATTGCTTCGATGATTTGGTCGTTAGTCAGAGACATGACTATAAATTCCTGTATTGGGGTGACAGCCTACGCGGCCATCGAAATAAACAATAAACGCTGAAAGGAGACGCTCAGCCTTAGGCTGCAGCAGCTTCTTTCTGGTCGCGAAGAGCCGCCAGAGTACGAGCCAATTTGCTGGTTGCGCCTTGAATCACGCTCATCAGCTGAGAAATTGCTTCGTCACGGGTCGGCAGGCTTGCCAGTACGTCGATCTGATTAGCCGCGAGGAACTTGCCCTCGAACGCAGCTGCCTTGATCTCGAACTTATCCTGACCTTTTGCGAACTCTTTGAAGATACGAGCAGCAGCGCCCGGATGTTCTTTGGAGAATGCAATCAAGGTCGGGCCAGTGAACACGTCGTTGAGCACGTCATATTGAGTGCCAGCAACGGCGCGCTTGAGCAGGGTGTTACGTACAACACGTACGTAAACGCCAGCTTCACGAGCCTCTTTACGGAGTCCGGTCATAGCGCCTACTGTTACGCCACGGGCATCAGCCACGACAGCGGACAGAGCAACTTGGGCAGCCTTGTTGACTTCAGCGACGATGGCCTTCTTGTCTTCAAGTTTAATTGCCACGGGAAAAACTCCTGCTTGTTACCGTTTCATCCAACCGAGGCCAGATGTCGTTTTGGTGTCTGATTCGGTAAGGAACCGGGAGCACCATCTGCGTAGGCTTGAGGTTTAAGACTTGCGTCGCCTACGGTCTTGGATAGCCCCCGCCAGGCAGGGACCCCAATCTTTCAATTGGCGCAATCGCTTGCGCCAATCTGTGTCTTACGCGTCGAGCGAGCCTTGGTCGATGACCAGACCTGGACCCATGGTGGTGCTCAGGGTAACGCGCTTGACGTAAATACCTTTCGAGGAAGCTGGCTTGATACGCTTCAGATCAGCGATCAGGGCTTCAACGTTTTCCTTCAGCTTGACGGCGTCAAAGCCGACTTTGCCAACGGAGGTGTGAATGATGCCGTTTTTGTCGGTGCGATAACGAACCTGACCAGCCTTGGCGTTTTTAACCGCGGTAGCTACGTCTGGAGTTACGGTGCCGACTTTAGGGTTAGGCATCAGGCCGCGCGGACCCAGGATCTGACCCAACTGACCAACAACGCGCATGGCATCCGGGGATGCGATAACTACGTCATAGTTCAGGTCGCCGCCTTTCATTTCGGCAGCCAGGTCGTCCATACCTACACGGTCAGCGCCGGCAGCCAGAGCGGCCTCAGCAGCTGGACCCTGAGTGAACACAGCTACGCGAACGGTCTTGCCAGTGCCGTGTGGCAGCACAGTAGCGCTACGAACAACCTGGTCAGATTTACGCGGGTCAACACCCAGGTTTACAGCAACGTCGAACGACTCGCTGAACTTGACAGTCGACAGCTCAGCCAGCAGAGCGGCAGCATCTACAAAGTTGTAGGACTTGCCTGCTTCGATTTTGCCGGCGATAGCCTTTTGACGCTTGGTCAACTTAGCCATTACACACCCTCCACGTTAAGGCCCATGCTACGAGCAGAACCGGCGATTGTACGCTCGGCTGCGTCCATAT
>NZ_JBIWAF010000057.1:0-1616 GCF_044759925.1 Pseudomonas sp. NPDC099000
AGACAGCCGGCGCCGCGCGTATCGCTTAGGGCGCGCTGGAAAAGGTTACAGAACGCAAGAACAGCGATCCCCTGGAAATCTTCGAGAAAGCTCTCGACGCCATCGCTCCGCTGGTCGAAGTAAAGTCGCGCCGTGTAGGCGGTGCTACTTACCAGGTTCCGGTCGAAGTTCGTCCGTCCCGTCGTAACGCTCTGGCAATGCGCTGGTTGGTAGACTTCGCCCGTAAGCGCGGCGAGAAGTCTATGGCTCTGCGTTTGGCTGGCGAACTGTTGGACGCTGCCGAAGGTAAAGGTGCTGCAGTTAAGAAGCGTGAAGACGTGCACCGTATGGCTGAAGCCAACAAGGCTTTCTCGCACTACCGCTTCTAATTTTAGCGTCACTAATTTTGCGAGGGCTTTATGGCTCGTACAACAGCGATTAATCGCTACCGTAACATCGGTATCGTTGCTCACGTGGATGCTGGTAAAACCACCACCACCGAGCGCGTCCTTTTTTACACTGGCAAAAGTCACAAAATGGGCGAGGTGCATGACGGCGCCGCGACCACCGACTGGATGGTGCAGGAGCAGGAGCGTGGTATTACCATTACTTCTGCTGCCATTACCGCCTTCTGGCAGGGTTCCGAGAAGCAGCACAAAGATCAGTATCGCTTCAACGTCATCGACACCCCGGGTCACGTTGACTTCACTATTGAAGTTGAACGTTCCCTGCGTGTTCTCGACGGCGCGGTCGTTGTGTTCTGCGGCACCTCGGGTGTTGAGCCTCAGTCGGAAACCGTATGGCGTCAAGCCAACAAGTACGGCGTTCCACGTCTTGTTTACGTAAACAAGATGGACCGTGCTGGTGCGAACTTCCTGCGCGTGATCGGTCAGATCAAGCAGCGTCTGGGTCACACTCCGGTGCCAATCCAGTTGGCTATCGGTTCCGAAGACAACTTCCAGGGTCAGATCGATCTGATGGCCATGGAAGCTGTTTACTGGAATGACTCCGACAAAGGCATGGTTCCAGTTCGCAAGCCTATCCCTGCTGAACTGCAGGAACTGGCTGACGAATGGCGCGGCAACATGGTTGAGGCTGCGGCCGAAGCCAGCGAAGAGCTGATGAACAAGTACCTCGAAGGTGAAGAACTCACCAACGCGGAAATCAAGGCCGCTCTGCGTCAGCGTACTATCGCTGGTGAGATCGTTCTGGCTGTTTGCGGTTCTTCCTTCAAGAACAAGGGTGTTCCCCTGGTTCTCGACGCCGTTATCGACTACCTGCCTGCGCCTGTTGATATTCCTGCCATCAAGGGTACTGACCCGGATGACGAGACTATCGATCTGGAGCGTCATGCAGACGACAACGAACCGTTCTCCGCTCTGGCATTCAAAATTGCCACTGACCCATTCGTGGGTACCTTGACCTTCGTTCGAGTTTACTCGGGCGTGTTGGCCTCCGGCGACGGCGTGATCAACTCGGTTAAAGGCAAGAAAGAGCGCGTGGGTCGTATGGTGCAAATGCACGCAAACGCCCGTGAAGAAATCAAGGAAGTACGCGCTGGTGACATCGCGGCCTTGATCGGCATGAAGGACGTCACCACTGGTGAGACTTTTTTTAATGTTGTATTGCGTATCATT
>NZ_JBIWAF010000058.1:0-1441 GCF_044759925.1 Pseudomonas sp. NPDC099000
TGGTGTGCACCCCAAAAGTTGGACGATTGTGGTTCTAGGCCTGAACGGATTGAGTCCTGTATTCCACAGGGCTCATTCCGTTCAGCCTCAGCTTGATGCGCCGGTGATTGTAATAGTGGATGTAGTCCACTAGACCGGCCTGAAGCTCGTCCAGATTACTGAATTTCTTCAGGTAAAAAAATTCGGATTTGAGCGTGCCAAAGAAGCTTTCCATGGCCGCATTGTCGTAACAGTTTCCTTTGCGCGACATGCTCGCGGTGACCGAGTGCTCTTTAAGGCGTTGGTCATAAATAGGCATCCTGTACTGCCAGCCTTGGTCTGAATGCAGGATGGGTTTTTCGCCTGTTTTTAGTCGCGCAAAAGCTTTGCTAAGCATTGTCCCGACCATGCTGAACAGCGGCCGTCTGGCGATATCGTAGGAAATGATCTCGGCGTTATAGAGGTCCAGAATTGGCGATAAATACAGCTTCTGGCCTCCCACCTTAAACTCCGTGACGTCGGTTACCCACTTCTGATTGGGTTGTGATGCGTGGAAATCGCGGTTCAGAAGGTTGGGGGCGGCTCGACCCACTTCACCTTTGTAGGCGCGATACTTCTTCACACGTACGCGGCATCTGAGGCCAAGCTCAGCCATAAGGCGTTGCACTGTCTTGTAGTTGATCAAGAAACCGGCCTTGCGCACTGCCAGCGTCATGCGGCGATAGCCAAACTTGCCTTCTTCTTCGTTGAAGACCTCGCATATCTTGGCTTTCAGATCCGCATACTTATCAGCCGCCTGGAGCACTTTCTGCTGATAGTAGAACGTGCTGCGCGCCAATCCAGCGACCTTCAATAAGCCGTCGAGAGAATGCCGCTGCCTCAGTTCAATTACGAGTTGCGCTTTTTCTGTTGCGCTGCTCGTTTCTTCTGAACCAAGGCATCGAGCTTTTTTAGATAATCATTTTCCAACCGAAGTTGATTAAGTTCTGCGATCAACTCATCCCGGGAACGAGACTCATCAGGTAACAGAGGCTGAGCAGGCTCGGGCGGTTTGGGCATTTTCTTTGATCCAGTTCGTCTGGGTTGGCTGAGCAGGGAGTTTTCACCGCCCTCATCATAGCGGCGCTGCCAATCGCCGACGATGTTGAATTTCCGGATATCAAATAATGCGGCTACTTGGCGGTAAGAAAGCTGCTCTTCGCGCATACGCTTCAAGACGGACATCCTGAATTCAGCGCTGTAGTGGCGCACTTTTTTTACTTCCAGAGCGGCTGTGCCGTGCACTTGGTACGCCGCAACCCACTGGCGCAACGACGAAAAATCCACCTCGTGACGGTGTGCTACATCTCTAAGCCCCGCCTTGCCGGCGCAATAATCCTGTACCGCTGATAGCTTCGCTTGAATCGTGTACTTTCCCATGAAACACCCCATCGGTCGTGTCCAACTTTTGGGGTGCACACCA
>NZ_JBIWAF010000059.1:0-1374 GCF_044759925.1 Pseudomonas sp. NPDC099000
GAGAGTGTCAGATTTTTTGTGTGCGGGCCGGTAACGGCCTGCCGTCAGGCAGGCCTTGATTTTCACCAGTTCGGCCTGATGAATCGATCTCCGTACAAAACCGCAAACTGATTCATCGCACTTTTCCAGTCATGGGCGGCACTGCCCCAGTTGGCGGTGATGTTTTGCAGCGCCAGCCAGATCAGCTTCGTCGCTGCTTCGTCGGTTGGAAAGTGGCCTCGTGTCTTGATGATCTTGCGTAACTGCGCATTGATGCTCTCGATGGCGTTGGTCGTGTAGATCACTTTTCGTATGGCCGGCGGAAATACGAAAAACGGGATGACTCGATCCCAGGCGCGTCTCCACGCTGCCGCCACTGTTGGATATTGCTTGCCCCAAGGCCCTGCCTCAAAAGCTTCCAGAGCTTGTTCGGCGACTTCAGCATTGAGTGCTTGGTAGATCGGTTTGAGGGCTTTGGCCAGTTCCCGACGTTTGTCCCAAGCCGCGTAATCGAGGCTGTTACGAATCAAATGGACGATGCACGTCTGCAACGTTGTTTGTGGGAACACTGCACTCAAGGCCTCCGGCATGCCTTTAAGTCCGTCGGTCACCGCGATCAGTACGTCTTCGACGCCTCGGGTTTTGAGGTCATTGAAGACCTTCATCCAGAACTTGGCACCTTCAGTGTTCTCGATCCAGATCCCCAAAATATCTCGAGTGCCGTCAGGCAGTACGCCCAGGGCCAAGTAGATCGCCTTGTTGCGAACCACGCCTTCGTCACGAATTTTGACCCTCAGAGCATCAAAGAAAATGACGGGGTACATGGTTTCGAGTGGTCGCTGCTGCCAGGTACTGACTTCGTCCAGAACAGCGTCGGTAACAGAGCTGATGAAGTCATGGGATACGTCTGTTCCGTACTGTTCTGAGAGAAATGCACGGATCTCACGAACGCTCATGCCGCGGGCATACATGGCAATGATCTTGTCATCGAAGCCCGTAAAACGGCGCTCGTGTTTGGGGATCAGGATCGGAGCAAAGCTGCCGTCACGGTCTCTGGGGATGTCCAGGCGCAACGGGCCGTCATCGGTCAGCACGGTCTTGCTGCTTCTACCGTTGCGTTGGTTGCTCGAATCCTCGGGGCGCTCCGCGCCCTGAGAATACCCAAGGTGGTGCCCCAGTTCGGCGCCAAGGGCTCGCTCGATAAGGGCCTTCTTGAACGCCATCGCGGCATCCTGAATGGCATCAGCACTCATCGGTCCGCTGACGA
Source organism: Pseudomonas sp. NPDC099000 (assembly GCF_044759925.1). Lineage (NCBI taxonomy): Bacteria > Pseudomonadati > Pseudomonadota > Gammaproteobacteria > Pseudomonadales > Pseudomonadaceae > Pseudomonas > Pseudomonas sp. NPDC099000. Next base: position 1,247 of record NZ_JBIWAF010000059.1, read on the forward strand.
ACTGGTCGATCAGCTCTTTTGGAATGGAAGGAAGGTCACGCTGGGCCTCACGGGCCGGTTTCTTTTTGGTTGGCATACATGCACCTCTGCTACATGTTATGCCCGAACACAAAATTTATGACACTCCC
>NZ_JBIWAF010000060.1:0-1268 GCF_044759925.1 Pseudomonas sp. NPDC099000
AAACAAACGAAAACAACCAAAATCAAAACAATAAACCAAAATATTACACAAAACCACAAACATCCGATCAAATGGCTTGCGAAAGGCGAGGCGTACGATGAGCAAAGAAGTACTGCTGGTTGTTGAGTCGGTATCCAATGAAAAGGGCGTACCGGCAAACGTAATTTTTGAAGCGCTGGAGTTGGCCCTGGCCACTGCTACCAAAAAGCGTTTCGAGGACGAAGTCGATCTGCGTGTGGAAATCAATCGCCACACCGGTGCTTACGAGACATTCCGTCGCTGGACGGTCGTCGAAGAAGCAGACCTGGATGATCCGGCCATCGAAACCTGGCCGAGCAAGGTTGCCGAAACGCACCCGGGCGCCCAGGTGGGTGATGTAGTCGAAGAGAAAATCGAATCCATCGAGTTCGGCCGCATTGCTGCACAGACTGCCAAGCAAGTCATCGTGCAGAAAGTTCGCGAAGCCGAGCGCGCTCAAGTCGTTGACGCCTATCGCGAGCGCCTGGGAGAAATCATCTCCGGCACCGTGAAGAAAGTGACTCGCGACAACGTGATCGTTGACCTGGGCAACAACGCTGAAGCGTTGCTGGCTCGTGAAGACATCATCTCTCGCGAAACCTTCCGGGTTGGCGTGCGCTTGCGTGCGCTGCTCAAGGAAATCCGCACCGAGAACCGCGGCCCGCAGCTGATCCTGTCGCGTACCGCGCCGGAAATGCTGATCGAGTTGTTCCGCATCGAAGTGCCGGAAATCGCTGAAGGCCTGATCGAAGTAATGGCTGCGTCCCGTGATCCGGGTTCGCGCGCCAAGATCGCGGTCCGCTCGAAAGACAAACGCATCGACCCGCAAGGCGCTTGCATCGGTATGCGCGGTTCGCGCGTCCAGGCAGTGTCGGGTGAGTTGGGCGGTGAGCGTGTGGACATCGTCCTGTGGGACGACAACCCGGCTCAGTTCGTAATCAACGCCATGTCCCCGGCTGAGGTTGCGGCAATTATCGTTGACGAAGATGCCCATGCAATGGACATCGCCGTTGGCGCAGACAATCTGGCTCAGGCCATCGGTCGCGGTGGTCAGAACGTGCGTCTGGCTAGCCAATTGACTGGCTGGACCCTGAACGTGATGACCGAATCGGACATCCAGGCTAAGCAGCAAGCAGAAACCGGCGACATCCTGCGCAACTTCATCGACGAGCTGGATCTCGTGACTGTCTTCAGCGGTTGGACGGCGGCTGACCATGTCCAGCAGGCCGCCCGGCGGGGTCTGGCCATAG
>NZ_JBIWAF010000061.1:0-1247 GCF_044759925.1 Pseudomonas sp. NPDC099000
TGATCTGGCCTAATGAATTTGGACACATCAATAGGGCGCTATGATGGCGCCCAAATCTGAGGTGTGCATGATGATGCGAAAATCCTATTCCAGTGAGTTCAAACTCAAAGCTGCAAGCATGGTGCTCGATGAGGATCAGCCGATTCCCGAGATCTGTGCCAGCTTGGATATCGGCCCAACAGCTTTGCGCCGCTGGGTCGATCAGGTGCGAAAAGAGCGCGCCGGATCGACGCTTGTGGGTACCAAGGCGATCACCGCCGACCAGAAGCAAATCCAGGAACTCAAAGCCTTGCTGAGGCAGAAAGACCGGGATATCGAAATCCTAAAAAAGGCCAGTGCTCTCCTGCTTTTGGACTCCAAAGATCATTCCCTCTGATCAGTGAGCTGGGCGAGCAGTACGGCATTACAGACTGCTGCCGCGTGTTTGAAGTCAACCGCAGCAGCTATTACGCCTGGCGTCAGCGCCAAGGTAAAACCAACCCGAAGCGCGAAGCGCTCAAGGTTGTTTTGATTAAATACCACAAGGCATCAAGAGGCTCGGCAGGTGCACGAACCCTCTCCGAAGACCTGCGGGGTGACGGCCATCAGGTGGGCCGCTACATGGCCCGCGGTTTGATGAAGGAAGCTGGGATCGCTAGCCGTCAGCGCAGACCTCACAAGTACAAGTCATCGGGCGTTGAGTCGCTGGTGGCTGAGCATGAGCTGGAGCGTGAGTTTTACGTAGCTGATATCAATAAGGTTTGGTGCGCGGATATCACCTATATCCAGCTGGGCAAGCGCTGGCTCTACTTCTCAGTCGTTCTGGATCTATTTGCGCGACGAGTGGTGGGCTGGTCGTTTTCACTGGTCGCCGACGCGACGCTGGCACGCGAATCACTGCGAATGGCCGTCGAATTGAGAGGGCAACCCAAAGGCGTACTGTTCCACTCTGACCAGGGATGTCAGTACACCAGCCATAAATTCAGGGACGAACTGATGGCGCACGAGCTTAGGCAAAGCATGAGTCGAAAAGGCCAATGCTGGGATAACGCCCCGATGGAGCGTTTTTTTGGAAGTTTGAAGTCCGAATGGGTGCCTGAAGACGGCTACAACTCGGAACACGAAGCCCGAGTTGATATAAACCGCTATGTGACGCGCTACAACAATGTCAGGCGCCACAGTTACAACGGTTACCACTCACCTGTAGCAGCGGAAAAGCTGGCGGCGTGAGAACCGAAAAAAATGTCCAAAATTACTGGACCAGTTCA
>NZ_JBIWAF010000062.1:0-1102 GCF_044759925.1 Pseudomonas sp. NPDC099000
CATAGTATGGTCGAACATAGCGATCAAGGACATTAAAGAGCAAGAAGTCTACATGGGTGAAATCCCCCTGATGACTGAAAACGGTAGCTTCGTAATCAACGGTACCGAGCGTGTAATCGTTTCCCAGCTGCACCGTTCCCCGGGCGTGATCTTCGACCACGACCGTGGCAAGACGCACAGCTCCGGCAAACTGCTGTACTCGGCGCGTATCATTCCTTACCGCGGTTCGTGGCTGGACTTCGAGTTCGACCCGAAAGACTGCGTGTTCGTGCGTATCGACCGTCGTCGCAAGCTGCCTGCATCGGTACTGCTGCGCGCGCTCGGCTATACCACTGAAGAAGTGCTCGACGCGTTCTACACCACCAACGTTTTCCACCTGAGCGGCGAAACCCTCAGTCTGGAACTGATTGCTTCGCGTCTGCGTGGTGAAATCGCTGTACTTGATATTCAGGACGAGAAGGGCAAGGTCATCGTTGAGGCTGGTCGCCGTATTACTGCGCGCCACATCAACCAGATCGAAAAAGCCGGTCTCAAGACCCTGGAAGTGCCTCTGGACTACGTCCTGGGTCGCACTACCGCCAAGGCCATCGTGCATCCGGCAACCGGCGAAATCCTGGCAGAGTGCAACACCGAGCTGAACACCGAGATCCTGGCAAAAATTGCCAAGGCCCAGGTTGTTCGCATCGAAACGCTGTACACCAACGATATCGACTGCGGTCCGTTCGTCTCCGACACCCTGAAGATCGACTCCACCAGCAACCAATTGGAAGCGCTGGTCGAGATCTATCGCATGATGCGTCCAGGCGAGCCGCCAACCAAAGACGCTGCCGAGACTCTGTTCAACAACCTGTTCTTCAGCCCTGAGCGCTATGACCTGTCTGCGGTCGGCCGGATGAAGTTCAACCGTCGTATCGGTCGTACCGAGATCGAAGGTTCGGGCGTGTTGTGCAAAGAAGACATCGTCGCGGTTCTGAAGACTCTGGTCGACATCCGTAACGGTAAAGGCATCGTCGATGACATCGACCACCTGGGTAACCGTCGTGTTCTCTGCGTAGGCGAAATGGCCGAGAACCAGTTCCTAGTTGGCCTGGTACGTGTTGAT